>JBKOZZ010000012.1:0-14229 GCA_046726155.1 Acidobacteriota bacterium
CTGCGCTACGAGTGATTTTTGGAGTGCGGTGACTTGTCACCGCTTTGGTCGTCGCGACCTGTCGCGATCACCGCAACACGGAATCTAGTTGAACGACTTGGGCGTCAAGCCGCCCAGGGCCAAAGCGGTGACAGGTCACCGCACTCCAAAAAAGGGAAGTTAATTACGAGGTGTTATGGAAAATCTTTTTAAGGATATTCGCTACGGATTTCGCGGCTTACTTAGGCGGCCGGCCTTCACCGTGGTTGCGCTGGTAATTCTGGCATTGGGAATTGGCGCCAACACGGCGATCTTCACTTTGCTCAACGCCGTGGTCCTAAAACCGCTGCCGGTGACTAAACCGGACGAGCTGGTTTTGTTCAACGACCTTCCGAACGAGGGAACAAGCACGCGGGATGAAGGCGACATCCCCACCGGACGGACGGAGCGCTTTTCCTATGCTGCCTACCGTTACTTCCGCGAACACGATTCTTCTTTCCAGGAGCTGAGCGCCTTCCGCGGTGGTGAAAGCCGCATCAGCGTGAGGCGGCCTGATGCACAAGCAGGCCAGGCCGCGGAAAGGGCGTCAGCCCACCTCGTTTCGGGAAATTATTTTACGGTGTTGGGAGTTAATGCAATGCAGGGTCGCGTCCTTGCAAATGAGGACGACTCCGCTGCAGCTTCGCCGGCAGCGGTTATCAGCAATGGATACTGGCAGCAAAAACTCAACAGTGATCCGCAGGTAGTAGGGAAGAACGTTCTGCTAAACGGCACCGGCTTCACGATTGTGGGCGTAATGCCTCCGGAGTTTTTTGGCACGCGCGTGCGTCGTTCACCAGACTTTTGGCTGCCACTGGCATTTCAACCACAGGTTGAACTGCGCAAGTCATATCTCGACGACAAAGATGTCTATTGGCTGAATATGATCGGCCGGCTAAAACCTGGCATTCGAATGGAACAAGCTCAGGCTGGCGTAAACGTTGAGTTGCGGCAATACCTCACCGAGCGCGCCGGAAGTCAACTCAACGATGATGGCCGATTGGCGATTCAAAACAGCTTCGTCACTCTGGTGTCAGGTGCTCGCGGACTTTCGGGCTTACGCTTTTTTTATTCGAAAGCATTGCGCATGCTGATGGTGATAGTTGCGCTGGTCCTCCTGATTGCGTGCGCCAATGTGGGGAATCTTCTGTTGTCGCGCGCCGCTGCGAGGCAGGCGGAGATTTCTCTGCGCCAGGCTTTGGGCGCGAGCCGCTGGCGCCTGGTTCGTCAACTGCTGACCGAGAGCTTGCTGCTTGCCGCAATCGGAGGGATCGCGGGCATCATCCTGGCCCAGTGGGCCGTAAGTTTATTAGTCAGCCGCCTGGCGGCAACTTCGCCATTGGATGTTAAGCCGGATGCCTCGGTACTGTTGTTCACTCTCGGCATCTCGCTTTTCTCGGGAGTGTTGTTCGGCATCGCGCCCGCCCTCCGCGCTACCAGCACTGACCTCACTTCCGCGCTGAAAGAGAAATCCAGTCAAGGCAGGAAGCGTCGTTTCAATTTGGGCTCGACACTGGTCGTGACCCAGGTAGCTCTCTCGCTCATTTTGTTGGTTGGCGCCGGTCTGTTTGCGCGCAGTCTGATTAAACTTCAACAAGAGAATCTCGGTTTCAATCGCGACAATGTATTGCTCGTAAGTGTCGACACGCGTTTGGCGGGTTACAAAGCGAATGAATTGAGCGCGGTTTATCGTCAGCTTCATGAACGCTTGGGCGCGCTGCCTAATGTCAGTTCGGTCACCATCGCAAGTTACAGCCCAATGCAAGGCAGTAGTACGAACAGCACTGTTACCGTTCGTGGCTACACGCCAGCTAAGGACGAAGACACCGCGGTGTCTGACATGATGGTCGGACCTAATTTTTCGGAAACGCTTGGTGTGCCGCTCTTCATGGGTCGTGACATTGGCTTACAAGACACTCCAACGTCGCAAAAAGTTGCCGTAGTTAATCAGGCTTTTGCCCAGTCATATTTTCACGATCAGAATCCAATCGGCCGCCGCGCAACCTTTGACGAAAACTCTGACAAGAACGACTTCGAAATTGTCGGCGTGATTGGCGACTCGAAATACGACAGCGCCAAAGCGAAGCCTGACCGTACTGTGTTTCGTCCAATTCTCCAGGTGCAGGATCAGCAGACATTCGCGAACGTATTTGAGCTGCGCACAGCAGGCGATCCGCTAAATCTTTCCGACGAGGTGCGCGCAGCAATTGCGCAGGTGAACGACAAACTTCCGATTGGAAATATTACCAGCCTTCGCGTTCAGACTGATGACGCGCTTAAGCAGGAAAAACTGATCGCCCAACTAGTTAGCTTCTTTGGGCTACTGGGCTTGCTGCTCTCCTGCGTCGGCCTGTACGGAATCATGACCCATGCGGTCGTGCGTCGCACAAATGAGATTGGTATTCGCATGGCGCTCGGCGCAGAACGCCGCGACATTATTTGGATGGTCCTTAAGGAGAGCTTGCTATTGGTCGTTATCGGAATCGTCGTCGGAGTGCCGGCCGCATTAGCGTCGGCCCGGCTGATTTCCAGTCAGCTTTTCGGACTCAAGCCAAGCGATCCCACAACGCTGGCGACGGCTGCGCTGTTGTTGACCGCTGTAGCGGCATTGGCCGGCTATCTCCCGGCGCGAAGAGCGTCGCGCGTTAATCCGTTGGTGGCGCTGCGTTACGAATGATGTCCGATAAGCTTCAGCTTGTCGCGCTCCGTTGAAAAGACGAGCTGCGAAACCTGCGACAATCTTAAAGCTTATCGGACAGGACAACGAAGGAGACGCACGATGCACAAACTGCTTCAAGACTTACGCTACGCCGTACGCACGCTGGTTAAGAAGCCCGGCTTTACCCTGGTTGCCGTCTTAACACTGGCGCTTGGCATCGGCGCAAGCACGGCGATTTTCACGGTCGTCGACACGGCGTTGTTGCGCGGCCTTCCCTACAAATCGCCAGAGCGCCTTTATCACCTCTGGGAGAGCACGCCGCAGAAAGAGTTTGCACAGCGCGAATTTTCTTATCCCGATTATCAGGACTATCAAAAAAACCAGACGCTCGAAGGAATCGCGGCCTACACCGGAGGAGGCGCGATCATGAGCGGGCGCGGGGAACCGGAACGCGTTTTTGCTCCTTCCGCAACTGCGAATTTCTTTTCGCTCCTTGGCGTCGACCCTGTGATCGGTCGTACGTTTCAGCCCGGTGAGGACAAGCCGGGCGCGGCACGGGTAACTGTGTTGACGTATGGCATGTGGCAGCGCAGGTTCGGCGGCGATAAAGGAATCATTGGACAGTCGCTGACGCTTAACGGTGATAGTTACACCGTAGTTGGGGTTTTGCCGGCGAGTTTTGAGTTTGCAATGAGGGCCGCCGACCTGTGGCGACCATACCAACCAACAGAGGCGCAACTAACGCGGCGCTTCATGCATGGAACTAATGTTATCGGGCGACTCAAAACGGGTGTGACCCTCGAGCAGGCGCAAACAGAGTTGAGTCTCATTGCCAGCCGCATCGAGCAGGAAAATAAACAATCGCACGCCGGAACGGGTCTCAGACTCGTCCCATTGCAGGAACAAATCGTAGGGCAGGTCAAACCGATTCTGCTGGTATTGCTCGCCGCAGTAGGTCTTGTTTTGCTGATCGCCTGCGCCAACGTGGCCAGTTTGATGCTTACGCGATCGCTCGGCCGGCAGAAGGAAGTTGCCATTCGCGCCGCGCTTGGTGCGAGTCGCTGGCGTGTTATCCGGCAACTGTTGACGGAGTCTGTTCTGCTTTCATTAGCCGGGGGCGCGGCCGGTTTGCTGGTCGCTTACTGGGGCGTGAGCGCTTTGGTCGCGGCTTTGCCGGAAAATCAACTCAATGCGCTGCCGTTCCTTAAATCACTGCACATCGATACAAGTATTCTTGCATTCTCTTTCGGACTTTCTTTGCTGACGGGGATTATTTTCGGCCTGGCGCCGGCCCTTCAATCCTCACGTCTCGATCTGAACGAGATTCTCAAGGAAGGTGGCCGAAATACTGGGCGAGGCGCGGGGCATCGTCTCCGCAGCGCTCTGGTCATGAGCGAAATCGCTCTGGCCGTGGTGCTGCTGGTTGGGGCGGGCTTAATGATGAAAAGCCTGCTGCGCCTGCTGCAGGCAAACATCGGATTCAACCCGGAAAACTTACTGACGATGACAGTCGTCTTGCCGGCCGCCAAATATGACGACGCCAACCGCCAGATTAACTTTTACGAACAATTGAAGGAGCGCGTGCAATCGCTCCCAGGTGTCAGCGGAGTGGGCGCGATAGACAATCTGCCGCTGCAAGGCGGAAACACCACGCGCTTCAACATAGAAGGCGATCCGATTCCGCCGCCTGGTCAGGCGATCGAAGCTAACCTCCGCGTTGTGAGCGACACCTATTTCCAAACGCTTGGCGTCCCGATCATCACCGGGCGAATGTTCGATGAGCGTGACACGGCGAACGCTGCCGGCGTCGTAATTATTGGCAAGAGCCTGGCCGACAGAGTTTTTGCAGGCCGCGATCCGATCGGACGGCGGCTGGTTTTCACGTCAGGCCAGGCGCAGCCAGTCCAGGTCATCGGTGTGGTTGGGGACGTGAAGATTGGCGGATTGGATGAGGCGATCAGACCAGTCACTTATTATTCGTTCAGACAAATCCCAGGCATCGGAACAAACCTGGTTGTTCGCACAGCGTCAGATCCGGCCGTCCTGGCCAGCGCCATTCGCAACGAAATCCGCACACTGGAACCCGATGTCGCGATTTTTAATGTTCGCGCTATGGAGGAACTGATTAGTACCTCCCCGGCGGCGTTCTTACGGCGTTTCCCGGCGTTGCTGATTAGCATCTTTGCTGGGATCGCGCTGTTGTTGGCTGCCATCGGCATTTACGGAGTCGTTTCCTATTCCGTCAACCAACAAACGCATCACATCGGCGTACGCATGGCGCTGGGCGCTCAGGCTACCGATATCTTGAAGATGGTGTTGAAACAGGGACTGGCACTGGCGCTGGTGGGGTTGGCAATCGGAGTGGTGGCGGCGCTCGCGCTTATGCGGCTGCTGCGGACTCTGCTTTTCGAGGTCCAGACAACCGACACTGCAACTTTTGGAATTGTTGTCAGCACCCTGCTGGCGGTGGCGTTGTTAGCGTGTTATTTGCCGGCGCGGCGGGCGACGAGAGTCGATCCCCTGGTGGCACTGAGATATGAGTAGCAACTGAATGCTGGGAGCGCGGGCGTCCCGCCCGCTTGAGCGCCCACGGGCGCGACCTGCGGAACAAGATCGCCTTCCTCGATGATCGAGAGATGGCTACGTAAGCGGGCGAGACGCCCGCGGTCCCAGCAAGAAGCATGAGTGCAGCAACTTTTGGAATTGTTGTCAGCACCCTGCTGGCGGTGGCGTTGTTGGCGTGTTATTTGCCGGCGCGGCGGGCGACGAGAGTCGATCCCCTGGTGGCACTGAGATATGAGTAGCAACTGAATGCTGGGAGCGCGGGCGTCCCGCCCGCTTGAGCGCCCACGGGCGCGACCTGCGGTACAAGATCGCCTTCCTCGATAATCGAGAGATGGCTACGTAAGCGGGCGAGACGCCCGCGGTCCCAGCAAGAAGCATGAGTGCAATTTCGAGGTAAGGTCATGGAAACACTCTTACAAGACATTCGCTTTGGCATACGAATGCTGACCAAGAATCGGGCATTCACGATTGTGGCTCTCCTAACATTAGCGTTAGGCATTGGCGCAAACACTGCGATCTTCAGCGTGGTGAATGCCATCGTGTTTCGTCCGCTGCCATATGCTGCTCCACGACAGTTGGTCGGCGTGTGGACGAAGGATCTCAAACGGCCTGGCTCGCAATATCCTGCGTCACTACCCGTCTTCCGCGACTGGCAGCAGCAGTCGCAGTCCTTCGCCGGATTTGCGGCGTACGCGTTTAATCGATATCACATTTCCGGAAAAGAAGGTCCGGACGAAACACGCGCCGCCTTAGCCACAGCGAATTTTTTTACAGTGATGGGAGTAGCGCCAGTTCTGGGCCGGCCGTTGCAAGCGTCTGACGACCATCAGCGCGTCGTGGTGCTCGGCGATCCACTATGGCGCCGGCGTTTCAACTCCGATCGGAATGTGCTTGGTAAAACGATCGATCTGAATTCTGAAACGTTCACGATCATCGGTGTCATGCCACCTTCTTTTCGCTTTCCCACGCCGGACATTGAGCTCTGGAGCAGTCTGGCTCCAATTTATGACCTACCAGTTGGCTCGAGCTCCTCAGTGGGAGACTGGATTAATAACCGCTCGTTGAACGGCTATCGAGTAGTGGGTCGTTTGCGGGAAGGTGTGCTCCTGCAACAGGCACAGGCCGAAATGAATACCATCGCCGAACGTCTCGCCAATGATTACCCGGCTTCAGATGCCGGCAGCGGGGTAGTGCTGGTGCCTTTACACACGCAGATGGTTGGTGATTATCAGAAGCCATTGATTGTGTTGCTCGTCGCGGTCGGTTTCATCCTGTTGATCGCTTGCGCGAATGTCGCAAACTTGATGATGTCGCGAACGGCCGCGCGCGATCGAGAGATTGCGATCCGGCGGGCAATGGGCGCCGGCCAATTGCGACTGATCCGTCAGATGCTCACCGAAAGTATCCTGCTCGCCAGTTTGGGCGGACTACTCGGTCTGCTGCTGGCGACCTGGGGCGTCCAATTGTTACTCGGGCTGACCCCGAAAGACATACCGCGACTCGAAGGCGTTAGTGTCGATCGGTCGGCGCTGTTGTTTACGTTCATCGTCTCAATTGCGACGGGTGTGTTGTTTGGATTGGCGCCCGCCTGGCACGCCCGAAGGGTCAGCTTGAATGAATCCCTCCGCGAAGGTGGTCGCGGCATTGCCGGAATGGCCCGAATCAAACGCGTGCGCGGCTTGCTGGTGATGAGCGAAATCGCGCTGGCAGTGACATTGCTAATCGGCGCCGGGCTGATGCTCAAGAGCTTTCAGCGTCTCACCGACGTCAATCCTGGTTTCAACCCCGATCGCCTGCTGACGATGGCAGTCGGGTTGCAATTCGTTCGCTATCAGGATCCGGGGAAGCAGGTCGCGTTCTTTGAGCAAGCGCTACAACGTATTCGCTCGCTGCCAGGCGTAATAGCTGCGGGCGCGTGCACCAGCCTGCCACCTTCATACATTCAGCAAGGCACCGGCTTCTCGATTGAAGGTCGACCCGTGGAAGCAGGGAGTCAGCCGCCCTCCGCTATCTACATGCCGGCAACGGCAGGATACCTGGAAGCGTTGGGCTTGCCGCTCGTGCGCGGTCGGACCATTGCCGATGCGGATACAGCCCAGGCGCCCGGCGTAGTGGTTATCAATCAAACGCTCGCCAGCCGTTTCTTTCCCAATGAAGATCCGGTCGGCCGTCGCATGACGATTAGTGGTGTATTGAGAACTATTGTTGGCGTCGTCGGTGATGCCAGGTATCAGGGCCTCGGCGTCGAAGCCGGCCCACAGGCGTACGTTCCCCACGCGCAGAGTCCGTTTCCCGGCATGCGCATCGTTGTGCGCACTACTACTGAGCCAACAAGTTTGATTGCCGCGGTCCGCACGCAGATTCAATCCGTCGACAGCGAAGAAGGACCAACGCGATTCGCAGCCATGACCGAGTTGCTGTCTCAATCAGTTGCCCAGCCGCGCTTCAATACTTTCCTGATTGGTCTGTTTGCCGCGCTCGCTTTCATTCTTTCGGCAATCGGTATTTACGGCGTAATCAACTACGACGTGACGCAGCGCACTGGCGAAATCGGTATTCGGATGGCTTTGGGCGCGCAATCGCGTGATGTCGTGCGCCTGATTCTCGTGCAGGGAATCTTGTTGACGCTTGGCGGACTAGCTGTCGGCATCGCCGGCGCATTTGCGCTAACCAGATTCTTGAGCGGCTTATTGTTCGAAGTCAGGCCGAATGATCCGATGACTTACGTGGCGGTTTCCGTTCTGCTCGCAGTGGTCGCCATGGCTGCATGCCTGGTTCCCGCAAGGCGAGCGACGAGAGTCGACCCATTGGTAGCTCTGCGCTACGAGTAGCAATTGAAAGCTGGGAGCGCGGACGTCTCGCCCGCCCGAGCGCCACGGGCGCGACCTGCCGTAGGCGATCAGCTTCCTCGATAATCGAGATATGGCTACGTAAGCGGGCGAGACGCCCGCGGTCCCAGCAAGAAGCATCAGTCCACTCTCGTCGAGGTGAGGTTATGGAAGCGCGGCAAAGAAACATTCCGCTCCTTCGGAGCGAGACCTAGGACATAGCACAAGGCTATGAACATTTCGCCTCTACGAGGCGACAAGCGGAGCTGAGAGCTTAGGGAGTTTACGACTTGCTCCGAGCTTCCTTTAGTTTGTTATTAACGAGGTACGATTATGGAAAATTTTTGGCAAGACATCCGCTACGGAATACGCATGTTGCTCAAGGCTCCGAGCTTCAGCATCGTGGCCACGATTGCGCTTGCGTTGGGAATTGGTGCGAACACCGCCATCTTCAGCGTCGTGAATGCGGTATTACTGCGCCCGCTGCCATTTTCGAATTCTGAGCAGTTGATGAATGTTTGGGAGACTGATCCTACTCGAGGCTACCAGCGCGGCAGCGCTTCTTACCCAAACTTTGTTGACTGGCGTGAACAAAACCATGTCTTCGAGCACATGGCCTCATACCACACCAACGACTTCATTATGACGGGTCGAGGTGAGTCTACGCGCCTGCAAGGCGCCGTGGTCAACGCGGACCTCCTTCCGTTGCTGGGAGTCGCTCCCGCAATTGGGCGCGACTTTCTTCCAGATGAAGATAAGCCGGGTGAACGTGGGCGTGTCGTGTTGTTGAGTCAGCAACTTTTCCAGAAGCGCTTCAACTCCGATCCAAACGTGGTAAACCAGTCGATGGTTCTCGACGGTAAGACCTATACGATTGTCGGCGTGATGCCGAGCGCTTTTCAGTTCCCAATTCAGAATGAGCCTGTAGAGTTGTGGACGACGGTTGCCGTTGACAGGGAAGGTAAGGAGCCAATTACCGAGGAGCGAGGCGCTCACTACATGAATGTAATTGCGCGTCTCAAGCCGGGCGTCTCGAAGGAGCAGGCCCAGGCTGAGATGACTTCAATCAGCGCGCGTCTGGAGCAGCAATACCCGGACAAAGACCTGCATAAGAGCAGCAAAGTGGAGCCGACGCTGGAAGCTCTGGTGGGCGACATTCGCCCGGCCCTACTAATCCTGTTGGGCGCCGTTGGTTGTGTGCTCTTGATCGCGTGTGCCAACGTGGCGAATCTGCTGTTGGCGCGCGCGATGGTGCGCCATAAAGAAATGGCCATCCGTTCCGCGCTCGGCGCCAGTCGAATGCGAGTCGTGCGGCAGTTGCTGACTGAGAGCGTGCTGCTTTCACTGGCGGGTGGAACGCTGGGATTGTTCCTGGCCGTTTGGTGGTCGGATCTGCTGGTGGCCCTGGGTAAGCAGAATATTCCCCGAGCGTTGCAGGTGGGACTCGACTGGCGCGTGCTCGGGTTTACGTTGCTGGTTTCTCTGCTGACCGGACTTATCTTTGGCCTGGTTCCAGCCATCCATTCCTCAAAGACTGAATTAACTGAATCGCTAAAAGAAGGTGCGCGAGGCTCAGGCGAGGGCGCGCGCCGCAATCGAATTCGTGGGGTCCTGGTGGTGAGTGAACTGGCAATCGCAGTTGTGTTGCTGGTGGGCGCCGGGCTGCTAATCCAAAGCCTCTGGCGTTTGCGCAACGTCAGTCCGGGCTTTGAATCGCAGAATCTCCTGAGCCTTGTGGTAGGAATACCTGAGGTCAAATACCCTACTGAGAAGCAAGACCAGTTTTACCGCGATCTGGTAGCACGTGTTCAGTCACTGCCGGGAGTGCGTTCCGCCGGCGCAGTGATACCGTTACCTTTGAGCGGAGATCTGTTTCGCATCTCTTTTGAGACTGAAGGCCGGCCCATGGCGAAAGGTGATCTACCTTCGGCTGATTTCTTCGCGGTCAGTGACGATTATTTCAAAACGCTTGGAGTGCCGATACTGAAGGGACGAACCTTCAATCAGCGCGATGGCGCGACGGCTCCGGGAGTGATCGTCGTAAACCAAAACTTTGCTGACAAGTTCTTTCCCAATGAGGACCCAATAGGCAAACGCATTAAACCGGGAATTTCCACCACGGAAAAGAAGGCAGACTGGCGCGAGATCGTTGGCGTGGTCGGCGACGTGAGAAATCGCAACCTAAGTTCCGAATTAAGGGTGGGGTATTTCGTTCCGCAAGCGCAGGTGCCCTTCAATCAGATGACCATAGTGGTAAGAACTACGAATGATCCGCACACGTTGGTGACGGCTGTTCAGAATGAAGTGCATTCGATGGATGGAGAGGTACCCGTTTTTAATGTTAAGACAATGGACGAACATATCTCTGCGACGGTTGCCGCACCGCGTTTCAATACCACGCTGCTCGTCATTTTCGCGTCGGTGGCGCTAATCCTGACGATCGTTGGCTTGTACGGCGTTATGAGCTACGCAGTGGCGCAACGCACGAACGAGATTGGCATACGCATGGCACTAGGCGCGCAAACTCGGGACGTGTTGCGGCTCATAGTTTCGCAGGGGTTCAAATTGATAGTACTCGGCTTGGCCATTGGCCTGGTCGGAGCATTCGCACTGATGAGAGTGATTGCGAGTTTACTGTTTGGCGTGACCGCTAAGGATCCATTAACGTTCGCTGCAGTAGCGACGCTATTGGCGTTTGTCGCCTTGCTCGCCTGCTACATTCCGGCGCGGCGCGCAACGCGTCTAGATCCTCTGCGAGCACTGCGCTATGAGTAAGCGCAGGATTCTGTTAGCCAGTAGGCGGGGGCAAGCCCACCTTCCTGACCATGAGCTAACCGCAGAGTTGGACAAGGATCCGTCTCTGACCTCCGGTGCGCGGTAAGTCTTTGACTTACCGTAGCCTTGCACTACTACTTTTCCGGTCTGTGACCGGGAAGGTCGGAGACCTTAAGATTTTTCGGAATTCCCCGGCAAGTCGGAGACTTGCCGCGCATCGGAAGTCGCAGACTTACCCCGACTTGAGATGGCAACCGGCTTCTGGAATTGATGTGGCTGACAGAATCAGAACCCGGTTGCTACCGCTACCGGTCCTGATTTTATGACGCCCTATTGTGATAGCCTCACCAGACTGTAAGTCAGGTTCTTAACCAATGGCGAAAATTCTCATTGCAGACGATCAGACTGACGTCCTCGCGGCGTTGCGCCTGTTGTTGAAAGGCAATCGCTATGAGATCGAAACGGCGTCATCTCCAGCTGGTGTTCTGGAGGTGGTTAACTGCCAGGAGCTCGACGTGGTCCTCATCGATCTCAACTACGCGCGCGATACCACGTCTGGCAGCGAGGGTTTGGATTTACTAACCAGGATTCAAGCGATCGATCCGACCTTGCCTGTGGTGGTAATGACTGCCTGGGGAAGCGTCGACTTGGCAGTGGAAGCGATGCGGCGTGGCGCGCGCGACTTTATTCAGAAGCCCTGGGATAATGCCCGGCTGTTGGCCGTGGTACGTACCCAGATTGAGTTGGGCGGAGCACTGCGGCGGGAGCAGCGGCTGGAGGCGGAGAACCTGGCGCTGCGCGACACGGCAGCCGAGTCCGCTGCAAAACTGCCGAACATTATCGCCGAGTCCCAGGCGATGAAAGCGGTTCTCAAACTAGTCGAGCGAATTGGGCCGGCGGATGCAAACATCCTAATCACTGGCGACAACGGTACAGGGAAGGGCGTGATCGCTCGCGCTGTGCATATGACCTCCGCGCGCTCAGCCCAGCCACTCGTATCTCTCAATGCCGGCGCCCTGGCCGAAGGCGTTTTCGAGAGCGAATTGTTTGGCCACGTGCGCGGTGCCTTTACTGACGCGAAAACGGATCGCGTGGGACGTTTCGAGTTGGCTGATGGCGGCACGTTGTTTCTCGACGAGATCGCCAACGTCCCGCTCAACTTACAACCAAAACTTCTGCGCGTTTTGGAAACTGGAGAATTCGAACGCGTCGGATCGTCGAAAACTCGCAAAGTAGATGTGCGCGTGATCTCGGCGACGAACTCCGATCTGAATGCCGAAGTAGCACAGGGCAAGTTTCGGCAGGACCTGCTTTTCCGGCTCAACACTGTCGAGATTCATCTGCCACCGCTGCGTGACAGGCGTGACGACATTCCAGCGCTCGCCGAGTATTTTCTGCGGCAACACAGCGAGCGATACCGCCGCGGCCCCATGAGGTTCACGCCGCAGGCTATCGCCGCTCTGATCGAGCACTCGTGGCCAGGCAATGTGCGCGAGTTGGATCACGTTGTTGAGCGTGCGCTTTTGATGAGTTCAAGTAGTGTGGTGACTGCCTTTGATTTGGCGTTGCAGGCCGCGCCGGATGGGCGTCTCTCGTCGCGACTGGAGGAGATGAGCCTTGAAGAAGCCGAACGTATATTGATAACGAAGGCCCTCGCGCGCTTTGAAGGCAACGCCAATCGCGCGGCCGAGGCGCTCGGCCTGAGTCGCAGTGCCCTCTACCGGCGCCTGCAAAAGTATGGGTTATCATAAGCGTGACTAATGTTAATGGCCGTGGCGATGGATTTACCCATCGTTCGAGGTAAGGCTCGTCGAAGGCGGCCACCTCCTTAAGGCACACGGTCAACTCCTTGGAGTGCGGCGGCCTGGCGCCGCGTTGGCCCGCCCCCGACTTAAGCGGTCTCAACTAGTTGTAGGCTTGTCAACAAGGGGCCGGCAGGCCGCCGCGGGTCAAAAGCGCCGCCACGCCGGCGCACTCCAAGGAGTTGAAATCCGCCGAAGGGGTAGCGATCTGAACACTCCCGCTAATGATGCCAAAACATCCCTCAACCTTGCCGAGTCTCGATCCTGCCCTGCGACGTGGCGGGCGGATGAAATTCGAGCGGCGCGTTACTTTCCTGGCCCTGGCCGCGGGATTTCCTGCCGTAGTTCTGTGTGCCCTTCTGCTTTGGTATGACGACTATACGGCGCGCGTCCAATGGACCGTCGATCTATTCCTGGTACTTCTTTGGCTGGGCGTTGCCTTCAACCTCAAACAACGGATCGTCCGCCCGCTGCAAACTCTTTCGAATATTCTTGCGGCCATCCGCGAGGGCGACTACTCCATTCGCGGACGACGCGCGGCTGAAGGCGATGCGCTCGGCGAAGTGATGCTGGAAGTGAATGACCTTGGACAAACATTGCGTGAACAAAGACTTGGCGCAATGGAAGCGACTGCGTTGCTGCGCACGGTGATGGGGGAGATAGACGTGGCGGTTTTCGCATTTGATGGTGAACAGCGTTTGCGCTTAGTGAATCGAGCCGGTGAAAAACTGTTGGCCCAGCCGGCAACAAGATTGCTGGGACGCACCAGCGTCGAGCTTGGCCTGGCGGCCTGTCTTCATCGAGATGAAGGCGAAGGCGCCCACACTATGCAGATGGTCTTTCCCGGCGGTGTGGGCCGTTGGGACATTCGCCGCAGTACCTTTCGTGAAGGTGGCGCTCAACATCAGTTGCTCGTCTTAACGGACCTCAGTCAAACGTTGCGCGAAGAAGAACGTGTCGCTTGGCAACGCTTATTGCGTGTGCTCGGTCATGAACTTAATAACTCGCTGGCGCCAATCAAATCGGTTGCTGGTAGTCTTGCGGATCTGATGGGTCATGAGCCGCGGCCCGTGGACTGGAACGACGATTTGCAGCGCGGGCTAGAGGTGATTTCATCGCGGGCCGATTCGCTGGCGCGTTTCGTTGAGTCGTATTCGCAGCTTGCGCGCTTGCCGCAGCCGCGCTTTGAGCCGTTGGATATTGGCGCGCTGGTGCGACGCGTTGCCAGCCTCGAGACGCGTTTGCCGGTGAACGTTGTTGCGGGCCCTGAGATTATAGTCAATGGCGATGACGTGCAGCTGGAGCAGCTACTAATCAATTTAGTGCGGAACGCGGTGGATGCTTCGATGGAAACCAGGGGTGACGTGGGAGTTGGCTGGAGTCAAAACAACGGTCAGGTGGAAATCCGGATCAGCGATGAAGGCCCGGGTCTGGCAAACACCGCGAATCTATTCGTCCCCTTCTTCACCACTAAAGCGAAAGGCTCCGGCATCGGCCTGGTACTTTCCAGACAGATCGCTGAGGCGCATGGCGGCACGTTAACACTGGAGAATCGCCGCGGGATGCGCGGCTGCGAAGCGCT
>JBKOZZ010000013.1:0-17886 GCA_046726155.1 Acidobacteriota bacterium
GGGATGCAGCGCCGGGCTTATTTTATATGGGGCGCACGATAGCCTCGGTCGACGCGCCAACCCTGCGAGTTGTGTCTCAGTCTGGCGATAGTCAACGCGTGAGCTCGCCCGCAGGCGAGCCAACGCGCCCGCAGATGTCTATGCCCGCGATTACAGTTTTCCGGCGCGAGTGTGAGCTCGAAGCCTTCCGCCGCGTGGACTATTGCGTCAGAAGCTTCCTCTCCTCCTGCAATTGGCGCGGGATCGGCACACTCTTCAACAAAGCGAATGTTCACATAGGCTGTGCGCCAGGCAGCGGTTGGTTGAGAAATTTGTGATCGCTCGGTCCCGACCAGTAACTCGTTCCCCTCGCAGTCCAGGGCAAAGCCAGGCTCTACCACAATCTGTCCGGAGTTGACCCTCACTTTAAGGCCTGAAACTATTCCGAAGCCATGCAGATTCCGATTATGCCGTTTTAGTTTATCGCGAAAATTACGTTGTTGGAGTTCGAAATCTTCGGGCGTCAGCTGCTTGCCCCGAAAGACACGAGCTCGTTCGAGACCTGGAGATTCACCCATACGGTTTAATCGTCCTCGACAGCTATCAACTCCGGATCTTTGCTTCCGATGCGGTCTATTGCAGCACGTAGTATTTCTTCATCAACTCGGCCGCTTGCAGCAATGCGACGAGCGGCCTTATCGGCGGCTTCCTGAATAAGGTTGCCGTCATGCCCTCGCGTCCATTCCCATTTCACTTCATGGTTCGCCGCCGCTTTATCAAGTCGCTGCCACCACTCATGATTAGCTTTGCGTCGAAACCGCCCGCTCATTGTTTCGACGACATAACGCGAATCGGTGAAGAGATGGACAAGGCACGGTTCGAGCAACGACTCCAATCCCAACGCAGCAGCCGCTACCTCCGCCTGCTGGTTGGTGGCGCGGCCCAGATAAGTGCCGACAGCTCGCCACAGGCCTTTGTACCCAAGCAGCGCAACCGCCGCCGCGCGCGCAGCAACCTGGCCGTTGCCGAGACTCGAGCCATCGCAAAAGATCGTGACCGCTTTGCGAGGTTTAGTAATCCCTTTATTCTCCGTGAGAACGTTTACCATTTTTTGATGACCGTGTTGCTCGTAGTTAATATACGCGTTTCATCACTGTGTGTCGCACTTAGAGCTTTAGCGAGTTAGAATCAGGGGTTGTTCTTCCAGCGAACATGCGATATTAACAACTCTTTGGAGCAATACTTGATGGCACTTAAAGGCCCTGGCATCTGGACTATGCCAGGGATTTTTAATTTCCAGGTTGGGTCATTCGTTTACTTTCAGCACCGCGAGAAACGCGTCCTGCGGAATCTCCACGCGGCCGACTTTCTTCATACGCTTTTTGCCTTCCTTCTGTTTTTCCAGCAGTTTGCGTTTGCGCGTGATGTCGCCGCCGTAGCATTTGGCAATGACGTTTTTGCCCATGGCCTTCACCGTTTCGCGCGCAATCACCTTGGCGCCGATGGCCGCCTGAATGGGCACTTCAAAAAGTTGGCGCGGAATCAACTCCTTCATTTTTGTCGCCAGGGCGCGACCTTTCGCGGCCGCCGTGTCGCGATGCAGCACCAGCGAGAGCGCATCGACGGGTTCACCGGCAACCAGCACATCAAGCTTGACGAGATCGCTTTCCCAATAACCGGCGAGGTGATAGTCGAGTGAAGCGTAACCGCGCGAAGTTGATTTCAACCGATCATAAAAGTCGAGCACGATCTCGTTTAGCGGCAGCTCATAGGTAAGCATCACTCGATTGGAAGTAATGTATTCGAAACCTTTTTGCACGCCGCGCTTTTCCTCAAGCAAAGCCAATATTCCACCCAGGTGTTCTTCAGGTGTCAGGATCGTAGCGCGGATCGCTGGCTCTTCAATTTTTGCAATGCGACCAGGGTCAGGCATTTTTGCCGGCGAGTCGATCTCGGTAACTTTGCCGTCGGTGGTGGTCACGATATAACGCACGCCGGGTGCGGTCGTAATCAGATCAAGATTGAATTCCCGCTCCAAGCGCTCCTGCACAATCTCCATATGCAGAAGACCGAGAAAGCCGCAACGAAATCCAAAGCCCAACGCGGTCGAAGACTCAGGTTCGTAGAAGAACGAAGCGTCATTCAAACGAAGCTTGTCCATGGCATCGCGCAACTCTTCGTATTGGTTTGTATCGACGGGATAAAGTCCCGCGAAAACCATGGGTTTGATTTCCTGGTAGCCCGGGAATGGTTCCCTGGTGGGTCGTGCTGCTTCCGTTACGGTGTCGCCGATTTGCACGTCCGCCACAGCCTTGATCGAAGCGGTAAGAAAGCCAACCTCACCAACACCCAGTTGATCAATCGGCGTCGGCCTGGGGCGATTGACTCCCAGCGTTTCCACCTGATAATCCCGGCCGGCATTAAAAAAGCGAATCTTCATCCCGGGCCGTATCGTGCCATCGATCACCCGAATGAGAACGATCACGCCGCGATACGAGTCGTACCAGGAGTCGAAGATCAATGCCTTCAGTGGCGCGTCTGGATCACCTTTTGGCGCGGGCACTTCGCGCACGATTGCTTCCAAAACTTCCGCGACGCCTGCGCCAGTCTTGGCGCTGGTAAGAATGGCATTATGAGTTTCCAGCCCGATGAAGTGTTCAATTTGCTCGATCGCTTTTTCCGGTTCGGCGCCGGGCAGATCGATCTTGTTGATAACCGGGATTAGTTCGAGATTGTTTTCAATTGCGAGGTAGGTATTGGCCAGCGTTTGCGCTTCCACGCCTTGCGAAGCGTCGACGATGAGCAAGGCGCCTTCACATGCGGACAAGGAACGAGAAACTTCGTAAGAGAAGTCGACATGCCCCGGCGTGTCGATCAGATTCAAAATGTACGACTGGCCATCCCGAGCTTTGTAGTCGAGCCTGACTGCATGCGCCTTGATCGTGATGCCGCGTTCGCGCTCGAGATCCATATCGTCAAGCACCTGGGCAGACATCTCTCGTCCGGTCACGGCGCCGGTGAGTTCCAGCAGGCGATCGGCCAACGTGGACTTGCCGTGATCGATGTGCGCGATGATGGAGAAATTGCGAATGCGTTCAGGATTCATCAGGAACTTTGTGCTTTGTACTTCGTGTTTTGATTTGTACTTTTGCTAAACGAATCCTTAGGTTTTCCAGAAGGGCAAAGTACCGAATTCTAAGTATGAAGTTCAGCAGTCAAACATAACAAAAGGCGCGCGAAACCGCACGCGCGCCCTTTTAAATCATTGACATACAACTTAAGCGAACCTATGCCTCAATCATTAATATGCTCGTCCACGTAAGCGCGAGCTTTTTCCGGAGTACTCACTGATTGAATAAAACTCAGGTTCTTCATTGCCCAAGCCATGTGAGCCCTGACAAACTCTTCATAACCCTCACCTGTGCCGGAAGGGAATCCGATCCTTGTTAACACCCGCATAATCAACGCACTGTCTCTTGTCACTCCCGCGGCCTGGAAAAGTTTGTGCCTGTCGTCGTCGGACATTGACGACGAAGAGCTCGATAAGTCGGATTCCGAATTCGTATTTAGGTTCGAGTCCGAGTCGGTATTTGAGTTCGAGTCGGTATTAGCGTTTGAGTTGAAGTTTGAATTCAGGTTGGAGTTGTGATTGCGATTCGAGCCGGGCAGCCCAACATAGCCCAGTGCCAGAGCTACTATAATGATAATCAAGATCAGGCCCAAACCAAGGCAACCAGCAACTCCGCATCCGAGAGCAATTTTTTGGTTTGTGTTCATAGGTTCCTCATTTTGAATCAGGGTTCAATGACTGTTCCTCGCTTCGCAACGTAAGGAGCGCCAGGGGTGGTTGACGGCGTTTTATCCTCCCGTGCGTCCTCTGCGCTTGCGAAAAAAGGTGGCTCTGAAGATCAACCTCTTACTGGGACCGCCGGCGTCTCGCCCGCTTCCGTGGAATGGCACTTTGCCAAAGTTTGACAGCCTCAACCCTAACTTGATCGAACGCGTTGCTTGAGGCGGGCCGAGACGCCCGCAGTCCCAGTAATTCTTAGCTCTACGAACGAGTCTTCATCCAGGCAATGCAAGACTGCAGATGATAGCGCATGTTTTCTTTTGTGTCGTGATGCAACGAACCGTGGCCGGGCAAGACCCATTCGAAATCGTACTCTGCAAGTCTGGCCATTGACTCCGTCTGCCTGGCCCACGAAAACCAGGCCACGCTTGGAAAGGCCGTTAGAGTCTGACGAGTGGGCGACCACGCCAGATGGTCACCGGTGAATAGAAACTTCTTTTGGTAGAGAAAAACCATATGCCCGCGCGTGTGGCCCGAAGTCGGTATCACGAGAAGATCGTCATCAAGCTGGTTTGGATCCTGTCCTTCAATGATCCGTTCGACGCCAATTCTTCGCGCGCCGTCATCCGCGTGCATCACTCGCTCACAACCAAATCTCTTTTGGAAAAGTTCATGGTCGGCGATATCGTCGCGGTGTGTTAAGAGCATCTGTCTGACGCCCCCCATCTCCTGGACCCGCTTTACCAACTGCGTAGCGAAACGCGGCGAATCGATCAGTAGATTACCTCCCTTGCTTTCCGGTCGGGTGATCAAATAACTCCAGCCGCCGAAACTCGATTCCGAAGTAAAACCGCAGAAGTAAACGTTGTCGGCCACCAACGCAGGAAAGGCATCTATGCCGATGTGCGCATCGTGTTTTTGTGTTGTTCCGATTGAGCCAGTCGGGCAAGCGACCAGGGCCATCAACGCGAGGCGCGTATCCCCTTCGCTTTCGGGTTGATGGTAAACGCTGCACTGTTCGCCGTGATCATGAAAGACTGCCGGCGCGAGTTGACTACAGGTGTCACAGTCGATACACGTTTCGTCGACGAAGAAATCTCCCGGCACATTTTCCGGCAGCCGCCTCTGAATGTTGGCCATTTGTAAAACTCCTTGAGCAAATAGTCGCCGAAGCACGGGTGTCGTTCAAGTTTGGCCGCCGCACTCCAAAGAGTTGACTCCTAAAACCAAGCCATGGTTCTCGAAGTTTAGTCGCACAAGAGCGCGTCCGCTTGCGTCGCCTGCACTGGCTGACTAAGATTTGAATTCATTTGGATACTACCTTTGTTTTGAGGCTCTTAACGCCCGTCACTTTTCTTGCTCGAGAATAGTCGAAGAACAGTTCATTCAGGAGAATCATTAATGCCTACTTTCCGCAGCTTGCTTGCCGTCCTGTCTTTTGCCCTGCTTTTTGCCATGGCGACTGTCATTTCTACCGCTCAGAATTCCCCTCCTTCTGCAATAAAGGTCGCTGAACTAACGCCCGCAACGCAGGACATCTCCGTGGGCCAAAAGGTGAAGTTTACGGCCGTTGTCAAAGACGCATCGGGAAACAAGACCAGCACGCCTGCGTCAGCCTGGTTTGCCGCGCCTTTTGATCTGGCGGGCGTGGATGAGTCCGGCACTGTTTCGTTCTTCAATCCGGGAGAGGTGCTGGTAGGTGCCATTGTCGGCGGCAAGACGGTACTTACTCGAGTAATGGTCAAGCCCGGTCCGGTAACGCGCATTGATATTGAGCCAATCAAAACACCGCTTGTCGTCGGTGCGACCACGAAACTTTCGGCGACGGCGCGAAGTTCGGAAGGAAACCCGCGCAGCGACCTTTCGATAAACTGGACTTCCAGCAAGCCCGACGTAGCGACCGTAGACGCCGCCGGCGTAGTAACAGCAATCTCACCGGGGCAGACGATGATAAGTGGATCTTCCGGCAGCGCCAGTGGCAGCGTAAACGTGATGGTAGTCAAAAGTAGTCTGGCCGGGCTATCTATCGATCCAAAATCGACAACCGCGCGTACTGGCGACGTCGTGCGTTTCAACGTTCATGCAAAAAGCGGCCAAGCGGACAACAACTCGGTCCGTTGGACCGTGAGCGGTGCCGCTGCGACCATCGATCCGGATGGCGGGTTCGTCGCGGAACTGCCGGGATCTTATGTGATCACGGCCGCGAGCGGGCCGCAGGAAGCGGTTGCTTCTGTCGTAGTTATGCCGCGGAATGCTGAACGTACTCTTGAAATAGTTGGTCGGGCGCCCATCAAAGATTTTGAGGCCGCTGAACAATGGATCATTGGAAACTACGCTTACCTTTCAACTATCTCCGATAAGCTGCTCGCTTACGATATCTCTGATCCGGCACATCCGAAACAGACTGACTCGATCAAGGTTGACGCGCGACTAATAAATGACGTCAGCACCACGGCAGACGGTCGCATTCTTGTCATATCGCGCGAAGGCGCTTCGAACCGTAAGAACGGCATCGCCTTTTTCGACACCTCTGATCCTGCGCATCCGAAACCAATTTCCGAATATACCGAGACAGTCACAGGCGGCGTTCACAGCGCATTCGTCGACGGTCACTACGTTTATCTGACTGACGACGCTACAGGTTCGATGCGCGTTATCGATTTCGCAGATGTGAAGCATCCGAAAGAGGTGGCGCGTTGGGAAGTTCCTAACCAGGTGGCTACAACAATTACAACCAGCGGCGGCGAGCGCGAGGTTGTTGGTCGCTACCTGCATGACTTGCAAGTCAAAGATGGCCTTGCCTATCTCGCTTACTGGCGTGATGGGCTGGTAATTCTTGATGTTGGCAAAGGCATTAAGGGTGGCAGCCCGGAGCATCCGCAGCTGGTCAGCCAGTTACGTTTTAATCATCACGAACTTTATGGCAATGGCTGGCTCGCGGGCACTCACTCAGTCTTCCGTTATAAGAATTACGTTTTCGTAGGCGACGAAGTATTCCCCCCGATCTTCGATATCATGAGTCGCAAACGTATCCCTGTGCGCGGCATCGTGCACGTGGTGGATGTTGCCGACATCAAAAACCCGCGCAAGGTTGCCGAGTATCCCGTGCCTGAAGCCGGCGCGCACAATATGTGGGTTGATGGCGACATCATGTATATGGGTTATTACAACGGCGGCGGGCGAATCGTCGATGTGTCAGGAGAACTGCGCGGCGACCTTTACCGGCAAGGTCGCGAGATTGGTCGCCTCTGGGCCGGCGACCCGGAGGGATATCGTCCTAACCTGCCTTTCACTTGGGGCGCACAACCACATAACGGTCTGATCTACTTCAACGACGTTCACAGTGGCATCTGGATAGTGAAACTTGGTGACTTGACCGAGAAGGGATCGACAACGGCGCCAGGACGATAGGAGCAGGAGGCAGGTGCAGGAGGCAGGTGCACGAAGAGCAGAGGGAATGGTCAGTGGCTGAATCGCTCCGGATGACTAATCATGCCGCCTAGCATTCGCCCTACCTCTTCATAGCCCTTCCGTAATTCCAATTGTCGGCTCTGGGAGAGATAGCCACATGCGTGCGCAAAATCAATCCAGACCTGAGTCTCTGTGGCTTCTCCGTCGGCATCAGCCATCTTGCTAACGAACATTTTTGGATAGCACTTCTTGCGATATCCCTCACCGATGTTGCCCGGCACGCTGCGGGACGCGCGCCGAATCTGATCAGTGAGTGAATACTTTTCTTCGGGCGGAAAACTCTTCGACTCGTAGAAGATCTCCATAGCTAGATTGAAAGCCAGTTGATAGACCTTCAAGTCTCTAAAACCTGGTAAGGCAACCATACCTGGAATCTCCATTGTGAGGAGAATATTCTAAAAGGAGTATGCGAAGTAACTAAAGATACCTACAGAACACATCGGGCTTAATGCAAAAAGACTGGCTTCCGGTCCTACTGTAAACCTGCCTCCTGCTGCTGCGGCCTGCCCCTGTCTTTTACAGTCCAAATTCGCTGATCAGCCGGTGCAAATAGGAGCGGCTAATGCCCAGCCTTTTGGCTGCGGCGGCTTTGTTACCGTCCTCTGCTTCCAGTGCGTCTACTATCAAGCGCCGCTTTAACGCAGTAATCTCACCTTCAAAAGTAGTTTCGCAGGGCACGCCGGGCGCCGGCATAGCTTTCAGCATCTTTTCCGGAAGAAACTCGAGGCCGAGCGCCGGTTGGCGGTCTAATAACACCAGTCTCTCCATCAAGTTTTCAAGTTCGCGAACATTGCCCGGCCACTCGTATTCGTGCAGCGAATCGATTAACTCCGGGGACAATTGGGGCGTGGCGCGTCCATGCTTTTCGGCAGCCTTGGCTGCGAAGTGCGCGGCCAAACCGGGGATGTCTTCCCGACGCTCGCGCAACGGCGGCAGAACTAACGGCACAACGTTTAGCCGGTAGAAAAGGTCCCGGCGAAAATTCTCACCTTCAACTTCAGTCTCCAGATCACGATTGCTGGCAGCAATCAGACGAATGTCGACGTTTAAAGTTTTCGTACCGCCGACGCGTTCGAAGGCGCGTTCCTGCAAAACCCGTAGCAGCTTCACTTGAACATTAGCCGACAGTTCGACAATCTCATCGAGAAACAAAGTGCCGCCATCGGCCAACTCGAATCTTCCAGCGCGTGCGTGCGTCGCCGAAGTGAACGCTCCCTTTTCATGGCCGAACAGTTCCGACTCGATCAAGGATTCAGGTAAGGCCGCACAACTCACAGCGATGAAGGGAGCACCGGCGCGCCCGCTCTCTTCATGGATGGCGCGGGCCAGCATTTCTTTCCCGGTTCCGTTTTCGCCGATGAGCAGAACTGTCGCATTGGTAGCCGCAACTGCGCGCGCTTGCCTGAGAGTTTTTTCCAGGGACCGGCTCGATCCGATCAAACGCCCAAAACCCCGCGCCCCCACCAGCTCGTCACGCAAACGCGCGTTTTCGACCTCCAGCTGGCGCATCCGAGCAGCCTGTTTAACGATGTGAAGGACTTCGGCCGCATCCAGTGGTTTTTCGAAAAAGCCGTATGCGCCGCGCTTAACCGCTTCGATGCCCGCGTGTTTGGCGTTACTCCCCGTAATCACCACAACCTGGGCAGGCGGGTCCCGGTTGCGGGCCGCTTCAATGATTGCCAGCCCTTCGCTAATTTCTTCGACGTGCGGGGGCAAATGCAGATCACTAATGACAACGTCTATGTTTTCCTGCTGCAGGAGCCTAATTGCGTCTGCGCGGGAGGCTGCTTCGAGCACGCGATAATCAACGTTCAGCGTCCAGACGAGTGCACGACGCACCGACTCGTCGTCGTCTACTACGAGTATCGATTCTTTAAGTAGACCTGCCGCAGGTTGGTTTGCTTTGGTCATCGGAGTTCGTCAAACGAATGCGAACGCTTCTCGAACGATTGGTAACGTTTGGATAAGACTAATTGTGAGACTGACTCTGGAGCTGTTTTTCACCGCTCTTGTCGATTGCGGCCGATGGTAGCACGACCGTAAATGTGGTACCAACGCCTTGTTGTGAGTCCACTTCAATTGATCCACCGTTTGTGACCACTACTTCACGGCAAGTGTAAAGACCGAGACCCACGCCTTTTCTTTTGGTGGTAGCAAAGGGTCGGAAGAGTTTTTCTTCCATGAACCGCTGACTCATCCCTTCGCCCGTATCGCTGACGCTAAAAAATGGCTTGCCCTCATCAGTCTTGCCGGCCGAAATACTTAAGGTCCCCTTCTCCTCTTTCATGGCCTCGAGCGCATTGATGATCAAGTTCTCGACTACTTTATTCAGGCGTTCGATGTCGACGAGTGCAAAGAGGGAAGGGGGAAGGTCAATCTTGATCTCATGCTTTCCGCTGGCTGGCTCGGCCATCAGTGAGATCACTTGTCTCAACATGGGAACTAAATCAACCGGCTGCGGCCGCTTGTGTTCGCCGCTCAAGGTGATCACCGGATTGCTCAAACGAGCCACCAGGGCGCGCAGGTTGTTAGTTGCTCCCGTAACACATTTCATCGCGTCGGCTTGAAACTCCTTATTATCAAAATGCGATTCCATGTTTGCTACGGTCAGCGACAGGGCCTCAATTGCGTTTTTCAAGTCGTGCGTGAGAAGGGCAGACAAGCGAACGAAGGATTGAAACTGCCGTGTCTCAGCTTCACGCGCGATCTGATCGCGAAGCTGTTTGGTCATCAAGCCAAGATTGTCCGCCAGCGGCCGGAGATCGTCGCTGGATTGCAACTCAATACGATGATCCAACTTTCCTTTCGCGATTGCCTCCACTCCTTCAGTGACTTGCTTGAGCCCACGCGTCTGGCGCTGCCAGAAGAGCGTCAACAATGAAGCAGCCAGCATCGACAATAGAACTGAGATGAGCAAACCAAGCTTTCCTGCCAGGCGAGCCTCAGCGACTGCCTGGTCGTAGTTTGTCGCCGCGGCCAGGGAAACATCGAGCAGAGGAATCCTGGTGTAGCTGGTTGTATACCGATCGCCGCTGGGTGAAAGAAAACTCGCGTTACCATCGAGGCTTGAGAACATATTATTTGCTACCGGATGAAAGTAGGCCATCGCGTCGCTCACCTGCTGGTGTTTCAAAGCCTCGTTGGAGTGATATTGGATTCTTCCTAAGCGATCGATGACAATGAATACAACGGATTGGCCGCTCTCCGGACCCACGCCGTTTGTAACGTTCTTATTCTCCCTTGCCGCTTCGGAAAAGATCGGGTCAAGGTTAAGTTCTTCGATCAACGCTGCCAGAGGTTTGGCAGGCTGCTGTCGCTCATCGAAAACCGGAACCGTGTAATCGATCCGAGCTCCGAACGTGCCGGTCGAAATTGGAGACAGAAGCCCTGATGCCGGATCGGAATCCGCCGTCCCATTCCAAACGCGATTGTCGGGCTGCGGTTGTTCAGAAAGAAAGTCCTTTACATGGAAAATCACCGGCTCGTCGTTGTCGGCCTGGCGTTCAGCTATGAAGAGCGGTTTGCTCCTATCAAAAAGCGAGATGCTTAACAAATGAGGATGACCGTCCAAAACCGCCGCTACCCTGGCTTTCAAATCCACAGGAACAAGACTTGGCGCTTTTGCCTGAGCCGTGACTTCTTCGCTCCTGCCGGCGGGAGCCGCTTTAGTTGCCTGCAAGTTGGGATTGGCTGGCGGCCGCAGGTAGTCAAGCAGTGCTCTTGATTTGCTCAGCGTGATCAGTTCGCCCTGATCCTGTTTCAGAAGTTCGGCTACCCTGCTCTTGAATTCCGCCAATTTGCTTTCCTGCCTGACTCGAATCGCCCGCCCGGCGATATACACACCACTCCAATAATTAATGAGCGCAACCAGGACGAGTGGTACGAGGCAGGGGCCCAGAAAAGTGAGAAACAATTTGGGACGAATGAACAAGACAAGGCTCCCAGCAAGGAATCTGGCATCGATATTACCGCAAGGATTGTTATTTCGCTTGGATTATTGCCGCGGATTTACGCCGAATACAGGTGGATCTGACCAGAAAAGAAGCAGGTAGAACCCAGAAAGGTAGGACCACGGATAGAATTCAGAAAGTCGTTCAGATTCGCGTAATCCGTGTTAATCGCGGTTAGCCGGTTCTTTATTCCACCGGCAGGCGGCCAAACTGAGCCAACAAGGGCTGGAGCGATTCAATAATTCGCGTATGCGCTACGCCGTTGCTCGCGACGATACCATTGCGGTTTTGCCGCTCAGCTTTGTTGTAACGGAGCGGCTGCCCAAAGAGATCAGTAAGCGAGCCTCCGGCTTCGGTCAGGATAATTTCCGGAGCGCAGGTGTCCCATTGTTTTGTGCGCGGCGATAAATGAATGTAAATATCGCACTGTTGCTCCACAATTAAGCCAACCTTAATTCCCACCGAGCCGCGCCGGACCTCTTCCTTGAAACCGAAAGCCTGCACCACTTGGTCCATGCGCGGGCTGCGATGAGAACGGCTGGCCGCCAGTCGCATCTTTGAGATTTCACGATGAGCGGATACATGGGCCTCCTCAACCACCTGCTGCGGCCTGAGCTCGCGAGGGCTTCGGAGCGGATCGTAATCGGGGCGTTCAATCCACGTGCCCCCGCCACGGACGGCGCGATATAGGACACGCGTAAGGGGTAAGTAAACTACGCCGAGCACACATTCCCCGTTTTCGGTCAGCCCAATCTGGACGGCGAAGTCTCCATTGCCTTCGATGAAGCCGGTAGTGCCATCGAGTGGATCGATCATCCAGACTCGTGACTTGTCGAGGCGGCGGACAGTGTCGACAGATTCTTCGGCAAGAATGCCGTCGTCGGGAAACTCCTGTTTCAGCCGCGCGACGATGATCTCATTAGCGACCTTGTCGGCCTGTGTAACGGGCTCGCGATCATCGGCATCAGCCTTCTGCTGAATATCGAGCGGGCCTTCGTAAAAATCCAGAATGGCTGCGCCTGCTTCGCGCGCGAGCTCGAGCGCAACCGACATCTCGTGTTCGTAGACTGGTAATTTGTTCTGGTTCATTCAACTGCGTGGTAGTGCGGCAGTTTTGATGTCCGATAAGCTTTAGCTTGTCGCTGCGCCACGACAAACTAAAGTTTATCGGACAGTTTTAACGTTGCGGCTTTGCCGCCTGATGTGCGGAAGGTCTCTGACCTTCCGAGAAGGAGCTAACTAAACCGGGGCTACGCCCCAACCGGGGGGCGCAGCCCCAAAAACAATTGGATACTGCTTTCGGTGGGGCATAGCCGCCACCGCACATCAGACGGCAGAGCCGAATTAGCCGAAGTGAAACTGTCACCCGATCCATCTTACTTTGATTCCAGCTCTCGGGCCGCCTCCCGAATGATCTGAAGCGTTTGATCAAGGTCGGCGCGAGTGGTGCGAAAGTTTGTAATGCAGGCCCGCAGCGCAAATTTCCCACGTATCGTCGCACTCGACAGATAGGCACGGCCGCCGCGCTGGACCACGTTCATGATATTGGTGTTGAGTTGATCCAGTTCAGCAGCGATGCTGGCGTCTACTCCGTCACCCTGGCGAAGTCTTGTCTGCAATGCGGAAGGTACATAACGAAAGCAGCAGATGCTCAACTCGGGCGCCGCCAGCAGTTCAAAGTCTGTGGCTGCCGCAACTTGCTCGCCCATGTAGGCCGCCAGCGCATTGTCTTCGCTAATCGCCTGCCCAATCCGTCGCAGGCCGTAGTAGCGAAGCGTCAACCAAATCTTCAACGCGCGGAATCGTCGCGACAGCTCTGGTCCGTAATTCCAGAATGCAAAGGCTTCGTCGGCGTTCTGCTCATGCACCTTGATATAGTCGGCGCCCTCGAAACTAAAAGCCGCGCGCGCGCGATCTTCGTCGCGAAATAGCAGACAACCGGAATCGATAGGCACGTAGAGCCACTTGTGCGGATCCAGCGAAACAGAATCCGCTCGCTCCAGGCCACGGAAGAGTGGACGCTTCGTTTCATCGAGCGTGGCTAGGGCGCCGTAAGCACCGTCGATGTGGAACCAAAGGCCGAATTCCCTCGCGACTTCCGCAATTTCATCCAGCGGGTCGACGGCGCCGGTGTTAACGGTGCCACCACTGGCTACCACGCAGAAGGGCTGCAGGCCGCTTTTGAGATCCTGGGTAACGGCCTCGCGCAACGATGCCACATTCATGCGAAAGCCATTGTCGGAGTCAACCAGGCGCACTTGCTCCCGGCCGAGGCCAAGGATGTCAGCAGCCTTGGGTATCGACATATGAATCTGATCTGAGGCGTAGAGAATCATGGGTGCGCGGGAATTCCACAAACCCGTTGACGCGACATCAATATCTGACTTTGCTCGATGGGCAATCAGGAGTGCAGTCAGGTTTGCCATCGACCCGCCGCTGGTCAGCAGTCCGTGAGCCTCGCGAGTCTCGTCGCTATATCCAATGATTGACGCAAGCCATCCGACCACGGTGCGTTCGATCTCAGTAGCAGCCGGACCCGAACGCCAGGACGTGAGGTTTGTGTTCAGCGCAGAAGCAATCAGATCGGCATAAGCGCCGGGTGGCGTCGCGGGCGAGGCAACGTAGCCGAAGAACCTCGGATGGCCGTTGTGCCGGCTGTTTTCAATGATGACACGGCAATCGTGGAGTAGTCGCTCCAACGGCTCGGGTTCAAGCGGCAACGACGCTCCTATTTCACCGATTGTCTTACCACCAGAAGTTTCAGGAAATACCGGCAGGGTGGAAACTTCGGAAAAATATTCTGTCACCAGCTGGGTGACCTGCGACGAGAGCTCGTGCATCTCCGCTGCTGAGATGTCGAGTGAAGATCCCGCGCTTCTCAATGTTTCAAATGACTTGTTTGGTTCACTCATTTGAAGGGTGGCGCGATCGTGACGAGCAGCGACAAGCGAACGTCGCCAACGTTTGTGACGCCATGCGGAACTCCGGACGGGGCGACGACCAGCGATCCTGCAGCGGCCTCTGTTTCTTTATCTCCCACTGCAAATTTCCCATCACCTTCCAACACAAAATAGAATTTATCGGCGCCATCATGCGCATGAGTCTTCTGAGTTTGTCCCGGCTCCAAACAGTTCAGTCCAACCATCACGTGTTCGCCTTGCCACAAAGTAGTTTTGTAGAACTTTTCTGGGTGCGATCCGACATGCTCGCGCCAGTTGAGAAAATAGTTCATGGACGTTTCCCTCGCCTGCTGATGATGAATGTCAAAACTAACACAGCCGTGGGTAACCATGAAGCGCTTGCCGCTTGCTGGAACGCGCGTATATTCTGAGTCCACCACACTATGTCCATCACTGGCTGCGCCACAGTCGAAGGTACGACGCGCTATCGTGAGCGTTTCAAAGATAACGCTGCTCCGGGCCATTTTCGAAAACAACACAGTCTCTGGCTATCGTCGATCGGCATCGGCACGTACCTTGGCAACGCCGATGATGTGACTGACGCCCGTTACACCGCTGCGGTCGCGCGCGCCGTAGAACTAGGCGCCAATGTAATCGACACGGCGGCAAACTACCGTTTCCAAAGAAGTGAACGCGCCATCGGTGCCGCCCTCAGGGATTTGACTGAAGCGAAGCATTTCTCGCGCGGCGAAATAGTCATCTGCACAAAAGGTGGCTATCTTCCGTTTGACGGCGCGCCGCCGCGGGACATTCGCCGTTATGTTGAAGAGACCTTCGTCAAATCGGGAATAGCGGGTTTTGAGGATATCGTTGGCGGCAGTCACTGCATGACGCCCTCGTATCTGCGAAATCAGCTGGAACAATCGCTCGGCAACTTGAACCTCGAATGCGTAGACGTTTATTACATTCACAATCCGGAGTCACAGCTTGGACACGCTTCAGAACAAGAATTTTACGCGCGATTGCGGGCGGCGTTCGAGTCACTTGAAAAGAACCGCGCCGAAGGGATGTTGAAGTTTTATGGTGTCGCCACCTGGAATGGATTTCGTGTACCTGCCGGCGCCAGTGGTTATCATTCTTTGGCGCGCATGGTGGCGATCGCGCGCGAGTTGGCGGGGGAGTCGCACGGATTTCGTTTCATTCAACTGCCTTTTAACCTGGCGATGCCGGAGGCCCTCACGTTAAGTAATCAAATAGTTAATGGCCAGCCGGTCTGCACACTTGAAGCGGCGGCTGCGCTGGGAATCACAGTCATTTCGAGCGCGTCGATTTTCCAGGGGCGTGTGGCGCAGGGCTTACCGAAAGATCTTCGAGAAACACTCGGTTCATTGCCGACCGATGCGCAAACGGCGATACAATTTGTTCGTTCGGCGCCGGGCATCTGTACGGCGCTGATCGGCATGAGCAGGATTGAACACGTAGAGGAAAACCTGAAACTGATAAACGTGGCACCGCTCGAGTTAGCGCAATTCATGCAACTGTTTTCAACTGCGTGATCGGACCGGAACCGCACCACTCGATCAGAGAGTTTTGAAATTTCGTCTCAATCTTTATGCAGCAACGGAAATACAATTCATTCTCAGAATTCTGGCCGCACTATGTTGCCGAACACAGCAAGCCAAGCACCCGTCTACTTCACCTCATCGGCACGACAATCGCGATTGGCCTCGTAGTTTTCTTCATCGTCACCGGCAGGTGGTGGCTTTTCCCATTGGCTCTCATCCCGGGCTACGGCGCAGCATGGATTGGACATTTCTTCGTCGAGAAGAACAAGCCGGCCACGTTTCAATATCCGCTTTGGTCGTTTATCGGCGACTACAAAATGATCTGGTTGATGTTGACTGGAAGGATGGGCGCTGAAGTTGAGCGCGCTCAAGATAGAGCGGTAAACCCACCTTCCCAACCCTAAGCTACTTGCAGGTGCCTTCTGCTGCTTCAGCTTGAAAGCCCTTCCATCTGATTTCACGACAAAGGATAAAGGAGTCTCGCAGGTCGGGAAGGTGGGCTTAGCACCCCAGCGCGGCTGCCCTGCTGGGGACCCCGCCTTGCCCCGTTCTTCACGCGGTAGTTTCTTCAAAATAAAAAACTCAAAAACTGCGAACGGTCATTTATCTTAGCGGAAGTATAGAATAGAGTTGAAATAGATAATCTTTGTTTGGAAACGAAAATATGCGCGGAAACATTCCCATTCCTGAGCTTCCTCACGCGGAAGACCTGTGGCTGATCGTCGTCATTACTTCTGTTCGGGAAAAGCGAACGCAACAAGGGAAACGCTTCTACGACGCAACTGCGCGGAATGCGACCGGCTCGCTTGCCTTGAAGATCTGGGGTGAGACGCTTGACGTGTGGAAAGAGATTAAGCCAGGACTTTGGGGAATAACGGGACGGCTCGAGAGCTTCCAGGATCGCTCGCAGTTTGTTGTTGCCGAATATCGCCCAATCACGATCGAACAGTATCGCGAACATCAAGGCGCGGAACCGGTGCTGCCGCGGGCGTACACGATGGACATCGAAACATTGACGCTTCCCGACTTCCGCGAGCGGGTCGGGCCGCAGCTCGAAAGGTCGCTCCGGCTGGGCAATATGCGTTTCGAGCAGCAGCAACGCTATCTCGAAGATATCGCCATCGAAGAAGAGCGCTGCTATCAGCTGGGATCGTTGAGCGCGACCTCGGGCCGCATACTCTCAATCGCAGTTCACGAAGGCCCGGTGGCGGGCTTCGATTTAGGTGGCATCGAGCAACGCGAGAGCGAACGCGTCTTTGGAATCGACGAAGACGGAGCAGAGCATGACGAGAAGAAATCGCTCCTTGCATTTCTCAATTACATGAAAAGTTTCGATACGGATACGGATGAACTCGTCGGCCACAACATTCTTGGCTTCGATCTACCGTTTATCTTCCAACGCTGCCTGGTTCATTGCATCTCCGCCAAGCCACTGGTTGATCTGGGCGACTACCGAGTTCGGGGAGTATTCGACACGATGCATGCGTGGTGGTTGGGAGCGAAGCGTTTTGTAAGTCTCGATGATATTGCCTGGGCGCTCGGGATCGAGTCGAGCAAGACGGCCACCGTCGAAGGCAGCAAGGTCTTTGAACTTTATCAGGCAGGGAAACTCGGTGAAATTCGCGAGTACAACCTTAACGATGTGCGCGTCACCCGAAAAGTTTACGAACGCATGGTTGGCTGTTTTGGCAGGTAAGACGAGGATGGGCCACAGATGAACACGGATGGTCACGGATTCAGCAAAAGAGCTGTCGGCTGCATCCGAGACCGCATTGTCAGATTTGTACCATCCGTGTTTATCTGTGGCGCTTTTTTGGTTTTTAGGGCTGGCCCGCTAACGGGCCACTGTTTCGCGTTTGCAACAGTTTTTGCTAAACTACGAGAGCCAAATATAGAACAGCAATGAACGAAAATTCTCTCATGGTTATTCTCATCCTCTTGAGCGCAGGCAATCTAATTCTGCTTGTTATTTTGCTGACTACGCGAAGCAAAGAGCAATTCGCAGGGCTTAAGGAGAAGCTAGCCGCCGTGGATGGCGGACAACAAAGACTCGAGACTCGTGTCAAAGACGAGATCTCCAGAAACCGTGCGGAAATGAACTTAGTTGCCAAAGAATCTAGACAAGAATTGTCCGCCGCAATTCGAGCACTGGGCGATAGCAACGCGTCACGAATGAGTGAAATCGGAGAGGCTCAAAAGAATCAGCTTGACTCGTTTGCCAGGCAACTTGG
>JBKOZZ010000014.1:0-85871 GCA_046726155.1 Acidobacteriota bacterium
CGGTTGCGCATCGTCGAGTGTCAATCCCGCGACTATGCGACGAATCTCAACACCGTCAAGCGACTCCCGCTCGAGCAAGCATTCAGCCAATCGCACCATTGTGTCGCGATTTTCCTCGATGATCTTCTTGGCTCGCTCATACTGAGCCGTGACGATCTTTTTCACCTGCTCATCGATCTTGATGGCTGTCTCTTCGGAGAAGTCGCGATGTTGCGCAATCTCACGGCCGAGGAAAATCTGCTCTTCCTTTTTGCCGAAGGTCAGCGGTCCCATCTCCGACATGCCATACTCGCAAACCATGGCGCGCGCCAATTCAGTGGCGCGTTCAATATCATTCGAAGCGCCCGTGGTTATACTGCCAAGGAAAGTATCTTCAGCAATACGTCCACCCATCAGGATTGCAATCTGACCCAACAAGTATTCTTCACTGTAGTTATGGCGATCGCCTTCCGGCAATTGCTGCGTTACACCAAGCGCCATTCCACGCGGGATGATGGTCACTTTGTGAACCGGATCAGCGTTGGGGACTTTCAGACCGACTAATGTATGCCCGGCCTCGTGATAAGCAGTGACGCGCTTCTCCTCATTTGAGATCACCATGCTCTTGCGCTCAGCACCCATCAACACCTTGTCCTTCGCCAATTCGAAGTCGCCCATCGCGACCAGCTTCTTGTTGTAACGCGCCGCGTTTAGCGCCGCTTCATTAACAAGATTAGCAAGGTCGGCGCCGGTGAAGCCTGGCGTGCCACGCGCGATCACGCTGATATCAACATCTTCGCCAAGCGGAATCTTGCGCGTGTGGACTTTCAGAATACCTTCACGACCACGCACGTCGGGTCTTGACACCACAACACGCCGATCGAAACGCCCGGGTCGCAGCAATGCCGGGTCCAATACGTCAGGACGGTTTGTCGAGGCGATCAGGATCACGCCGTCATTCGACTCAAACCCGTCCATCTCAACGAGCAACTGATTCAACGTCTGTTCGCGTTCATCGTGCCCGCCGCCGAGTCCGGCGCCGCGATGACGCCCGACCGCATCAATCTCATCGATAAAGATAATGCAGGGAGCATTCTTCTTGCCCTGCTCAAACAGGTCACGCACGCGCGATGCGCCAACGCCGACAAACATCTCAACGAAGTCAGAGCCCGAGATCGAGAAGAAGGGTACGTTTGCTTCACCGGCGATGGCGCGCGCAAGTAGAGTCTTGCCGGTTCCCGGCGGGCCCATCATCAAGACCCCTTTGGGAATTCGTCCACCCAGTTTTTGAAACTTCTGTGGCTCCTTGAGAAACTCAATAATCTCCTGTAGTTCTTCCTTGGCCTCTTCGACGCCGGCAACATCCTTGAAGGTCACACGCTTCTGTTGATTGTTAAGCAACTTGGCGCGCGACTTACCAAACGAGAGGGCCTTGTTTCCTCCTGACTGCATTTGCCGCAACATGAAAACCCAGATACCTATAATAAACAGGAGTGGCGCCCACGTGATCAACATCGGCCAGATATAACTGCTACTACCTGAATCATCTTCAAACTTTTCAACCTTGGACTTGCCGTCCACTTTTTCCTGCGACTTGTTATATATGGTATTCCTTATCTGATCGCTGGTGAGTTGGACGTGGTATTCCTGATTGCGAGTATCCAGAGCGATCGCCTCGTTCTGCTTGAGGGTAACCTGCTTTATCTCAAGCGTATCGATTTTCTGACTGAGTGTCCCCAGATCGATCGCCTGCCAATTCTTGCCCGAGGGATTTACCAGCCTATAAAGCAGCAGCGCTCCCGCAATAATCAATAACCAAAAAATTATTTGTCTAGCTGTGGAACTCAAAGTCATTAACGCCTCCGACTACGATCATACCTTATCCTATGGTGCTTTGTCGCTTCTGGAAGAAGGACAAAATTCATCGCCCAGAGGCACGATTTCAGGCGCAGTTCTTGGATGCCAGCCAGCAATCACTTGTTGTTTTGGACCCCTCATAACGCTCTCCGGTTCCCCCAATACAGTCGCCGCGTAAAAAGCGAAAACCGCCGTGTTACGACCGGCGGTGTCGACCGCGTGGAATTTTAGAGATCGCTGACGGCTTTTTCAACTCCTTTTTACCTGATAACTCCAGCATTCCGCGCCTTCGCGTGACCTTTATTCCGCCGGGTAACTCTGCGACCCGCCCGCCGCGTTCGCCCTGTAAAAGCCTCTCGACAGCAATCAGGTGAACCATTTCAACCCGCTTGAGGTCGCCTTGGGACCGCAAAATCCATTCTCGCAACGCCCGGCGGCGCACGGCACCCGGCGATTGTGACAGAACACTTACGCTCAGCCATGGCTGCCTGGTTTCACTATTCTTCTCCGAATTAGACACTGCTAACTCAAGCAAGCGTCCGGCCTCGGCCGAGAGCGCTGCGGCATCTTCGTTCAACAGAGTTGCGGTTCGGCTGAGTGCTTCGACCACGCGGACGTTGAATGACTTCATCAATGGCAATAATTGTTTTCGAATCCTAACGCGCGAGAACGTTTCATCGTTGTTCATCACATCAAGCCGGAAGTCTATCTGCCGCCCCCGGCAGTAGTCTTCCGTGTCAGTACGTCGCGCCCACGTGAGCAGCGGCCGGACTAGCTGCACGTGGGAGCCTGGTGAGATATCCCTGACGGCGGGCGTGCCGCTCAATCCTTCGGCGGCGCTGCCGCGCAAGAGCCGCATCAGAATTGTTTCAGCCTGATCGTCCAGCGTGTGCCCAGTCAGCACGAAATTTGAATGAGTCTTGTTAGCCGTCTTCTCTAAAAAGGCGTAGCGCGCTTTTCGCGCCGCCTGCTCAAGGTTTTCACTGGGTTTACCTGTCCTCGTTTTGCGCCGCGTCCTCCGTCTTAGGTTAATCCGGCCCGCCACTGCCTCGTGGCCAAGCTCCTTCACAAGCTGCTTCACCCATTTTGCATCGTTTGGACTGTCGTTCCGGAGCCCGTGATCGAGATGGGCGATGATGAGCTTCAAGTGTAACTTTCTCTTTTTGATTAACTCGTCGATACCTAGCAAGAGCGCTGTTGAGTCGGCTCCGCCAGAGACTGCAACCACGATGTGGCCATTTGACTCCGGCAACTCAAGCCGCCGCCACTCCGCGAACAAATTTCTGCCGAAGGCGGAGAGCCTCGTTCGAGGCGACCGCAGACTTTCAGTGCTGGTTGTTGGTTTCGAATTCATCTCAATGTTGCCACGAGTGCGGCAACTCTCTGGAGTGCGGTGACCAGTCACCGCTTTGGCCTGCGTCGGCCAGGCGCCGCGTTTGGCTACAAACAGCCTCAGTTGCACGAGGTGTTGCGACAGGTCGCACCGGCCACAGCGCCGCCAGGTTGGCGCACTTCAAAAAGTTTCAACTTGACATTCCTTGGCCCAGACGATACTAATTCAGGCATCCCTGTGGTCAGCAAAGAGCTCTAAAGAGTTCTCCCGCAAAATCTTTCGCGAGGTCAATCAATGAGATTAAGAATGCTTCTGTGTGCGCTGATACTGGCGCTCTTTACTTTTCAAACAATTCCTGTCGCCGCGCTCGACGAAGGAATGTGGACTTTCAACAACGTACCCAGGGAAGACATCAAACAAAAATATGGGTTCGAGGTTACTGACGACTGGCTGCGCAAAGTTCAGCTGGCGTCAGTGCGCTTCCCGGGCGGCTCGGGTTCCTTTGTATCGCCAAACGGTCTGGTGCTTACAAATTATCACATTGTCGAAGACATTGTGGGTGAACTGAGCACGGCCAATAAAGATTATGCCAAGGATGGCTTTGTCGCTCACAGCCAGGCTGAAGAAATGAAAGCCGAAGGCCTCTCCCTGGATCAACTCATCAGCATTGGGGACGTGACCGCTCGGGTGAATAGCGCCGTTAGAGACAGCATGTCGGCCGCAGAAGCTAATGCGGCGAGGAGGGCTCAAATCAGCGCCATTGAAGCGGAATCGACTGCGGCAACTGGCCTGCGCAGCGACGTCGTGGCGCTGTATCAAGGTGGTCAATACAATCTCTATCGCTACAAAAAATATACTGACATCCGGCTGGTGTTTGTGCCTGAGTTTCAAGCTGCGTTTTTTGGCGGCGACCCGGACAATTTCAACTTCCCGCGTTTCAACATCGACATGGCGTTAGTTCGAGTTTATGAAAACGGTCAGCCGGTGAAAGTCGAAAACTATTTCAAATGGTCTAAAACCGGCGCGAAAGATGGTGAGCTGGTGTTTGTTACCGGACATCCGGGTACGACTTCCCGGCTAAACACTGTGGCTCATCTCGAGTCGTTGCGCGATATCAGCATACCTTTGCTGCTCCGCATGCTGGAATCGCGGCAGAAGATGCTCAAGCAATATATGGCGCAGGGTGAGGAGCAGACTCGCCGCGCGCAAAACGATCTGAACTCGGTCGAGAATTCCATCAAAGTTTATAAGGGACAAATTGCCGGCCTAAGAGATCCCAAACTGATGAACGAGAAGCGTCTGGCCGAACAGGCTTTAAGAAATTCAATCGCTGCTGAGGCAAGGAAGAAACAGGAATACGGCAATGCCTGGGAAGAGATCGCCAAAGGTCGAAAAGATCTCGCCCAGTATGATCGCGACCGACGCTTCCTGGATCTTGCTGCCGGCTTCAATACACCTCTGTTTGGTTATGCGCGCACGCTGGTGCGGCTGGCTGACGAAAACCAGAAGCCTGATGCGCAGCGACTGCCTGAATTTATGAATACGCGTCGGGCTGCGCTCGAAGCGAACCTCTATTCAACCGCGCCTATCTATGACGACTACGAAAAGGCAAAGCTCGCTAATTCGCTTGCGTTCATGCAAAGCGAGTATGGAGCGAATAATTCTCTGGTAAAGAAAGTGCTCAAGGGTAAGACTCCTGAAGCTCGCGCTGCCGAGCTGATCGAGGGAACTAAACTCAAGGACGTCGAGTATCGCAAGCAGGTCGCCGTCGCCGGAATCAGAATGATAAATAGCGGTGACGATCCGATAATCGACCTGGCCAGGGATATCGACAAAGAAGCACGCGCGGTGCGGAAACGCTACGAGGAAGAAGTCGTGGCTGTGGAACGCGCGAACTACGCGAAGATTGCCCATGCGCTTTTTGAAGAGCAGGGAACCAAGCTTTATCCCGACGCGACCTTCACGTTGCGGCTTTCCTATGGAGCGGTTAAGGGCTACAGGGAAAATGGCAAGTTCGTGTCGCCCTTTACGACGCTGGGCGGTCTCTATGCGCGTTCAAATCAGTTTCATCACGCATTTCCCTACAACCTGCCACCGCGTTGGATGAGCAAGCGTGCGGCTCTAAATCCGAGGACGCCCTTCAATTTCGTTTCCACTAACGACATCATCGGCGGCAACAGCGGCTCGCCAACTATCAACAAGAACGGCGAACTGGTTGGCTTGATCTTCGACGGCAACATGCAGTCTCTGGTCGGCAACTTCGAATACGATGAGTCAGTAAACCGTTCAATCTCGGTCGACGTGCGCGGAATGCTGGAAGTATTGCGGAAAGTCTTCGGCGCCAACGCCCTCGCGAACGAGTTAATTAACGGGTGAGGGTAGGACAGGCTTTCCAGCCTGTCTTTCTTCATCTGATGAGATTCTCCCCCCACTGCCGGAATGTCGACGTGAAAAATCTTGGGCCAGGGTAGGACAAGCTTTCCAGCCTATAGTCCAAAATGAAGGGCGGACCTTTGTGGGGTCCGCCCTCATTGCTTTTACTTAGTGACTGTTGATTTGTCTAACTAAATAAGCTCTGCAAAGAGACACTCAATTCTTGCAGCATGATTGAGCCTTCCCTGACAAGTTCGGAAGCAATTAGGACAAGTCGGTCGCCAAGAATGACCGGAGCGGACGCCGCTACAACGGCGGAAACAAGGAGCAGGTTTGAAAACAAACTAGAGGCATCCAATCTGTTAATAGCAGACTTTTTCATAATCACCTTCCGTCTATTCTTTGATGGGCGAAGCAGTACGTTGTCGAAACTGCGGACCAGGGAAGAGGCTTCGCTGAAAAGGGGCGTACCGATGGTGAGATTTTTTGAGGGGCGTCAACTGCCGCAGCAACCGCTATGCCGCCATCACTGGCGAATCCCAGCAAGACACGTAAACTCTTCGCTTCTTTCAGTTATGAAAAACGAAGCCAATTCCTGCTAGGCAAGCGGTCGTTATTTCACCAGTCAGACTGAATATCCGCTGATGCAAGTTGACTAGTATGGAGCTTGAGTTTGGTGGGATTTTGATTGCGCCGTCTAGCCCTTTTCCAGACCAGCATACTTCTGAACAAGTTTTTTCTGACCATACCCTGGAAATGTCACGGTTAATTTCAACGAGTCGCCGACACCTTCGCGGCGAAGGACGAGGCCGCGGCCGTACCTGGCGTGCTTAACGTAGGAGCCGGGAACAAACTCTGCCGCCGAAGGCGGAGTTTCGAGTTTCGAGTTTTGGGTTTCGAGTTTCGACGAACCAGTTTCCGGTTTCGAGTTTCGAGTTTCGAGTTGGGAACCTTCAGATGACCCCTCGCTTACGGTCGGTCTACTGCCCCGTTTCCCCTCATTGCGGGCGAGTCGCCCGCGTTCCCAGGATTTGCGTTCTTCGCGAGCGCGGGCGTCTTTTCCCGTTTGAAAGCTGCCGCCGGTGTTGCCCAATTGCGCGGCGCGTTGCTTAAAGAATTCGGCGATAGAGTCGACGCTGTCGTAGGTCTTGCCTACGTACTTGCCTTTCTCCTTGCGATAACTGCTCTCGTCATTCGCCGAAGCTGCCTGGCCTCGACGATACTCGCCGTGTTCGTAATCAATCGCCGATGAGCCGCGTGCGAATGAAAGCCATGACTTGCCGATAGACAAGTCTTCGATCATATCCAGCGGCATCTCGTTCAGAAACTGCGAAGGCTCGGAGGCCAACTCCTCCCCGTAAACCCTCCGCTTCATCGCATGCGTGACGTAGAGAAATCTTTCCGCGCGCGTCATCGCGACGTAGCAAAGACGGCGTTCCTCCTCCAACTCTGCCGGATCAGTTGCCGAACGTGTATGAGGGAAGAGGCCATCCTCCAATCCAACGATGAACACAAGCGGAAACTCGAGACCCTTAGCTGAGTGTGCGGTCATGAGTGTGACAACCGCCTCCTGTTTGTATTGATCGGCATCCGAAACAAGCGCCGAGTGATCGATAAACTCGCGCAGTCCTTCCATGCCTTCTTCATCGTAATCGACCGCTGCGTTCACCAGCTCCTGCAGGTTTTCCAACCGAGCTTCCGCTTCGTCGGTCTTTTCGGACTTCAGCGCATTCTCGTAGCCGGTATCGAGGATAGCGGCTTTGACAATGTCCGAAGGTAAAGCGACCGACGACCGGTGACCGCTGACCGGCGAGTGGTCAACCGCAAGAGCGGGGGCAAGCCGCCCTTCCTGACTCTGAGATACTGTTGCTTGATTATTGTTTTGAACGCCAGCCATGTTACCCAGTCGAAGCACAATCTTGCGGAAGCGCTTTAACGCCGACACGGCGCGCGTGCTGAAGTTTTCAGGTTTCTCGATGACCAGAGAGATAGTTTCCCAGAGTGAGAGCCCATAATCATTTGCGCGACGGGCGAGTTCCTCCACAGTTTGCTTGCCGATTCCTCGCGGCGGACTGTTGATTACACGTTGCAGAGCGATGGAATCGTTTGCATTTAGCGCCAACTTCAAATACGCAATGATGTCGCGCACTTCCATGCGTTCGTAGAACGAGAAGCCACCGACGATGTTGTAAGGCAATCCAGCGCGGCGCATCGCCTCCTCAAAAACACGCGACTGAGAGTTGGTGCGATACAGTACTGCCGCGCGCAGGTCATAATCTTCGTTGCGGTGTTCGAGTATCTTCCCGGCGACAAAACGCGCTTCTGATTCCGCATCAAGCGCCTGGAAATAGCGCACGCGATCGCCGCGTTGGTTTGAGGTCCAAAGGGTTTTTCCTTTGCGCTCGGTGTTGTGCTTAACCACGGCGCCGGCGACATCGAGAATTGTTTGTGTCGAACGATAATTTTCCTCGAGCCGGATTGTTTTCGTGGTCGGGAAATGCTTTTCAAAGTTGAGGATGTTGCTGATATCGGCACCGCGCCATTTGTAGATTGACTGATCCTCGTCGCCTACCACAGCAATGTTTTGCTGCTTTTCAGTCAGCAAGCTAATTAGCGCAAACTGCAGCGCGTTAGTATCCTGATACTCATCAACCAGGATGTAGCGAAACTTGTTGTTGTACTTTTGACGCACTTCCGGAGCCTGGCGCAAAAGGCGCACAGTCTTAATAAGCAGGTCGTCGAAATCGAGCGCGTTATTCGCATGCAGGCGTTCCTCGTAGGCCGCATAGACGCGTGCCATTCGCGCGTGGCGTTCATCAACATAATCGGCCCCCGCAGCAAAAGTCTCAACGTCTTCGCCCCGGTTTTTTGCCGAGCTAATAGCGGATTGAGTGGCGCGCAGACCCAGATGCTTTTCGTCATAGCCGAGGTCTTTAAGGCAGTTCTTAATGAGTCTCAGCGAGTCGTCCTGATCGTAGATGGTGAAGGTGCGGCTGTATTTGTCGTTTAACTTTTCGATGTCCTGGCGAAGAATGCGCACGCAGAGGCTGTGGAATGTTGACACGAGCGGCGCGCTTGAAAGTTCTTGGTCGCGCAAAAGCCGCTGTACACGCTGTCGCATTTCCTGAGCGGCCTTATTGGTGAACGTGACCGCGAGGATATTCCACGGCGCCACGCCTTTTTCCGCAATCAAATGGGCGATGCGATGCGCGATAACGCGCGTCTTGCCTGAGCCGGCGCCGGCAAGAATCAGCAGCGGCCCTTCGTTTATGAGGACAGCCTCGCGTTGTTGTTCGTTGAGCGAAGAAAGAAAATCAGTCATTTACGATGAAGCCCGAATCCAATGTTTCATTAAATCACACGCAGCGATAGGCGCAAAACTGGGATTAGGAGAAGAAACAAATCTGCAGATTCCACAGATGTCGCAAACTCTAGTCTCATGCAAAATATCTTTTTCAGGTAGTCACTAATCGGTGTAGTCCGCGAAATCTGCGGATGCAATTTGACCGCAAGAATCGGATAGATTGGTTGTTCCGACTTCGTTAATATTCATCCGACTTGAGCATGAAGGAAAGTTTTGGAGGTGTTAATATGAGTGCCGTGATGAAGCAGCAAATGGATTTGTGGTCAAGGGATCAGGAAGAACTTTGGCAAGCAGTACTAACAAGGGACAATCGCTTCGACGGACAGTTTGTGTTCGCTGTTAGCTCGACAGGCATCTACTGCCGTCCTTCGTGTCCTTCACGCCGGCCACGTCGGGAACGCGTTTCATTCTTTCAGTTGCCTGAAGCAGCCGAGGGCGCAGGATTTCGCGCCTGCCTTCGCTGCCATCCACGCAAAGCGCGTGTGATCGATCCGCAGATCCAAATGGCGCGGCAGGTTTGCCGGATAATCGAGGAGAATGAGGGAGAGCCAATCACGCTCTCCGCCTTGAGCGACGAGCTCGGCGTTAGTTCTTTTCACCTACAGCGGACTTTCAAAAGCATCATGGGAATCACGCCGCGACGTTATGCGGAGACTTACCGGCTAAGAAAATTCAAGCAGGGTGTGCGCGGCGGCGAAGCAATTACCAGCGCAATCTACGAGGCGGGCTATGGTTCGAGCAGCCGGCTATATGAACGAGCATCTTCTCACCTTGGGATGACGCCGGCGACGTACGGCAAAGGTGGACGCGGCGCTGTGATCAATTTTGCAATTGTTGGAACTCGCCTCGGTCGTCTGTTGGTTGCAGCCACAAACAAGGGAGTGTGTTCGGTGATGCTGGGTGATTCAGATGCGGCACTGAAAGCGGATTTGATGAAGGAGTTTCCGGCGGCAAACATTCGCCAGGATGAAGAGCAGCTTCGTTCATCAGTCAATGCGATAGTGGATCACCTGAAAAGCAAAAGTCCGCACATCGATCTGCCGCTTGATATCCAAGCGACGGCTTTTCAACGGCAGGTGTGGGAGCAATTGCGCGCGATTCCATATGGCCAGACGTATTCCTACAGCGAGGTCGCCAAAGCTATTGGCCAGGAAAGGGCGGTTCGCGCGGTGGCGCGCGCATGCGCTACGAATCCTGTCGCCCTGGTAATTCCCTGTCACCGCGTCATTCGCGAGGACACCAGCCTCGGTGGTTATCGTTGGGGATTGGAACGCAAGAAAAAACTTCTGGAGACAGAAGCACGCGCGACAAAGACTCAATAAGTCCAAAATTGAAATTAGATTTTTTGCGCATACCTTCAGGTTTCAAGTTTGAGTGCTGGTCCAATCAGCAGGAGCAAGCCCATCCCCACCTAGAGCTTCGTTAACTGCCTGCATCGAACATTGAATGGCTTTCAGTCAAGTGGTTAGAAATCAACTCTAATCAGCTCGGGGTAGGGAAGGCGGGCTCGCTCCCGCTTACTGGATCACCATTCAAGAAAACCCGAAACTGCCCAGGCTAAGCGGGCGCGCTTTTCCCACTGGACGTGCGCATTTTCCCCATGTAATCAGGGTGCAAAGGTCCTTTTTGACGCAAGAATGCGCGTTAACAGATAGAGACTCATCGAGCGCGGGTGAAGGAGGCTTTGGGTTTCATAACCAATAGTCTCGACGGCAGCGAAGTTGTACGAAAGGTCAAAAGAAGGTTTATGTCTAAGTTCTCGAGTCTTGTAATGGTCATCTTGTCGGCGATGGTGAGTGTTTCGGCACAAATCAGGCCGGATCAGAAATGGTACGTTGAGGATAAGAGTGTAACGCTCAAAATGGACTTGCCGGGGACAGACGCGGCTAAGGAAGCTTTTTATCCGCATACTTCTTACAGTTACTCGGCTGATGAGTTCAAGCCAGGTGTTGTCCAGGTTGGTCCTCGAACCACGTATCTCAAAGAGGGACTCAGCAGGGAAGAGGTGGTACGATTGCTGGGTAAGCCTTCAGCCATTTCCGAGCGGAACGAAAGGGACGAGGTAGTGACGATCTATGAGTTTCCCCGCAGCGAGAATCGTGTCCTGGTGGCGGAATTTGTGAAGGATGCACTCATCCGTTCAACGATGGAGTCGCGCGGGCAAGCTACGCCGGCAGATCGTTAATCCGTATTTCACTTCCAGTGCCATCTGGGCGTACTCTATGGCAAAGCGACGCGTACGGAAATTCTTTCCAGAGTTGCGGCAGCTCGAACGAGTGAGGCCAACGATATGAAGCTCGCATTAAGTTTAGTTCTGTTATTTTTGATCCCGGGGTTTGCCTCCGCCGTCGCCGCGCAAGATACATCAGGCGACGTACCGACCCTGGCAGACCTGCGCGTGCAGTTACTCGAAGTTCAAGCCAAAGAGACTGAGTTGCAGGCGCGAGCGCACCAACTCGACGAGGACCTGAAACCGGAGAACATCGAGCGGTCTTTAGCGGGCATTGGTTCTACGCGGCCAGAAGAGTTGCGTGAGTCGCGGCGTCGTCAGCTCAGCATCGAGAGAGATAGCGTGCAGGCTCAACTCAAACTGGTCACAACGAGCCGCGAACGTCTGGAGTCTGTCATCCGCACTTCGGAGACACAGGCGTATCAACAAAGTGCCCGGGAAGCTTCCCAGCCGCTTACTCAAACACTGACAGCACAGTCTGCGGCTGGTTCTCGCTGGGTCGTTGCAATGATCGCCGGTCTAATCATGATCCTGGGTATTGCGTTGGTGATTGCGCTGATTCGTAGACTCAGTATGTGATCATCAGCGCTTGTTCTAACCTTTCAAATCGCAACCGACGACGGTCATGAAAACCAATCAAGAGCGCGCCCCAACGGCGCGCTTTTTGTCGGATCACCTTGTGACGGTTTTTTGGCGCTGTCACAGTTGAGTTAGAGTTACTTAAGATGGCGGGCAGCCTTCATATCGGGACGTCCGGTTGGCACTACAAGCATTGGCTGGGCCGCTTTTATCCAGACAAACTTCCCGCGAAGGAGATGTTTGCCTTCTATGCAAGGCACTTCGATACAGTAGAAATAAACAACAGTTTCTATCACCTTCCTTTGCCTTCTACCTTTGATTCATGGCGTGATAATTCTCCGAAGCACTTTCTTTTCGCAGTGAAAGGAAGCCGCTTCATCACGCATATGAAGAAATTGAAAGAGCCAGAATCTTCGAGCGTAAAATTCTTCGATGGTGTCGAGAGATTGGGCGAAAAGTTAGGGCCGATACTCTTTCAGCTACCGCCTCGCTGGCAGGTAAATGTTGAGCGGCTTTCCCATTTCCTCGACGTGCTTCCGAAACATCGCCGGTACGTTTTTGAGTTTCGCGACGAGAGTTGGCTTGTAAAAGAAGTTTACGATGTATTACGTAAGCATAATGCTGCTTTCTGCATTCACAATCTCGTCGGCAGGCAAACCCCATTCGAGATTACCGCCGACTTTACTTATGTCCGTTTTCATGGCCCCGGTGCAGCCAAGTATCGAGGCTCATATTCAACAAATGCTTTGCAGAATTGGGCAGACAGAATAGGTAACTGGCGCGCAGATCTCTCAGCCGTTTACGTCTATTTCAACAATGACGTTGGCGGCGCGGCTATCGAAAACGCAAAAACCCTGAAGCAAATGGTGAATACTTGATTGTTACTCAACCGTTACTGACTTCGCCAGATTCCTTGGTTGATCTACATCGCAGCCGCGGCGGACGGCGATGTGGTAGGCGAGTAACTGTAGCGGAACAATTGAGAGCATCGGTGACAACAGATCGCTTGAGGGCGGAATGCTAATCACGTAATCGGACATTGTTGCCGACATCGTGTCGCCCTCCGTTAGAACCGAGATGACAATTCCTTCTCGCGCCTTTACCTCGACAATGTTTGAATGTGTTTTTTCGTAGCGCAGCTCGGACGAGCGATTGCCTTCTTCACGGGTGTTGATAAACAGCACCGGCAGACGTTCGTCGATGAGCGCGTTTGGTCCATGCTTCATCTCGCCCGCGGGATAGCCTTCCGCGTGAATATAGGAAATCTCCTTTAGTTTTAAAGCGCCTTCAAGAGCTATAGGAAAGTTGATGCCCCGGCCGAGGTAGAGAAAGTCAGTAGCGCGAAAGAATTCCTTTGAAAGTTCCTCAATGTCATCCGACTCGCTCAGCAGATGTTCCAGCTTGACCGGCAACTCCGCCAGTTGTTGCGCGTGAAGTTTTGCTTCTTCCGCCGAAAGAGTCCCGCGCAGGTTACCCAGATATAGCCCGAGTAAATAGAGCGCGACCATTTGAGCAGTGAAGGCTTTGGTGGAAGCGACTCCAATTTCAGGGCCAGCGTGCGTGAGGATTGTGCCGTCAGCTTCGCGTGTGATCATCGAGCCGTGAACATTACAAATCGCTAACGCTTTTGACCCGAGTTGCTGAGCCTCTCTTAGCGCCGCAATAGTATCTGCAGTCTCGCCTGATTGGGAGATAACCAGCAGCAGAGTGTTTTCATCCATCACCGGTTCGCGGTAACGAAACTCCGAGGCGTAATCAATGTCAACTGGAATGCGAGCAAGCTGCTCGACCATATACTTGCCTGCCAAACCGGCATGCCAGGACGTGCCACAGGCGGCGATCCGGATCGAAGTAAATTTTTGGAAGTCAGCTTCGGTGATGTTTTTCATTTCGTCGAGGAAAACACGACCGGTGTCGAGAGAGATACGGCCCTGCATGGTGTCGCGCACGGACCGAGGCTGCTCGTAAATCTCCTTGAGCATGAAATGTTTGAAGCCACCTTTTTCCGCCATGATCGGGTCCCAGGTAATGCGCTGGATCGTCGGCTGCACGGAGTTAGCCTCAAAGTCTGTCACACGCACTGCGTCTTTGTTGATAATGGCCATCTCACCATCACCAAGAAAGAAGACGTCGCGCGTGTGTTGTAAAATCGGAGGTATGTCGGAAGCAACGAAAAACTCGCGGTCGCCCAAACCAATGACGACGGGCGGCCCTTGCCTGACAGCGATAATCATATCCGGCTCATCCGCATTGATGATTGAGAGTGCGAAAATTCCTTTGAGATCCAGCATAGCGCGCCGGACAGCCTGTTCGAAGTTGTGATCCTCCTTCAGATACTCTTCGATTAGATGGGCGATTATTTCAGTATCTGTTTCAGTGACAAACTGGTGGTCGGACTTGCGCAGCTGCTCTTTTAGTTGGAGATAATTTTCGATGATGCCGTTGTGCACAACCACGATGCGTCCGGTGCAATCGCGGTGTGGATGCGCATTTTCTTCAGTCGGCCGGCCGTGAGTGGCCCAACGCGTGTGGCCAATTCCATAAGTGCCGTCTAACGGACTAAGCCGGATAACTTCTTCAAGGTTTCGTAATTTTCCTTCGGCACGTCGTATTTCGAGATCGTGACCCTCATTGACTACGGCGATGCCGGCAGAGTCGTAACCGCGATACTCCAGCTTGCGCAGGCCGTCAATGATCAGCGGCACAACCTGCTTATTACCAACGTAACCAACGATTCCACACATATGTTTTCCCCAAGTGACCAGTAATGAGTGATGAGTACTGAGTCGAAACTAAAAAAAACCCGTCTCTTTTACTCAGTACTCATCACTCATCACTCATCACTCTCCTTCAGGTTCTTTTTAACAACCGCCGGAACCCCGGCGACGAGTGTGTTGGGTGCCACGTCCTCCGTGACCACTGAGCCGGCAGCGGTGACTGAACCTCTACCAACTTTGACCGGCGCAACCAGCATTGTGTCGGAACCGATCCTTACGTCGTCTTCGATAATTGTTGGATGTTTATCTTTGCCGTCGTAGTTACATGTCACGGTGCCGGCGCCAATATTTGTCTTCTCTCCAATGGTTGCATCGCCGAGATACGTGAGATGCATCGACTTTGAGCCACGACCAAGCCGCGTTTTTTTAACCTCCACAAAATTGCCCACTATGGAACCCTCTTCAAGGAGCGTGTTCATGCGTAAGTGCGCAAACGGACCAACAGAACAATTAGACTCAATCTCTGAATCTATGATCACACAATGATCTTTTACGACCACACCGTTTCCCAATCGAGAATTCGTAATTCGCGTACCGGATCTAATCTCGCATGCTTCGCCAATGACCGATTTACCCTCTATTGAAACGTCCGGATAGATGATGCAGTCACGGCCGACGTGCGCTTCCGCGCTAACGTAGGCATGCGACGGATCAAGAAAAGTTACGCCGGCTTCTGTCATTAACTTGCGTATAGTGCCTCGCCGCAGCAGGTTCTCAAACTCTGCCAACTCCGCTCGCGTGTTGATGCCGGAAACTTCGCGAGCATCGCCATGAAGATAAACGTCGACCGTTTCACCGTCGGAAAGGAGTATTTCCGGAACGTCAGTCAGATAGTATTCGCCCTGTTTATTTGAGGGGCTAACGCGCTTTAAGGCCGCGAACAGCTTGCGCGGGGTGAAGCAGTAAATTCCAGAATTGATCTCTTTAGATTTTTGCTCCTCGGGCGTTGCGTCTTTCTGTTCCACTATCCGAACGAATTGATCGTTTTCATCGCGGATAATCCTGCCGTAGCCCGTCGGGTTTTCCAGTCGCACACTGAGAATGGAACATGCTGCTCCACTGGCGCTATGTCGATTTATGAACTCCTCCAAAGTCACCGCACGAATTAAGGGCACATCTCCCGAGAGGACGAGCACCAAGGCATCCGAGTTCTCAAGCTGCTTTCGCGCGGCCATCACGGCGTCGCCTGTTCCCCGCTGTTCTGTCTGCGTCACAAACTCGGCCCTGTCACCTACCTCAGTTTGCACTGCATGTTCCACCTCAGCAGCCTGGTGCCCGACAACTACATAGATTTTTCCCGGACCAAGCGATTGCGCCGTGCGACAGACATAAGTAATTAGAGGCAGGCCGCCCAGTTCGTGGAGGACCTTGGCTCGTCTGGATTTCATTCTGGTCCCTAATCCGGCGGCGAGAATGATTATGTCAAGCGGCTGGCTGGTTTGGCGGGGTTGCAAAAGCGGGCCTTTCTCGATAGCGCTGGGCTCCATGGGTTATACAGGGACAACGGATTGGGCGCAGGCTTGTTGCCTGCAGGCGAGTACAACACGAGCTAAAAGCGCAGAGTCATGTCTCACCTTTTCACCGTCTTCAAGGAGCTTAGTGCGAATCACCTGCGTTGATTGATCGAGCACACCCTCAATCGAGTCTTCGTCCATTCCTATTTGATATGCTCCCTCCAGCGCGTAGCGCTCCGCCTGTTCTTGAGTAATCCGTCTGTCGTTCACGATTACAAAATCAAAGTGAATTTCGGGTGCATAGCGCTTAATCGTTTCCAAGTGTTGCCGCGCGCTGTAGTTGTCTGTTTCACCAGGTTGAGTCATTAAGTTGCAGATGAATATCCTGGTTGCGCGGCTTTCACCGATAGCGCTGGCTACTCGCGCCACCAGCAGGTTCGGCAGAATGCTAGTGTAGAGCGAACCCGGCCCAACGGTGATCACATCAGCCGCCCGAATAGCTTTTAGTACTTCGGGAAGCGGCAAACACTGTTCAGGCTCCAGACGAAGTCGACGAATGGGAACGCGAGAAGCGGAAATTTGGGTTTCGCCACGCACGACACTTCCATCTGAAAGTTCGGCCACCAGTCGCACATCACTGATAGTTGCCGGAAAGATATGCCCTTTGCTTGCCAGCACTTCAGACGACAATCTAACGGCTTCAATGAAGTCACCGGTGACCTCAGTAAGCGCTGCCAGGAACAGATTGCCGAAGCTGTGGCCGCCGAGGTCGCCTTTACCGCGAAATCGATAACGAAAAAGGCGTGACAATAAGGTCGAGTCTTCGGAAAGCGCAATCATGCAGTTGCGAATGTCGCCCGGAGGCAGCATTTGCAACTCCTCACGCAAACGTCCCGAACTTCCGCCGTCATCCGAGACCGTGACAATGGCCGATAGGTTCGCAATCCAGAGATCATCAGAAGGCAGGTCCCTGACAAGGCATTTGAGGCCTGCAAGCAACGTCGAGAGCCCGGTCCCGCCGCCGAGGGCGACGAGATTAAGACCGCGATTTTGTTCGGACAAATACTCCAAGCTTCAATTCTCCTCAGGCTCTCCCCCGTTTATGTGCTTCGCAGAATCATACCTAAAACACGAAGGCTTTGAAACTGCCTGGACGTTTCGTGTGAAAAAGCGGAACAAGGTTTCAGGCAGAAAACTAAAGGCGGGGCTGAAAAACCAGTCTGTCAAAGTCAGGGTCGTTACGAAGTGAAGTCAAGTCGTGATCGTGTTGTGCACGAACCCGCAGCGTGGGCTGAAGGTCCAGTGCACGCTGGAGCGATTGCAACGCAAGATCAAGGGAGCCGAGGCGTGCACGTGTCGCTGCCAAGCCATAGTGAATGTGCGCTGCTTCAGGTTCACGCTTCAGAGCGCGTTCAAACATCTCCTGTGCAGCAACGTACTCACCACGGTTTAGCTCTATTACACCACGATCGTAAAGTGAGTCAGCATCGCGTGGTAGGATGGTTTCCGTGCGCAGACGCGCATCAGCAACGGCAAGGTAAGTACGGGCGCGTGCCGCAACTTCAGAAACCTGAAAATACTTGTCCAGAAGTGCACGAAATTGATTACGCGCCTCCCCGAAGCGACCTCGCGTGAATTCTTTGTGCGCCCGTTCAAAAGCCTTCAAGGCAGCAGACTCGTCAACCGTCGGCTGTCGCGGAGGCGCCGGAGTGATAGTTGCGGGTCGTGGCGCACGTACGGCCGCGAGCTTCTGAGTCTTTTTGACTCTTGGGGTGACAGATTTTTTATGCGCTGGTACGGTAGACTTCCGCAACACAGGCTTGCGAGCGATCGCCTTCTTTGGTGTGCGTCGTTTCGGCGCGACCTTCTTTTTGATAACGGTCTTTCTGCTCGCTTTACTCTTCAAGGAAACTTTTGCTTTGCTGGTTTTGCGTGCTGGTGCTTTTTGCGCAATTGCCCTCTTGGCTTTCGGGCGGGCAGTCTTAGGCGTGGCTGCGCGTCGCTTGGCCGCAGATTTAGGCGCAGATCGGCGGGCAGGCGCGCGTGACGTTGAACGTCTCAGACCTTTGGTAACTGCACTCATGTCGAAGCTAAGATTGAAAGGGCAAATGGGACACAGACGCTCTGGAAGTTGCGGTGGCAGAGTAACATAGCCCCGGTTCGAAATCAACGAAAACAGCGGTTCGGTCGACAAAAGCCTCCTATTTTGAGCGCAAAAGAGCCAAGCGGAGCAAACAAAGGAAAACACTTGAAGCACATTGTTGGGCTGTGTTACAGTGCCTTGCGGCTTCAGGGGCCAGGATACCCAGCCGCTGTCGAGAGGAATAAAAGCGAAAAACGCTTTTCCTTCAGCGGCTTGACGGAGTTAGAGCCGCCGGTTCCGCTCCAGCGCCCGCCCGTTGTATTTGCCTCCATTACCTTCAAAAGAAAGCTGTACTAATGGCAGACACCCCTCTTCTGCTCCGTGAGCAGCAGTATCACCAAATCAAAGCCGTTTTGGCCAGACTCCGACTGGACTCGGCTGCCAAGGTCGTCTTCCTGGTGGACAAGGATGGTCAGGAGATCGCCTCCCAAGGCGAGATAGGAAATCTTGACACAACAAGTCTCGCCTCGTTAGCAGCAGGTAACGTCGCAGCCACCGGTGGCATGGCTCAACTAATTGGCGAAAAGGAGTTCCCTACGCTTTCCCATGAAGGTGAACGAGAAAGCATACACATCTCTGTCGTCGGACGACTGCTTCTGATTGTTGTTTTCGACGAACGCTCGAGCCTGGGTCTGGTGAAGCTCAGAAGTAAACAGGTTTCCCATCAATTAGCCGCGATGGTTGACGAGATAAGTAAGGCTGAGTTCGACGATAGCGATTCGCCCTTCGGCGAAATTACGGATGAAGACATCGACAGTCTTTTCAAATAATCACTGCAGAGTAAACGCCATATGACGTTCATCAATTACGCCTCCCGAGAAATCAACTGTAAGATCGTCTACTACGGGCCCGGCCTGTGCGGTAAGACGACAAATCTCCAGCATATTTTCGAGTCGACCGCCCCCCAGGCGAGGGGTAAGCTGATTAGCCTTGCGACCGAGACTGATCGTACGCTGTTCTTCGATTTCATGCCCTTGGAATTAGGAACGGTGCGTGGTTTCAAGACTCGGTTCCATCTCTATACAGTTCCGGGCCAGGTTTTTTATGACGCTTCACGTAAACTTATCTTGAAGGGCGTTGATGGAGTGGTGTTCGTTGCTGATTCGCAAGAAGAGCGAATGGACGCAAACGTAGAGTCTCTGTACAACCTGGAAGAGAATCTTCAGACTCAGGGTTACGACCTGATGAAGATTCCCTACGTTCTCCAGCTAAACAAGCGCGACCTTCCTAATATCATTCCGGTCGAGGATTTGACTGCCGAGCTGCGCCGCAAAGAAGAACCAGTCGTTGAAGCTGTCGCCTCGAGCGGCGCCGGGGTCTTTGATACATTGAAGGCGGTCGCCAAGCAGGTTTTGACCGAACTGCGCAAAGGCTGAGCATTTGCATCCTAAGAGCGCAAACTTCAAAGCTTCTACTAGTCAAGCGACTTGAGCATCAATAAGCCATCCCCGCCATTCGAATAATATTTTGGTAGCCGCTGAGTGACTGTATATCCCAGGCTTTCATAAAGTTTTTGCGCTGCAATATTGAGCGACCTCACTTCTAGTCGCACAAGACGTACGTTCCGCTGTCTAAACCCCTTTTCAACTTCCGCCATAAGACGTTTTGCCAAATGCCGCCGCCGATGGTCGGGCGCTACGCCGACGGTTGTGATGTGTCCGGTATGATCAGGTTCAACCAGACCAATAACAAAGCCAACCATCGATCCACCCGAGGTGGTAGCACGATATGAAACCGCTTCGGTAGCGGTTAAGAGATATTCAAAAGTTTCCCGGCTGTAGGCTTCGCCATCAACGAAGCATCGCTGATCGAGTCGCCAACATTCGTCGAGGTGGGAAATCGTAAGGGGTCGAATGTCATAGCGAGTGCCAATCGTTGCCGCCAACGTCTGTTCCGGCTCGAGCGGGAAGTCGTCCTGAGAGGGCGACCACCAGCGCGAACGTATTTTTTTGAGTACAGCCATTGGAGCTAAAACCAAAAAATCATTTCGGGGTCATCCGATAGTTTATCATCATCGTTTTAATGATCACTAGATCACAAGCATACAATCACCGTAACTGTAGAACCTAAAGCGCGCCGCAACCGCATGACGATAAGCAGCGAGCGTGAAATCCCGGCCGGCGAAAGCGGAGACAAGGAGAAGCAGCGATGAGCGTGGCAGGTGAAAATTCGTCAAGAGTGCATCGGTAACGCGAAACCTGAAGCCGGGCGTAATCGTTAGCTTCGTTTCACTGGCTATTGCCTGGACCTTGCCCTCGGCATCGACAGCCGATTCAAGCGCGCGTGTGGTAGTCGTGCCGACGGCAATAACTCTGCCACCTTGCGCACGACAACCATTGATTACATCAGCCGCTTCCGCTTCGATTTGAAAAAATTCAGGACCGACTCGATGCTGCTTAACCTCGTCGACTCGAACAGGCTCAAAAGTTCCGTAGCCTACATGCAATGTGATTTCAACTATTCCGGCCTTTTGGGCGCGTATTGCTTCGATGATTTCAGGCGTGAAATGAAGCCCAGCAGTCGGTGCGGCAACGGCTCCCTTTTCCCGAGCGAAGACCGTTTGATAACGGTCCCTGTCCTCAACCGATGTTCCGGAAGGGCGCCGAATGTAGGGCGGCAGTGGAGTTTGTCCCTGCTCGTTCAATAAAGTTTCGACTGGATGATCCTGTTCCAAGGCGCTTTCAAACTTAAGAAGCCGAAGTCCTTTTGTTGAACTATCCAGCACTTGAGCACGCAAGCTCGAATCGCCAAAACGCAGCCGCGCGCCATCCTTCAACCTATGTGCCGGCCGCACTAGCGCTTCCCAAATAGACAAAACACGACAGCCGGACCGGTTCGCTGCGGCAGCTTCAACCTCGCGCATCAGCAATACTTCAACGCGGCCCCCTGAGGGATCGCGCTGACCGATCAGCCGGGCCGGAAACACTCGCGTGTTGTTAACGACGACCACGTCGCCGGCACATATGTATTTTGATAGAAGTTCAAATTTGGAATCCGTCAGGGTTTGAGCTTTGCGATCCAGAATCAACATCCGCGACGCGTCACGCTGCTCAAGGGGATGCTGCGCGATCAGTTCATCGGGAAGTTCATAGTCGAAATCCGAGAGATGCATTTTTAAGGCGTGATGGGTAATTGTGTGGGAGTCGGATAGTGGGGATGCTCCCGGTGAAACACTGCTGTCAGTTGAGCGCCGAATAAAAGAATCAGACTCGACACATAGCTCCAGGTCAATACCGCGACGACAGCGCCCACCGACCCGTAAATCTGATCGTAGTGAAAATAGTTAAGGGCCCAGGCAAATACATACTTGGCGACTTCCCATAGCAAGCCACCAATAATGGCGCCGGGAAGCGTGTCGCGGAGAGTGACTTCTGCTTTCGGCATGAAGCGATAGACGATGACAAACAGTGTTATCGTGATCAAGAAACTAGCGATTGCGAAAACGCCTTGCCAGAAGACACTGCCAACCGAGAGAAGCAATGGATAGTGCGCCGCCTGTCGAGGAGAGATTCTGCCTGCCATTTCCCTTAATCCAACAACTACTGAAGTCACCAGGACAGAGAAGGCCAGGAGGACCCCGACAATTCCAATCATTCCAACAGTCAGCGCGCGGCCCTGCCAAAAGGCCCGCGAGGTTGTTCCCCAAATTCGATTTAGGGCCCGCTCAATGACGGCGAAAACCCACGAGCCTGCCCAAATAGTAACGACCACGCAGGTAATGATTATGCCTGTTCCGACCGCAGACATTGAGCCGATCGTTTCGCGCAAAAACTTGCCTGATCCGGGATACACTTCAACCGCATGGCTAAACAACTCAGTGGCGGCGGCGATCCGATTGCTCAACGCCAGCATCAACAGCAGCGCAGGAAACAGCGCCATAAGACCGAAATAGCTCATGGCCGCGGCCGAAGTAAACAGATCATTCTCATGAAACTGATGCAGCGAATGGCTGACGATTGAGCGCCACGGACCGGCGTTGCGGACGCCGAATGTATGACGAGAGAATGACGAAACCCTTCTCATTGAGAACTCAGCAACGTAACTGAAGACTTAAAGATGAAACACACCGTAACAAATTCTTCATTGGGAATCGAATAGGCCAGGTTTGAGCGTACTGGAGGGATTTATGCCGTAGTGTTCGTAGGCAAGTCGAGTGGCCATGCGCCCACGTCGCGTGCGATCGAGAAACCCAATCTGTATCAGGTAAGGCTCGATAATTTCTTCGATTGAATCTTTTTCTTCGTGGATTGACGCAGAGATTGTGCCGATGCCGACGGGGCCACCATCAAACTTTTCTATGATCGTCATCATGAACTTGCGATCCCTTTCGTCAAGGCCAAACTTGTCCACCTCCATCCGATTGAGCGCATCTTTTGCCACTTCCTGCGTAATGCGGCCGTCGTAATCCACCTGGGCGTAGTCGCGAACTCGTCGCAGAAGACGATTGACAATACGTGGCGTCCCCCGCGAGCGTTTGGCGATTTCGCGCGCGCCCTCTTCGTCTATCTCCACCTCCAGGATTTGGGCGGAACGTTTGCAAATCACTTCCAAATCCTCGGGCGGATAAAAATCTAAATGGAAGGCGATTCCAAAACGATCACGCAGTGGCGCCGTCAGCAGGCCCGGACGCGTAGTCGCACCAATTAAGGTGAATTTTTCAAGTCGTATTTTCTGGGTGCGCGCAACGACTCCCTGTCCGATCATGAGGTCAAACTCATAATCCTCCATCGCCGGGTAGAGCTTTTCTTCAATAGCCGGATTGAGGCGATGTATCTCGTCGATGAAGAGCACATCGCCCTTTTGCAGGTTAGTCAGTTGGCCGACCAGGTCGCCAGGTATTTCAATCGAGGGGCCAGCTGTCGAATGCAGCACAGCTGCCATTTCATGCGCGATAATATTTGCCAGAGTGGTTTTTCCAAGTCCCGGTGGCCCGGTTAGCAGCACGTGGTCAAGCGCCTCCTTCCGATTCAGCGCGGCTTTCATATACACGCGAAGATTCTCTTTTACCTGCCGTTGGCCTATATAGTCCGCAAGCTTAGTGGGCCGAACAGTCAATTCAAACTGCTGCTCATCGGCAGTCAATGATGTATCGCGTGCTAATCCCTCAGTCGACATAATTTTAATATGGCATGTTAGTTCGCGAGCGTTTCCAAAACGCTCAACCCGGGTCGCAGCTAACGATTGCAAACTAACAGTTTGCGTTACCGGAACCCTACACCTTAGCCAGCTTGCGCAAACTCCTACGCAAAATCAACTCAACTGAAATATCCCCACCTTCATCCAGGGCGGCTGTGACCGCCTTTTCGGCGGAGCTTCGCTGGTAACCAAGGTTCAAAAGGGCCGAGAGCACGTCTGAACGCATCGAATCTTCACTGGCAAGTGGCGCGCCCGTCGCCGTCCTGGCGCCCAGTTCTTCTTCAAGCTCGGCAGATGAGAGCGAAGCAACTTTATCACGTAGTTCCATCACCAGGCGCTCGGCAGTTTTTCTGCCGACCCCAGGAATTAACGTTAATCGCGCTAGGTTGTTGGTTCGGATTGAGGCGATCATTTCATCCGCGCTCATTCCTGAGAGCAGGGTGATTCCCAGTTTCGGCCCGATCCCGCTGACCGAAATTAAACGCATAAAGAGCTCACGCTCGCGAAGTGTCTTGAAGCCGTAAAGCTGAAGCGCTTCTTCCCGCACATGCGTGTAGATCCGCAACTTCACAGTTGATCCCGGCTCTTCAAGATCGTAAAACGTCGAAACAGGGATCGTAACCTCATAGCCAACTCCGCCAACGTCCAGGATCACCGAATTGGGTTCTTTGGAAAGAAGCGTGCCGGACAAGTGTGCAATCATTGGCGACGGTCTAAAGGCCAGGGGTTGAAACGGCGCGATTGTAGTTTATGGTCACGTATTCGGCAACGCTGTGTTAGTTCCGAGCGCCGGGTTTCGAGTTGCGAGTTTCGACTTCAAAATGTTGGGGGCATTCCTTGCGGAGATGATCGAAACCCGGAGCTCGGAAGGCAAAACCCGAAACTTGAGACCGGTTACCATTCACCTGATATTGGGTCTATACTGGCACCTCGGGTTCTCGCAAAAATGAAGTCAGAAAAGATCTCAGAACTAACCACAAATCGACTAAGCGTTTATCTTCGCTGCCTGAACATCCTTTCAGCGGCAGGGATTAAGAGCATCTCGTCCCAGGCGCTCGCGGAACAGTTCAATTTGAACTCCGCTCAAATTCGGAAAGACCTTGGTTACTTTGGCGAGTTTGGCATCCGCGGAGTGGGGTATTACATAGAAGATTTGCGTGAGCATATTACCAGGATTCTGGGACTCGACCGGCCCCATCGTGTGGGCATTGTCGGCGCGGGAAGGTTGGGCACAGCGTTGGCAAATTACAAAGGCTTTAGCAGATCAAACTTTAGCGTGGTGGCACTGTTTGATAACGACGAAGGGAAGATCGGGCGTCGCGTCGGCGAAGACAAGATTCTGATTCACGATGTAAAGAAAATGCCACGCCTGGTCAGCGACGAAGCGATCGACGTAATGGTTATCGCCGTGCCTGCGACTGCAGCGCAAAAGGTCCTCAACCAAATTATGTCGGCTGGAATTAAGGCTGTCTTAAACTTCGCGCCGGCATCGCTCAGCGCCCGGCTTGACGTGAAGGTCAAGACGGTTGACTTAACAACATCGCTGGAATCGCTATCCTATTTTTTGGTTCGACCCCAGATTAGTACTATCACAAAGCACAAACGCAAAGCACAACCAGAAGAATTAAGCGAGATTAACGAACACGAATTGTAAGTTGTCAGACGAGCGAAATGGACGAGCAGACTGCACGGCGTGAAATAGTAAACATTGGCCGCTTGTTGTATGAGCGCAGTTACGTTGTCTCATCAGACGGCAATGTCAGCGTGCGGCTTGACGATGGCCGAATAGTTGCGACGCCGACGATGATCTGCAAGGGCCGCATGACTGAAGATTGCCTTGCTCTGACCGATGCAGCGGGGAAACCGCTCGGGAATCGCCGGCCTTCAAGTGAGTTGGCGATGCATCTCCTGATTTACCAGGAACGTCCTGACGTTATGGCCGTTTGTCACGCACATCCGCCTCACGGCACCGCCTTCGCCGTCGCCGGACTTGCAATCGATCAGCCGATTCTTTCTGAAGTTATTCTCACCCTAGGCTGCGTGCCGCTTGCTGCCTACGGCACGCCATCGACCGACGAATTAACTGAAGCAATGCGGCCACTGGTGAAACATCACAATGCGTTATTGATGGCGAACCACGGGGCCGTGGCTTATGGCCCCGATTTGTGGCAGGCATTCGACAGATTGGAGACGCTCGAGCATACGGCGCGAATTGCGATACTCGCCCGGATCCTGGGCGGCTCAAAGAATTTACCCGCAGACGCGATTGAGAAATTAATAAACGTGCGCGAAGCAGCCGGCTATCTCGGCGAAGGCGCGCGCTGCCAGGCTTGTGGCTACCTGCACGAGACGCGCATGTCGTGTCCGAGTGGCGATCGTCCGGCGCCGACCGATTATGATCGTCCGGCGACAAATGGCTCCGGAAAGATTTCGCTAACAAGAGAAGAGTTGGTTGAACTGTTAACGCAAGCAATTAGTCGCGGTGAATAGTGACTGATGAATGGTAAATGGTGGGAAAGTCGTCTACTATTTACCATTCACGATTTACCATTTACCGACAACAGGAGCAACTGAATGCAAGAAGCACTTGGCATGGTTGAAACCAAAGGTCTGGTTGCGATGATTGAAGCGGCCGATGCTATGGTGAAGGCCGCAAACGTCACTTTAATAGGCTACGAAAAGATCGGCGCGGGATTCGTTACCGCTATCGTGCGCGGCGATGTGGCGGCCGTAAAAGCCGCGACAGACGCAGGCGCCGCCGCGGCTCGTCGCGTTGGTGAGCTTGTCAGTGTCCACGTGATACCGCGTCCGCATGGCAGCGTGGACGATGCTCTTCCAATCGGTAACCGCGGCTAGCATGATCATAGCGCGCATTCTGGGAACCGTCGTCTCATCACAGAAGGACGAGCGCCTGCTTGGCAAAAAGCTGCTCATCGTGCGGCCTGTAAACGTCGATGGCACTGATACGACGGGTTATGTGGTTGCCGTTGATACCGTCGGCGCCGGCTACCATGAACGGGTATTGGTCGTGGCCGGTTCTAGTGCGCGACTAGCCCAGGGGTTGAAAGACGTCCCCGTCGATGCGGCGATTGTTGGCGTGATTGATACGGTGGACATTACGAAAGACACGTAAACCAGTGAGTCGAGTCGATTTCGTCCGCTACCAGAGAAACACCCTCCGCTTTTTACGGAAGGACATTCATGAGTAACGAAGAAATGGACAAGAAGATGGAATTCATCGTCGAGCAGCAGGCTCAGTTTGCTGCCGATATTGAGGTCCTGCGTGAAGTTCAAGCAGCGGGTGCTAAGCTGCTGAAGGCGGAGACAAAGCTGCTAAAGGAAGAGATCAATGTGCTGAAGGAGCTGTATCGCAATCTGTCCGAAGCGGTAACAACGGTGGTGGGGTTGGTTGGCACGTTGGCACAGACGCAAACGCGTACCGAGGAGCGCCTGAACGCATTCATCAACGTTGTCGAACGATATATCAGCGGAAATGGCGGCTCGGAGAATCCGGCGTAACAGCAAATATGCAACTGGCACGCGTTATCGGAACAGTCATAGCAACTGTCAAAAACGACTCGCTCGACGGCCGCAAGCTCCTGATCGTGCAATCTCTAAACAAAGATCTCAAGTCGGCCGGTAAACCGATGGTTGCGGTTGATTCAGTTGGCGCTGGGGTTGGTGAGCTGGTGTTCTGGTGTCGCGGAAGGGAAGCGAGCTTTCCGTTTAAACGAGAGGACACGCCGACCGATTGCACCATCATCGGAATCGTTGACTCGGATCGGCACGTGTCACAAGGCTGACTGCTGGAACTGCGGGCGTCTCGCCCGCAATGCCGGGGCGCAGCACCGGCGCTTCAAAGACGGTATTTGCCGGAAAGGCCGAGTCTTTCCGCACATCAAGCGGCCGGAGCCGCTGGAAAACAAAATGATTCTCGCTCGGGTCCTTGGAAACATCGTCGCCACTAAAAAGAACCAGCGTTACGAGAGTGCCAGCATAATGCTCTGTCAGCAGGTGACTCCAGAGGGCGACGAGACCGCAACAACTGTACTGGCCCTGAACACGGTTGATGCGGGCGTCGGTGACACAGTGTTGATTGTGCAGGAAGGTTGGAGCGCCTCAACCGCAGCAACCGGAAAGCCCGGCGCGGCGATCGATTCAGCTATCGTCGGCGTGGTCGATTATGTAGATCTATTAAACTAGGACAGACTTTCCTGTCTGTCGGGTGAGACAGACGTGAGCCTGTTAAGCAAAACATAAATACTAGACAGACAAGAAGGTCTGTCCTACCTATGAGCACGGAATTAGATCACGCCCGGGAGATTGCGGAAAGAATTGCTCGCCGCGTGTCCGTTGATGATCCCTCGCGGCTCAACCTCACTCAATCGCCGCCACGCACGCAAGTCAAGCCGGAACTCACCTCCGAACTCGCTGCCGTGCGAGCCGGCCTGAGCGAACTGCAAAGAAAAATCGCACAACTCGAAGCCAAGCTAAGTTCGGCGCCGACGGATAGTTCGACACAATCAATGTTGCAGAGCACCGGAGCGAACGTTTCGAACCCCACACGTCCAGTTCCGCTAACTCACTCACCATGGCTTGCGGGCGTCAATGCCGGCATTTCACATCCAAGTCAGGAAAAGTTTGGTGTGGAAGAAGCGGTAGTCTCGGAGCTTGTAGATTATTTCGAGAAAGAAAAAACCTGCAGTGTGGAACCCGGCGGCAAGCCGTGCGACCACTGCGCCATGTGCAGCTCGCGTGGCTTCTGAGCGAATCGATCATTGTCGAGAAGCAAAGGCCGCCGAGTGGCGGCCTCTTTGGTTTGTAGAAACGCGGAGCGAACCAACCTACTTCATTGGTGTTTGAGCCGGGCTCGGACGCAGGGTGTTTGAATCGATCCTCGGCACTTGAGTGGCTCCTTCTTCCGCTTTGAAGTAAGGCTCTTCCTTGAATCCGAACAGCTTTGCTGAGATTACCGTCGGAAAACGAGCGCGCGTTGTGTTGTAGTCCTGTACGCCTTCGTTGTAATCCTTGCGCGCCGTGGCGATGCGGTTTTCAGTTCCTACCACTTCGTCCTGCGCTTTGCGAAAGTTTTCATTAGACCGTAGTTGTGGGTACTGTTCTTGCAATACTAGCAACCGTCCAACTGTGCCGCCAAAACTGTTTGCCGCATCGATCACAGCCTGCTTCTGTTCCGGAGTTTTGTCCCCACCCTCGCCTTGCGGCGCCTGTTGCGCAGCATTCAGCAGCCTGGATCGCGCCTCCGCAATCTTGCCGAAGACTTCTTGTTCCTGCACGCCCGCCAGCTTTGCTGTCTCGATAAGATTGTTCAGCAAGTCACCACGACGTTGCAGTTGTGTCTCCACGTTTGCCCACTTCGCCTTCACGTTCTCATGCTTGGTTGTCAAAATGTTATAGCCGCAGCCGCTGGCGGTCGCTGCCACGAAAACAATTAGAGCCGGTAACAATAGTCGTCTTCGATTCATTTCAAATCTCCTGATTCTTCGCGAGCAAATACATCTACCACCTGGATGACGCGCTCGAGCTGCGTCATGTAGGCGGCGAAGATGTCGTTCGCTTCTTTTTCAGTAGGGGGCAAATAATCGCTGGCACGGAACTCGAAAATCTTTTCAAAAGGCTCTGCATCCAGTCCGAATCGCCGGACGGTCGCACGGACGCATGCCGGTTTTGGCACCGGGGCTTCTTCGCTATGCAGAATTAGCACCGCGCGAAACAGAGCCGCAAAACTTGCGAGACTGTCGCTCATCAAATCGCATAACTTCTCAATAGAAACAGAAGCGGGGATATACATCCGGCGGAGCTGAATCAGCTTGCTGCGAAGCTCATACTCGGTTTGATGTCGCAGATTCGCATCCGAAAGGTTGAGGAACTCGAAAGGATCTTGTCCGTAGAGCACTACACGCGCGTTTGCCATCTGATGAAACTCAATTGGAAAGACATCCGCGGCGTCTGATAGCTCTTCAACCGTGAAATAGACCGGCAACGGATGTCCCAGACGTTGCCACTCGCGCATCGGCGCTTGCGCCAGACGCAGATCTTCAGGCGTGATGCGCTTCAAAGTTATCAGCAGGTTGTAATCAGAACGCAATTCGATATGGTCTCCGGCAGCAGCCGAGCCGTAAAGCACCACTGAAGCGAGATTATTCCCATGCGTGGCTTGCAGATCTCGCAAAAGACCGTTTAGAACTTCATGGACCATTGTCTTAGCCATTTCTCTGTTCGCGTGCTCTGATACTAACAGAAATGAACTTTTCTAAATAAGACAAGCAGGAGTGCCCGGTGGTATGTCTACCAACTGCCCCCGGCGCCACCGCCACCGAAACTGCCACCACCACCAAAGCCACCCCCAAATCCACCGCCACCGCCACCAAATCCCCCACCGCCCCAACCACTACTGGAACCACCCCAGCCTCCACCTCGGCCGCCGCCATTAAGAAGAGATCCAAGCAGGAACAGATTCAGACAACCACCGCCGCCACCCCGGCCGCCCCTTCTCGATAACGAGATCATCAGTATGACGACGAAGAGGATGATAATCAGGGTGCAACAGGGGCTGGGAATTCCGCCCGCTCGGGAGCCGATTCCAGTCTGGGGGGAACTCTCGCGATATGCGTAACTCTGATCAATTCCCTCAATACTAAATCCGCGTTTGGCGGCGAGAGTTGCGACGTAGGCCTGAACGGTGTCGTAAATTCCCTGGCTGTAGTTTCCTCTTTTGAATTGCGGTACCAGCCGTTCGCGCTGAATCTGTCCTACCAAACCGTCGTTAAGATCTCCCTCGAGATGATCGCTGACCTGGGTGAAGTACTTTCGATCCTTGATGGCAACTAACAATAAAAAGCCAGCCTTCTCCCCACCTTTTGAGCCAATTCCCCAGCCGCGAGCCACAGCCAGGGAATACTCGAAAATGTCCTGGTCTCCAGTCGTGTCAACAGTTGCCACCGCAAATTCAATATTCGCTCGCTCCCTCAAATTTAGATAAATGGATTCGAGCTGTTGTCTGGTCTGCGGATCAATAACATGGGCGTAATCGACGACGGGAGTGAATGGAGAAGGAAGAGGGATTGGCGATTGACCCGTCTGAGCGACGGCCGTAATCTGAGGCGCTAAGAGGAGAAGTAAGCAGGTAAACGCCAGGTAGATGAGGACTGCCGGAGCGCGACGGTATTCACTCGAACCAGACCGTGGATTCGGTGTTATCAATGAAAAAATCCTTCGCATTGCTTAGAAGCGGCGCGTGCCGCCGGGCACAGATCCGTCAGCGCCCAAAATCCAGGAAACTTACCCCTCGATCAATTTGTGCAGTAAATAGAAAAGAGCTACTCCCACAAAAACTACGATTGACACCGTGGGATTTTTTTCTTCCTTGTGATTCACTTCCGGGATCAAGTCACTCGCAGCTACATAAAGAGTGACGCCGGCGGAAAAGGGAAGTGTGTAACCCACCGCGGTATGCGTCCTCGTATCCAGGAAAGCTACCGCGATCACTCCGGCGAGCGTAGCCGCGCCGATGGCTGCCGTAGCCCAGAGGGCCTTTCGTGACGAACGTCCCGAAGCTAGCATGATCGAGGCGACCGTGAAACCCTCCGGCATTTTGTGTAACAGGATGGCAATGAAAACCAGCAGGCCGACTCTGAAGTTAACCAGGAAAGCCGCGGCGATCGAAACGCCGTCGAAAAAAGTGTGAATCCAAAGTCCACCGACTGCTGCATAAGCGGCAGACGGACGCATGAAAGATTCCGGATGCGTCTCGGCACCGAAATGGAAGTGAGGCGCCATCGTGTGCTCGAAGAGTTGAATGAGTAGATAACCGGCCAGGAGCAATGTCATCGCACCGACCACGGCTTCCGCTGCGGATTTGCCCTGGAGTCCTTCGGTCCAAAGATTAAAGCTCTCCGGAACTATTTCGATAAATATGGCGGCCAGCATAAAGCCTGCGCCGAGCGCCACAAGGTATTTGAGCAAACGTTCGCCAAATCGGTGCGCGCCCGATCTGATTAGCACGAAGCCACCCAGCAGATTCGCACCGGCCGCGAGCAGGCCAAACAGAAGAAGTCCTACAAATCCTCCGTGATCCAGGTCCATTCAATTATTAATCGACAACAAAAGATGCAGCATTAACATGGCGCGTCAATATACATCACGACCCTACCAGAGCCTATTCAAGAGTTTCCGTAAGCCTGGCGAGCGCCGCCGCGATCTACCAGGAGGCAGACGAGAGGCGAACACAAACCTGGTAACTGAAGCATGAGGATGCGAAAAAGCTTAGGATTTTACGGAGTTTTCTATTGACACCCAAAATCCTGGAGCGTAGTATCCGGCTTGGGTGGTCAAAAGTGGTCGGAAGTGGGTCCAACCTCGTAGCTAACGATCATTTAGTAAACTTTTCCAAGAAAGGCCACCCGCCAATTCTATTGACCAGTCTACTTTATGCTTCGGGGAAACTACACGGCCCGGATAGATGCGAAGGGTCGGCTAAAGGTGCCGACACCATTTCGCCGTCTCATCGACGAGAAGCACGGCGGCGAATTCTACATAACAAGTCTTTCCGGTGACAACGTTCGCATCTACCCACTGCCGGAATGGGAATCGATAGAGCAACGTCTTTCACTATTGCCGACGATGGATCCGGCGCGGCGCAAGTTCCTTGACAGAACGAACTACTTTGGTCAGCAGGCGACGATCGATGCTCAGGGACGCCTTTTGATTCATCCGCTGCTGCGGAAGAGCGCGGGCGTGATGGGAGATGTCGCGGTGCTGGGTTATCTGTCTTATCTGGAAGTTTGGGAACTCGATGTCTTCAAGGCCCGCATGCTGGCCGATCCCTACACCGAAGATGACGAGGCGGCGATTGCTAAGCTGGGGATCTAGCGGGTAAGTGATGAGTGATGAGTGATGAGCTGTTCCGCCAAAAATAAGGTTTTTGACTCATCACTCATTACTCATCACTCATCACTTGAAAACAGTTGTTTGAACAAGATCACGGGGCGGTGGTGATGGCTGCGCCTTTGGGGGGCAGAGGCGCGCCCCATCGCCCCGTGCTGCTACGAGAAACGATGCATTTCCTCGCCCCAGAGCGAGGAGGTCTCTTTGTCGACTGCACGGTTGGCCTTGGCGGACATAGCGAGGCAATCCTGCAGTCGTCAATTGGTACGCGCGTCATCGGCATCGATCGCGACCGAGCAGCATTGAGCGCCGCGAGCCAGCGCTTGGCTCACTTTGGGGAACGCTTCCGCTCCGTCCATGCCGACTTTCGCGAGATTGAGCGAGTTTTAGAAGAACTCGAAGAGCGCGAGCCCGCTGGCATATTGGCGGATCTCGGTGTTTCGTCGCTGCAGTTTGATTCTTCGACGAGAGGCTTTAGTTTTCGTTTCGACGCGCCGCTCGACATGCGGATGGATCCCGAGAGCGACGATGAGAGCGCTGCGGATCTTTTGCTTCGGCTGTCGGAGGAGGAAATAGCAGCAATCATTTATGAATATGGCGAGGAGCGAAACTCACGTCGCATCGCCAGGTGGATCGTCGAAAGTCGCGAACGAGGGAAACCGATCACGACTACAACGGAATTAGCCGATCTGGTCGCCCGGGCAGCAGGAAAAAGGAAACGCTGGCAAATCCATCCGGCAACGCGAACTTTTCAAGCTTTACGCATCGCGGTTAATCGGGAGCTTGAAGATTTGGGTAAATTCGTCGCTACCGCGATTGATCTTTTAGAACCCGAGGGACGCTTCGTGGTTGTTAGTTTCCACTCCCTGGAGGATCGAATAATGAAGCAGGAGCTTCGTCGTCACGCAGGCTATTGCCAGTGTGATCTTCGAAGCAAGGTTCATCCGGGCCTTTGCACTTGTGGCGCGCGGCGCGCCGTCGAAATACTGACTAAGCGCCCGGTTGTACCTGACGCTATTGAAATTGATGCGAATCCCCGATCGCGTAGCGCAAAGCTACGCGCTTGTCGCAAGCTGAGTCCCTGAGATCTGAGAGTTGAGATCTCAAGTATCAGTTCTGAGAGATCTAACAGCACAACTTGCTAAGGCCCGGAGTTCCCCGCATGAGAAGAGTTCCCTCGAAACAGCACAATTCCACGATTCATCGCGATCGCGACGTCCGCGCCCTCTCCCGTCTCGCGCTATTGCTGTTCTCAGGGCTCGTTCTGGCGAGCGGGTTCGTATTTGCGGCACAACAGCACTTTGCAGCCCTCGAATATGGCTACAAAAGCGAAGTCCTGCGACGTGAACGCGAAAGGCTGCTTGAGGAGAAGCAACAGTTGATGTTGAAGAGGGAAGAGGCCTTTGCTCCAGCGCGGCTTGCAATGGAGGCGCGCGAACTCGGCTTAAAGCCTCTCGCGGCCAGTCAGATCGGCACTCAAAAGACGAGGAGTCGGAGCCAACTGCCGCTAGCGCCGGCTCTGATCAATCCTTCCGCTTCGTTTCAGCGCTAAAAAAGCGCCGGCAGTTAGCAGTCTCAGATTTGAGATCTCAGAATCTAAGACTCATGTTCCCGAGGCGAATGCTCTTCCTTCGCGTTGGTTGGTAAGAAGGGATACATCCAGGGATGGCGCGTCTTTCACGTCAGCCGGAATCACAACCAGATGTTTCGCTACGCCGCACGCTATTTGTTGCGGCTTTTGTCGCTTTCTGGATATTGGGAATTAGCGCTCGGCTTGTTTATTTGCAGGTTTCGCAACACGACAAGCTGGTAGCGCGTGCGCACAAACAGCAGCAGGAGGCAATCGATACCACCCCGACGAGAGGGCCAGTACTCGATCGTCAGGAGCGAGAGCTGGCCCGCAGCATCGACACCACGTCGGTTTTCATCGCGCCGGATGAGTTCAACAAAGACGAAACCCGGGCTATGGACGAGATCGGATGCACTGCGGAAGTAATCTCGTCAGTTTTGAGTTTAGATCGAATGACGCTTGTCAATCAGATTCTTGCTGCGAGGGAAAGCGGCCGGCGTTTTCTTTGGATTGCCCGTCGGATTACTCCAGACAAGGCGCAGGCGCTGGAGCAGATGGACCTTGCCGGGGTTCACACACGGAAAGAACCGAAGCGTTTTTATCCTAACGGTTCACTGGCCGCTAACGTGCTTGGTTTTGTCGGCCTCGATGGAAACGGGCTGGCCGGAATCGAGCAGGTTTACAACGAAAAGATCACGGGCGAGCCAGGCAAACTTTTCATTGAAAAGGATTCGCTTGGCAGAGCTTACGAGAGCACGGAGATTTTCGGCCGTCCGGGCCAAACGATCATTCTGACGATCGATCAGTCCATTCAGTATCAGGCGGAAGCAGCGTTAACGACAGCAATCGCACAATCAAGAGCCAGGGCGGGAACCGCGATCGTTCTCGATCCGCATACTGGCGACATTTTGGCACTGGCCAATGCGCCGACGTTTGATCCAAACGACGTTGGCTCAGCCTCGCCTGCGGCGCTAGCAAACTGGGCGCTGCAGAACATCTACGAGCCGGGATCGACGTTCAAGGTTGTTGCCTTTTCGGCGGCAATTGAAAAGGGATTGGCAAAGCCGGACGACCATATCGATTGCCAGATGGGCTCGATCACTGTTGCCAAGCGTCTAATTCACGACCACCATCCATTCGGAAGCTTGACTGTGGCTGAAGCGCTCGCCAAATCAAGTAATGTGGCCGCGATCAAACTCGGTCTGCGCGTGGGCGACCCCACCATGCACGACTACATCACACGTTTTGGTTTTGGCTCGCGAACGGGAATTGAATTGCCTGGGGAGACTGCCGGTCTGGTTCGGCCTCTCAATCGCTGGCAGCCTTCTTCGATTGGCTCGATAGCTATTGGACAGGAAGTGGGGGTCACGCCGTTGCAAATGGCTGCTGCTTTCAGCGCCCTGGCAAATGACGGCGTGCGTACAGCTCCTCATTTGATTCGCGAGATCCGGAACGTTTCGGGCGTGACCATCTATCGTCCGGATCCTGAACAGCGTCGCGTGATCAGCACTGCAACGGCAAGTGCGCTAAGGGGAATGCTTGAAGGCGTGACGCTTAATGGGACCGCAAAGAAAGCTCAGTTAGACGGTTACACAGCGGCCGGTAAGACGGGTACGGCACAGAAGATTGACGCCAAAACAAAAACGTATTCGAAGACGAAGTTTGTGGCATCGTTCGTCGGTTTCGCGCCGGTTAATAATCCCGCCGTCGTAATCATCGTCGTGATAGACGAGCCCAGCGGCTCATATCACGGCGGCGATGTAGCTGCACCGGTGTTTCGCCAGATTGCCGAACAGATTTTGCCGCAGATGGGTGTGATTCCGGACACAGAGTTCAAAAGCCCCGAGCTGGTCGCGGGGGCAATACAGAATCCGGCACAAATTTCGAAACTACGCCAGGACGAGAAGCGTCGCGACGCAAAGAAGCGTGAAGAGGAGTTCAGGGAGTCCACCATGCCACGAGTTACCGAGCAGGATAACAGAGGCGGTGAGATTGTCTATGCGCTTGCGACCAGCAACGCGATCGTGATGCCGGATTTACGAGGACGAAGCGTACGAGATGTGGCCCGGGCGTGCGCGCGCTTAGGCATGCAAGTTGAAGCTCATGGCGACGGGGGTCGCGTCGTTGGACAAACACCCCAACCGGGAGCAGAGTTGCAGCAGGGACAGGTGATTTATGTAGATTTTGGAAGATTGAATTGAAGTGGAGGTTTGAGCACAAGCTGTTGGTTCGCGCTCGACAATTACGCAAAATGACAGTTTGCCTTACAAAATCACAACATCTTACGGAGCAGGAAAATGATCCCCCATCGAATGCTAAGTAGCGAGATCTTTGGAAACGGATTGAAAGATCGGGTGACAGCTTGCAGGAAACGCTTGCGTGTCAACCGGGTGGCGCAAAGGGTGCAAGGTAACAACGAACCGGAAGGGTTGTTTTCCGGCGTCACTCCGTCCGTCTCCCAGGTTGATGACTATGCGGCGGGCGATTCCCCAGGAAGCCCCAGCATGGCGGCCTCAGTCGCCCGCACGAATTACAGTTCTCCTTCTGCAGGGGCGGAACACACGGCATCAGCCGGGCGTCGTTGCTTGAAGAACAAGAGGTCGGAATCACGTGAAGGTTCGTGAAGCATCGCTTTTGATGGGCGCTAGCGACGAAGACGTAAGCGCCAAGTTGTTTGACAAGGAAATCATAGATTTTTCCATTGATTCAAGGTCGGTTAACGCGGGCGAACTTTTCTTCGCACTATCGCAAGAGGATTACGCCCGCGCCGGCTTTAACGGGATTTTCGCCGACGGGCATCAATACATAAAAGACGCCCTGGCCAGGGGAGCAGTTGCTGCCGTCGCCCGCGCGGATAGAGCGCGCAGCGATCACGGTCTAATGCTTTTAAAAGAGCGTCTCCTTTTGGTCGACGATGCTATCGCAGCTTTACAGATGCTGGCGCATCGAGTTTACGAGCGCTGGGGAAAACCTGTGGTCGGCATTACCGGTAGCGCTGGCAAAACCACCGCGAAGGAATTGACCGCGCACTTACTAGGCGCGGCCGGCTGGCGCGTGTTGAAGAGCGAGCGAAACTACAACAACGGCCTCGGCCTGCCGCTTTCGGTTTTGCGTTTGGTGAGCGAACGTCAAAGACCGGAACAGTTTGATATCGCGGTGCTCGAAATGGGCATGTCTTCGCCCATGCACGAGATTCAACGGCTCTGCCAAATTACACCGCCCGATGTGGCTGTGGAGTTGATGATCGCGCCCGTTCATCTGGAGTATTTAGGAAGCATTGAAAACATCGCGGCTGCTAAGGCAGAGTTGGTCGAGGGACTCAAGCCCGGTGGTATAGCTGTCCTAAACGCGGATGACGAAATGGTTATCAGGATGCGCGACATACATAAAGGGCGCTCGGTTACATTCGGAATAGACAGGCCTGCGGATGTCGTTGCGAAGGAAATTAATGCGGGTCATCTCGGTTTGATCAAGTTTCGTTTGCAAACGCCGCTGGGTGAAGCGCAAGCGACGTTACACATGAGCGGGCGCCACAACCTCATGAATGCACTAGCCGCCGCGGCCGTCGCAACTTGTTTTGAAATGGGGCCTCAGCAGATTGCCACGGCTTTGAATACGGCTAGACCTCCACGCATGCGTGGGGAGGTGCTTGATTTTGCCGCTGGCTTTCGAGTCGTTGATGACTCATATAACTCAAATCCGCGTTCATTGATAAACATGGTCCGCACAATAACGGAGGCCGGGACCAGCTCCAGACGGCGTATCGTTATTGCCGGTGAGATGTTGGAACTGGGACCTGATGAGGCGGCACTGCATCGCGAAGCTGGACGCGAAATTGGTCGTGCGGGCGTGGATGTCTTGTGGGGCGTTCGGGGTTTGGCCGCGCAGATAGTTGAAGGCGCTAATGAAGTTGGATTAAATCAGACCAGCTTTTTCGAAACTTCCGATGAGGCAGCCCGAGCGATCCTTGAACAAGTCAAAGAAGGAGATCTCGTTTTGGTAAAGGGCTCACGGAGCGTCGCCACGGACACGATAGTGAGCGCTATTCGCCAGCGATTCCCTTTAGTAGGAGCCGACGAGCAGCAATTGTAACGCAAGCTGTTAGTTTGCGTTGTGATTCGGTGATTTGACCTAAGCTTGGCATTACGCAGGATCGAGAAGGGCAGGAAGACTAACAAGAGCGAATGATCTATTACGTCCTATACGAACTGCTCTTTAACCATTTCAAGGAGAAGGATTGGTATTTAATCAAGGCGCTCAACGTCTTTCAGTATGTAACGTTTCGCACAGCCTACGCTTCGGTCACGGCGCTGCTGCTTTCCCTGGTCTTTGGCGGCAAGCTGATCGCGGCACTACGAAGATGGAACGTGGGACAGCAGATTCGCGAGGAAGGTCCGCAGGGTCATATGGCCAAACGCGGAACGCCGACGATGGGGGGCGTCTTGATCGTTGGCTCGGTGGTTCTTTCGACTTTGCTTTGGGCGAAACTTTCGAGCGTCTACGTTTGGATAATAGTGATCGCCACAACCCTGTTTGGCGCGATTGGTTTTGCCGACGACTACAACAAGATGGCGAGGAAGCGGAGTCTGGGGTTGACCGGCAAACAAAAGTTGCTGGCGCAGTTCCTGGTGGCAGTCGGCGTTTGGGTGGTCTTGTTTATTCTAACTAAATACTTCGCGAGCGATTATTCATGGAACGTCAGTATTCCATTTCTGAAGGCGACGGCCGAGCCAACCGGGGTCAGCTATATCGGGCCGTATCTTTATCTGGTCTTGATAGTTGTAGTGCTGCTGGGCGCTTCAAACGCGGTTAACTTAACTGACGGGCTGGACGGTCTGGCCATCAGCGTGACGTTCATCGCCATGACCGCTTTAACAGCGTTCACATATTTCAGCAGCGACAAACGATGGGCCACTTACCTGGAGCTGACTCACCGGCCAGAGGCTGCTGAGTTGACAGTTTTTTGCGGGGCAATGGCGGGAGCAAGTCTTGGCTTCCTTTGGTACAACGCACCGCCCGCAGAGGTGTTCATGGGTGATGTCGGCAGCCTGGCAATCGGTGGCGCGATTGGGACGGTGGCTGTGCTCACGAAACAGGAGTTTATATTGCTGATGGTGGGCGGTGTCTTTGTAATCGAGGCCCTATCGGTGTTGCTTCAGGTCAGCGTCTTCAAAATGACTAAGCGCACCACGGGCACCGGACACCGGCTATTCAGGATGACACCGCTGCATCACCACTTTGAAATGCGAGATTGGAAAGAGTCGAAGATTGTGTTTCGGTTTTTGATTCTGGCGATACTGTTTGCATTGTTGAGTCTTTCGACATTGAAGCTGAGATGATCAAGACGACAGGGGAAAAAAGTGAAGAGGGTAAAGGGTGAGGGGGAAGCACCCCTGCCCGATAGAGGTCGTGGAGTTGTTTGGAAGTAGCTGGCAAAAAAGTTCTGGTGGTGGGCGCGGCACGTAGTGGCATCGCCTGCGCAAAGTTTTTGGCGGCGCGCGGCGCGACGGTGGCACTTAACGATACGCAACCGCTTGAAAACTGGAGTGCCGATGCCCTTGCGTTGAAAAGCGAAGGCGTAGGTTGCCTGGCGGGCGAGGTCCCGGGTTGGCTGCTGGACCAGCTTGACCTGGTGGTGATTAGTCCGGGCGTTCCCACCAAAGCTATTCCGCTTCGTTACGCGGAACGTGCCGGGGCTGAGGTGATCGGCGAAGTTGAATTGGCGTCGCGCTATTTGAGTGGGCGGATAGTTGCAATCACCGGTTCGAATGGCAAAACAACAACCACGTCGCTGATTGGGGAATTACTTAAGGACGCGGGATTGCCCACTCAGGTTGGAGGGAATATTGGCACGCCGCTGATCTCAATGGTCGAGAGTTCTCGCGACGACGGTTGGACAGTCGTAGAGATGTCGAGTTTTCAGTTGGAAACCATCAAGGAGTTTCATCCGGCGGTCGCGCTAGTGCTCAACGTTACGCCAAACCATATGGATCGTTACGAATCATTCACCGACTACGCTGCAGCAAAGCACCGGATCTTTATGAATCAGGGGCCTGGTGATGTCGCGATTCTTAACGCCGACGATCAAATTGTTTCCAGCTGGGCCGGCGGCTTGCGGGCACACGTTGCGAGCTTCAGCGTAAAGCAGCAACTGAAAGAAGGTCTTTTTCTGCGCGGGCGCGAAATCGTCTCCCGTAGCGCGACCCGCGAGCGGGTTTTACTGACTTCGGACGAGTTGAAACTTCGCGGGATGCACAATGTTGAGAATGTGCTAGCCGCGCTGGCGGCAGGACTTGCTTGCGGCGCGGCGCCAGAATCTATGCGCCAGACGATCGGGCGTTTTGAACCGGTCGAGCATCGCCTGGAGTTTGTCACTGAGGTCGAGGGCGTAAAGTTTTACAACGACTCAAAGGCGACAAGCGTGGATGCGACAGTAAAAGCGCTCGAGGCTTTTGCGGGCGAGGATGAAGACGGGCCCGGAAAAATTGTCCTGATACTTGGCGGGCGCGGCAAGAAAGCTCCCTATGGTCCACTCGCCTCACTGGTCCGCGAGAGGGTCCGGAAGCTAATCCTGATCGGGGAAGACGCGGAAACTATTGCCAATGAGTTGGGTCATATTGTTCCGAATGAGCGGACCAGCAACATGAAAGATGCAGTAACACTTTCTTTTCAAGCTGCCCAGCCGGGCGACATAGTTTTGCTGGCGCCGGCTTGCGCCAGCTTCGATATGTTCCGGAGCTTCGAGCATCGTGGGAAAGTATTTAAAGACGAGGTTTCGAGTTTAGAGTTTCGAGTTTCGAGTTCCAGGAACGACCGGAAAACAAGAGATCAAAGTATGGCTCAGTCCGAAAACTCGAAACTCGAAACTCTAAACTCGAAACTCAAATAGCCCATGGCAAAGAAGTTATATCCAGACAAATGGCTCTTCGCGGCAACCATCGGACTGGCCCTTTTTGGCGTCGTGATGGTTTACAGCGCCTCGGCGATGTTGGCGCAAAACGAAAATCACGGCCATTTTTATTACGTTAAGAAGCAGGCAATCTGGACTGCCATAGGCTTTGTGGCGATGCTGATAGCGATGCAGTTTGATTACAACCGCTTGCGGGATCGACGGATTGTTTACGGTCTGCTGCTGTTGACAGTGTTCTTATTGGTAGCCGTCTTTTCTTTTCCCCCAGTGAACGGCGCGCGTCGCTGGATTAAGTTCAGCGCTTTCTCAATTCAGCCTTCAGAAGTTTCAAAATTGGTTCTGGCGATCTTCCTCGCCTACTTCCTGGAGAAACGCGCGGGCGAGGAACGTAAGTTTTGGCAAACATTTTTTCCCTGCGGCTTGGCGACCGCAATCCTTGCCGGGCTCGTTGTCGCTGAACCGGATTTCGGAACGTCGTTGATGTTGGGGGTGACGTTCGTCGTGGTCGTCTACACCGCGGGCGCGCGCCTGTCGCATCTCGCGATGGCCGCAGCGCCGGCCTTTGTTGTTGCGGCAGGGTTGTTGATCTTTGTTCCCTGGCGCATGGCCAGGCTAGTGACTTTTCTGGATCCCTGGGCCGATCCCCAGAAGAGCGGATTCCAGGTGGTCCAGTCATTGATTGCTGTCGGTTCGGGTGGCACAAACGGTCTCGGTTTCGCGCAAGGCAAACAGAAGATGTTGTTTCTACCGTTTGCCCATTCAGATTTCATTTTTGCGGTTATCGGTGAGGAGCTGGGCTTGCTGGGCACCCTGGCAGTATTACTGATATTCGCGGTCTTTCTCTGGCGTGGTATTCGCACTTCCTTGCTGGCGCCGGATCGGTTCAGCAAATTGCTCTCGCTGGGCATCGTAACGGGAATAGTCGCACAAGCACTGTTCAATATTAGCGTGGTGCTTTCCCTGGTCCCGACCAAGGGCATCCCGTTGCCGTTTATTTCTTACGGCGGTTCATCGTTGGTTCCAACGCTCGCGGCGGTAGGTATTTTGCTCAATATTTCGCAACACGCAACGAGCTCCCTTAGGTCGGAGATATTGAGATCAGTGCCGGAGATCCTTGAAAAACAACCGGGAAAGTTGCGGGTCGCGCCCGCGAGGCGAATAGCTCTTTCGCGCTTTTGAAAACAACGATGCGCGTGTTGATCGCCGCCGGTGGAACAGGCGGACACATTTATCCGGGGATTGCGGTAGCTAAAGAAATCTTGCGCCGCCAGCCGGAATCCGAAGTCGGGTTTGTTGGCACGGCGCGTGGCCTCGAAAGCAGATTGGTTCCGCAAGCAGGTTTTAAACTTTCGATCATTGACAGTGCGGGTCTTAAAAATGTCGGCCCGGTTGCGCGCGCGCGCGGATTGCTGGTGTTGCCAAAGAGTTTCCTGACAGCCCGCGGCTTGATTAAGGCGTTTCAGCCCGATGTTGTGATTGGCGCCGGTGGCTACGTCTCCGGTCCGGTGCTCTTGACCGCAGCCCTGTTGAACCTGCCGACCCTCGTAATGGAGTCGAACGCCTTGCCGGGTTGGACCAATCGGGTGCTGGCGCGTTTTGTTGACAAGGCGGCTGTTTCATTTGATGTAGCTTTGCCTTTTTTCCGGGGCAAGGGATTCGTGACCGGCAATCCTGTTCGTCGTGAGTTCTTTGAGATACCCGCCAAACAAAGGGAGCCCGGCCAGTTTTCCATTCTTGTATTTGGCGGATCGCAGGGGGCCCACGCGATAAATGAGGCAATGATTGCCGCGCTGCCCGCACTCGCTGGTTTGAAAGATGTGCTGCGCATAACGCACCAAACGGGAGAAAGGGATTTTGATACTGCGCAACGGGCGTATCTCGCCGCCGGCTGGGATGAACGCGCTAGCGTGACGAAATACATTGACAACATGGTAGCGGCTTTCGCCGGCGTTGATCTGGTAATTAGTCGGGCCGGCGCAACTACGACAGCGGAACTGATCGCCGCAGGCAAGGCATCAATAATGGTTCCCTTTCCGTTTGCTGCCGATGACCACCAGCGCAAGAACGCCGAAGCGCTGGCCCAGGCAGGAGCGGGGAGAATGATTCTTCAGCAGGACTTATCCGCAGAGCGGCTAGCCCGCGAGATAACGAGTCTTGTAAGCGAGCCGGAAAGAATCAACGAGATGGAACAAGCCGCCCGCAAGCTTGCTCGCGGCGATGCGGCGGCCGCGGTGGTGGATATGATTGAGAAGCTCGTTCGACCGTCAACCGTCGACCGTCGATCGTAGGCGGTGTGGAAGTTATGTTTCGACGAATTCAACACGTCCATTTTGTCGGCATTGGCGGCATCGGCATGTCCGGTATTGCCGAGGTACTGATCAATTTAGGCTTCCGCGTTTCCGGCTCCGACGCTAAACGATCGAACGTCACGGATCGATTGAAGAAGATGGGGGTTGAATTTACTGAAGGTCACGACGGTGAACACGTGGGCGATGCGCACGTAGTGGTCCGCTCCACTGCGGTGCGTGATGACAATCCGGAGATCGTGGAGGCGCAGCGCCGATCAATTCCCGTGATTCCGCGAGCTGAAATGCTGGCTGAGCTTATGCGATTAAAGCCGCACACGGTGGCGGTAGCCGGCTCACATGGAAAGACTACAACCACGTCGATGGTTGCGACCGTGCTTGGTCATGCCGGACTGGATCCTACGATTGTGGTTGGCGGGGTCGTGGGCGCCTTTGGATCTAATGCGCATCTTGGTACGAGTGATCTCATGGTTGTTGAAGCCGATGAAAGTGATCGCTCGTTTCTAATGTTGACGCCAACCATTGCGGTTGTGACAAATATTGATCGCGAGCACATGGATTACTACCACGACATGGATGACGTACGTACCTGCTTTACGAATTTTGTGAACAAGGTACCTTTCTATGGCGCATCAGTTCTTTGTCTGGACGATCCAAACGTGCAGGCAATCATTCCTCACGTGGAAAGGCGACGCATTACTTACGGGCTGAGCGCACAGGCCGACATCTCCGCGCATGCTATTCGTTATGACCAGAGCTTCGGATCGATTTTTACGGTTTGGCATGGGGCGGATGTTGTTGGTGACATCGCTTTGTGCGTGCCGGGACTGCACAACGTCTACAACGCGCTTGCAGCGATAGCAGTTGGCTTTGAGTTGGACGTCCCATTTGCGCAAATTGCCGAAGCTCTGGCGAGTTTCACCGGCGCGGGTAGACGGTTTCAGTTCAAAGGGGAACATGGCGGCGTGATGGTGGTTGATGATTATGGCCACCATCCCACTGAGGTTAAGGCAACCCTGGCGGCAGCAAAAATTGGTTCCGGTGGAAGGCGCATCGTGGTCTTGTTTCAACCGCATCGCTACAGCCGTACTCACGATCTGATGGAGGAATTTGCGCGATCCTTTAATAACGCGGATACGCTCTTCGTGACGGACATCTACGCTGCCAGTGAGGATCCGATCGAGGGAACCACCGCCGAAACGCTGACCAATGCGATCCAACGCTTCGGTCACAAGGACGTTCGATATGTGGGTGCCCTGGAAAATGCCGCTGTAGCTCTGCGAGACCATGTGCAACCAGGAGATTTAGTTTTGACTTTGGGGGCCGGCACGGTGAACCGTGTCAGCGATCAATTGCTGGAATTGCTTCGTGAACGAAGCGAAGCGAAAGGTGTTTAGGTTTCTCAATAACGCAAACTATTAGTTTGCCGGCAAGCTATGACTGAAGTAAACGCAGAACATGACTACCGAGAGCGCGATGTTGCGCTGGAGCAAATAGCCACCAAACTTGGCGTGCGCGCCGAGCGGGGAAAGCGGTTTGCGGAATTAACAAGTTTGCGTGTCGGTGGCGCAATTGACTGGGTCTTGTCACCCGAAACGGAAGCACAAGCCGCTGCCCTGGTGCATGAAATGGACCAGGCGGGAATCGGCTGGCGAGCGTTGGGATCAGGCAGCAATATTCTCGCCGACGACGGCGATCACCACTATGTTGTCCTCAGTCTCAAGGAGCTGAAAGGCGAACTCAGTTTTGATGGTGAGCGTGTGTCGGTTCCTGCTGGTTATTCGCTTCCGCGGCTTTGCGTCGATGTCGCGCGTCATGGACTTTCGGGAATAGAAGGCCTCGGGGGAATTCCTGGCACGGTTGGCGGTGCGCTCTGGATGAACGCAGGAGCATATGGTCATGAAATAGGGACCGTGACTGAGACGGTACGCGTCGCGCGTCAGGGAAAGGTGATCGAGATTCCGGGAAGCGAGATTCAGTGGAACTATCGTCACACCTCGTTCCGGGAAGGCGAGCTACTCCTCGGCGGGACTTTGCGATTGACCTCGGATGACCCGGAAAAAATTCGCGCGCGCATGGAAGATGCGAAGTCTCGACGAATGGCGACGCAGCCACATGGCTCACGATCAGCTGGCTGCTTTTTCAAGAATCCCCCGGCTGGCTCTGTCGGGACGGGCAAGATCATTGACGAGATGGGGATGAAAGGATCGCGACGAGGCAGTGCGATCGTTTCTCCAGTACATGCGAATTTCATCGTCACCGAAGGTGAGGGGGCCCGAGCCGAAGACGCGCTGGCGCTCGCTGAAGAAGTCCGTGAGCGTGTCAAACGCGAACATGGAATCGAGCTTGAGTATGAAGTGGAACTCTGGCGAGCGAATGAACCCAGAAACAAGCCGGAGGTTGATGATGCGCCTGACGAATCAAATCGAAAGGAGCCGGCATGAGAGAACAAGTCATCGCCCACAAAGTTGGTAACCGTAGCGGCCTTGGCGGGCAGCGTCGTTCGACCGGCGCGCAGCGGCCTACGCGTCGTGAGAGTGGTGGCGAAGCTCTGGCAACACGTCTTCGCGCAATGCTTGGGTACGTGCCGGCAATCCTCAAACTGGTCCTGGCGATAGCAGCGGGCGTTGTCGTTTTTGCCGGTTATCGCGCGGCAGCGTCCGCAAGTTTCTTCCGGCTTCACAAGATTGACGTGCATGGCACTTCACGAGTGTCTGCGGATGAGGTTCAGGCAATTGTTCTGAGAGAAGTTGAGAAGACCGGTGTCTGGAAAGCGGATCTTGAGGGAATGAACGCGCGGCTCGAGCGCGTTGCCTGGGTAAGAACGGCTGTTGTTTCGCGGGTATTGCCGGATGGCATCCGCGTTCGGATCAGTGAGCGTATGCCACGTGCAGTTGTGCGGACAGCATCGGGCCGCTTTCGCTGGGTCGATGACGATGCGGTGCTCCTTGGCGAGATGCTGCCAACCGATCAAATACCGGCGTTCTTTCTGCGTGGCTTGAACGAAGAAGATCCCGAAGGCGCGCGCAAAGAGAATCGCGAACGAGTAGCGAAGTTTTTGGATTTGCAGCGAGAGTGGGAGGCCGCCGGATTATCCGAACGGGTTAGTGAAGTAAATCTGATCGACATCCGTGACGTGCGCGCGCAGTTGGCAGGGGACAATTCCCAAATCGAGGTCCGGCTTGGTTCTCAGGATCATGGTAAGCGTTTGCGGGACGCTCTCAATGTCCTCGATAGTCAAAAGCAGTCGCCGCACGGTTCGCTTATCAGTTATATCGATCTGAGCCAGGGGAAGAGGGCGATTGTTGGTCTGACTTCCGGCGTTCATACGACCGGCGATGGCAGTGAAGTCTCTCGGCCGCCCACTGTTTCTACCAACGAGAACACTGCGGGACGTGGATACAACGAAACCGGGACTGTCGAAAGAAAAGGAAAAAGAGATCGCGGCGACAAATCAACGACCGCGGAAAAGAAGCCAGACAAATCGAAGAATTCAGATCGAAGCAAACCATGATCGTATTACTGGTCTGACTTTAAGGAGCACGACTGAATGGCCAAACGCACGCAACACACAATTGGTCTCGACATAGGGACTAGTAGGGTGACGTGTATTGCGTGCGAACCAGGCGAAGGCGGATTGCTAAACATCGTGGGAATCGGAGAGGCGGAAGCGAGGGGACTTAGAAAAGGCGTAATCGTAAATCCTGATTCAGCCGTGGATGCGATCAAGAAAGCGGTCGAAGAAGCAGAACGCATGAGTGGGATACAAGCTGAGGAGGTCACCATCAATTTGGCGGGTTCTCACATCCTCGGCCTCAATGGCCAGGCGATCGTGGCAGTATCGGGTCGCGACCGAGAGATAAACGCCGAGGATGTGCGTCGCGCCATCGATTCTGCCTGTGCGATTCAACTCCCCGCCGGACGCGAAATAGTGGACCGCTTACCGCAGGAGTTTATCGTCGACGACCAGGATGGAATAAACGATCCGGTCGGCATGATCGGGGCCCGGCTTGCGGTCAAAGTCCATATTGTTACCAGTCCGGTTACGGCCCGACAAAATGCGATTAACGCAGTAAATCGGGCTGGTTTGATAGTGGCTGACATGGTACTGGAGCAACTTGCTGCAGCAGAAGGATCGCTGACTGAGGACGACAAGGAATTTGGCGCAGCCCTGGTGGACATAGGGGCGGAAACGACAGGCTTGGTCATTTATCAGCGTGGCGCGGTGCAGCACACCGCCGTCTTTCCGCTGGGAGGCTCTCATTTCACCAATGACATTGCTTTTGGGTTGCGCACACCGATTCCAGACGCGGAAAAGATCAAGCGCACGGTAGGCTGCGCCTGCAGCACATCACTTACAGAAATGCAGCGCAGCGAGTTAGTGGAAGTTCCTTCGGTGGGCGGCCGCGCGGCACGTCAGCTTTCGCGGCAGATCCTTTGCGATATTTTGCAGCCGCGCGCAGAGGAAGTACTGATGCACGTCGCTGACGAGATCAAAGATGCTGGCTGGGAACGGCAGCTCTCGAGTGGGGTAGTGCTAACTGGCGGTGGCGCATTGCTGAGTGGCATGACTGAAATTGCGGAGCAAGTTTTCGATGCTCCCGTTCGCCTGGGCTATCCCGAAAGAGATCGGTTTGGTGGGTTAATTGAGGACGTGCAAAGTCCAGCATGGGCCGCTGCTACCGGACTCGCTCTGGTTGCCAGCCGTTCTCAAGCAAGTGAGCTTCGCGTAGCGATGAGTCGGCGAGGCTCCACAGGTAAGCTAACGCATTTTGTTTCAAGGTTCCGAAATCGTTTCAGTAGTATTTTTTGACAAGTTGTTGTATGCTTTCGCCCCGGTCGCACAAGATATAGTCCGCTACATATCGATGCCGATGGCGCGAGCAACCCAACATAGAAGGAAGAGGCCCTGGAAACCTTCCCGCTTTGGAAGAGAGGAAATGACTATGGCAGAGGACGCTCGTTTGGATAGAGGCATTAATATTTTCATTGACGACGAACCGCCGATCACTGGTGCGCGCATAAAAGTAATCGGTATCGGTGGCGGTGGTGGCAATGCCGTCAACCGCATGATCGAAGCCGGCATCGAGGGAATAGAATTCCTGGTTGCCAACACCGATCTTCAGGCGTTGAAGCGATCGAAAGCGCCAATAAAGATTCAGCTTGGCAGCAGGCTCACCAAAGGACTCGGAGCTGGCGCCAATCCGGTCGTCGGACGCGAAGCCGCCCTTGAAGATACCGATAAGATTATCGAGGTCCTTGAAGGCGCTGACATGGTTTTTGTCACCACGGGCCTTGGTGGCGGCACGGGCACAGGCGGGGCGCCAATCATTGCGTCGCTCGCTACCGAACTGGAAGCCCTGACGGTCGCGGTAGTTACCAAGCCCTTTCATTTTGAAGGGCGTCGCAGAATGCAACAGGCCGAACAAGGGTTGCGTGAGTTGCGTGAATGTGTAGACACGGTAATCACTATTCCAAACGAACGCCTGCTGCATACTGTAGATAAAGACTCATCGCTGGCGGATTCGTTTGGAGTAGCAGACGACGTTCTCCGCCAGGCGGTGCAGGGAATTAGCGATCTGATTACAGTTCCCGGGCTGATAAACCTCGACTTCGCGGACGTTAAATCAATTATGCAGGGAATGGGCATGGCCCTAATGGGCGCCGGTCACGCGCGCGGAGACAATCGAGCGATAGAAGCAACGCAACAGGCGATCTCGTCACCGCTTCTCGAGGAAGCCACTATTCAGGGCGCAAAAGGTGTGCTCATTAATATTACCGGTGGACCAGACCTGACGCTTTATGAGGTGAATGTTGCCTCAACGATTATTCGTGAGGCAGCTGACGAAGATGCAAACATAATCTTTGGCGCAGTGATCGACGAGAACCTTCGCGACGAGATGAAAATTACTGTGATCGCGACAGGGTTTGGACAAGAAGCAGTAGTAGTGGCCTCTGCCGCCGCAATCTCAACCTTGCCGGCCGCCACGCCGCGTTTTATGCAACGTCCGTCGGACGAGTTGCCGCGACCTATGATGCACGCACGTCCTGACGATCTTGACGTGCCTACATTCATTCGTAAAAAGGCAGACTAACAAAAAAGCTGATTTAAGTCCTGGAAGGGAAGGCCATGAAGTTGGCCTTCCTTTCAGTCCAGATTTCGCCGCGGGGATGGCAAAGCTAGTATGGCCAACACACTATTTTATGTCTCCGCCTACGACAACACACCCGTGCCGATCTAGCTGAACCCGTTTTCTGCAATACCCACCAAACGAGTGCAACTCGATAAAGGCTGTCACCGAGACGAGACAACGTCGTCCACACCATAAATGGAAGAACGAACGCTTGCCAAGTGAGTGGAACTGGTTCATGAAGTTGCTCAGCAAGATGTGACTATTGGCGCGGCAAGGCAGCAAAGCAAATGTCTTGCGCAAAATTGAGAAGTTGTTGGGGTGCATGGAATTCAGCGCGACCGAGATGTTGAGGCGGCAAGAGTCTCAAGGTCCAGATGAGTTTTACCTTTGACTCGTTCTTTCCCCTTTGCTTTTTGACTCCCGCTTGTGTAGCATGAGCGTCATTCCTTGCAGGTTTTCCATTTCGGGTCAGTTTTCGTCCTTCTCCTCGGATGGCCGCAGCCTGCGAGTGTACTTTTAGTTTCGCGTAACCCCATCCCCGCCAAATGTGCGTCGCGCGATCAATTTTGAACCCGTCTTAATTTTTTGGAGGTAAAGAAACAAGTGAGCAATCGTAAACTCATCAGAACCACGCTTGCCGAAGTGAAGGGCAAAGCACGGGAAGTGCCGCAGCCCAGGGAACGTTCGAATGGGAGTTCCCAACGAGGACCTGGTAGCGACAGCGGAAGAGATTCAGGCAGGGATTCCGCTCGTGTCGCGCAACAGGCGGCGATTCAAGTGCGGAAGCGAACGCCACCCCCGATGGAGACAAACGCCGAGCTGTTCTATTACAAGAAGCAGATCGACGCGCACACTCCTATGGTTATCGTGCTGCTTGACGGCGAAGAGATTGAAGGAACGATCGAGTGGTATGATCGTGGCGCGTTGAAGGTCAACCGCAAGTCCGCACCCAATCTTCTTCTCTTGAAGCGAAACGTCAAATACATGTACAAGGCCGACGAGCGTGTTGAACACACCGCGGAGTAAGGCACACCGGCGCCCATCTGGATTCCTGACTCCCTTCCAATCCCAGTAGTTGTCGGCCAGTCTCCACTAATGAGTCAGTTTGCCAAAAACTCATCTCATTCAGGTCCTCGCCAGCGCCGATCTTTGCCACGAATCGCTGTCACCATGGGTGACCCGGCCGGCATCGGTCCGGAAGTAGTTTTGAAGGCTGTTGTTGAAGAGGATATCCGTCGTGTCTGCATTCCGGTGATTATTGGCGACGCCCAATTACTGGCCCATACGGCGCGCACCCTCGACCTGCAGTCCGGTTATGACATCGTTCGTCTGGGAGAACCAATTCCAGAGGATCTGTCAGAACCGATTATTTTTCATCTGGACAACATCAACGGTGTGATCGAGCCTGGAATTGAATCTGGCGTGGCCGGAAAAGCCGCCGGTGGTTACATAGAAGCGGCGGTCGAGTTATGCGCGGCGGGAAGCGTTGATGCTATAGCCACGGCACCAATCAACAAGCGATCCCTGTTCCTCGGTGGCTACAGCTTTCCCGGCCATACGGAGTTTCTGGCGCATCTCACGGGCAGTGAAGAATATGCCATGGCTTTCGTTGCCGCGAATCTGCGCATAGTCTTAATCTCAACCCACGTACCCCTGGCTGAAGCAATAAGGCTGGTGGAACGGGATCGCATCATTCGAACCATCAACTTAACAAATCGCGAACTGAAACGATGGGGCATTGAACGACCCCGGTTGGCCATGGCCGCTTTGAACCCGCACGGCGCCGAGGGTGGATTATTCGGCATGGAAGAAGCTTCAGAAATTGCACCCGCAATCGAAGCCTGCCACGGTGTTGATGAAATAAACATCCAGGGACCGTTCTCTGCTGACACCGTGTTTTTGCGAGCCTCGCGCGGCGAGTTTGACGCGGTAATCGCTTGTTATCACGACCAAGCGATGATTCCCGTAAAATGCCTCTCGTTTGGCGAGGCCGTGAATGTTACGTTGGGCTTGCCGTTTATCCGCACCTCGGTTGATCACGGAACGGCCTTTGATATTGCCGGTAAAGGAATCGCGGAGCATTCAAGTATGATAGCGGCGATCAAACTAGCCGCCGAACTATCAAGTAGGGCCGGCGAAAGCAGCCGTACGGTAGAGGTTTAGAAATTAATCATGAACAATGAGACCCGCCCAGCGCCCGCCCATAACGAGAAACGTCGAATCCTGGTTGCCGATGACGACCCGGCGATTCTGCGTTTAGTCTCGGCAATCCTCGAAAAGGAAAACTACGGAGTAGTCACCGCGCGTGACGGGCGAGAGGCTTACAAGATTCTCCAGAACGATCCAAACTTCACCGCCGCCATCTTGGACGTGGTTATGCCGCACATTTCCGGACCGGAACTGGTGCGTTATATGAAAACCGAGAAGCTACTGATGGAGATTCCGGTAATGATGATGACTGCCGAACAGGATCCCAAACTTTCGTCGGATAGTTTCTCTGCCGGCGCAGTAGTCTTCCTACCCAAGCCTTTCACAACGGCGCAACTGCACATCATGCTGCAGATGCTAATCCGCAAAGCCAGTAGCTAATTCGAGAATTTTTATGAACGCTGGGAAGATTAGGACGACCTTGATGTTTCCGTTGCTCGCCTGCTGCGTGACAGTCATCGCCTCGGCAAACGTCCGCGCAGATCTAACTCCCCGGCAGGCGCGTAAAGCGATCATGCGCATGGCGGGTCTTGAACTTAAGGACGGCTCGGTACGCGTGAAGAGTGTCTCGGCAACGAACGCGTCGGCGGAAGTTTCAGCAGAGATCAGAACTGTCTTCAAGTTTTCACAAGATAAAGAAGGAACGTGGCGCGTTGCGGAAATTAGAACCGGTCAGGATCGCTGGAACGAAATTGATTTCATCGCCGAAGCGCTGAAGACACCGATTGTAACAGGCACATGCAACGCGCTCGACCCAACCGCCAAAGCCTCGCTGGCAGGCGATCCAAGTGTGAAGCGCGCGCGGTGTTTGTTGGGAAGTTTGTTGGGTGTAGAGATTCCTTCCGATGCGATTCGGATCCAGGAAGTGGAACCTATGCCGGTGCCGCTCGCCACGCAAGCTTCAGCCACCGTGGTCGCGTGGATAAAGATCGATGCGCGGATTCTCAACGATAGTGGCGGTTGGCGTGTCTCGGAATTGCGCACAGGAAACCGCGACTGGGTCAGACTCGAGCCACTAATTGCCGCACTTAACGAAGCGAAAATAAAGCGGGCGCGCGCGGAATTGGAACTGATTGCCGGAGCTCTGGAGAAATTTCGCAGAGACCGGGGCTTCTACGTTGTTACCGACAGCCAGGCTGTAGCCATCGACCATCTCAGTCCAGGCTATCTGGCACGGGTGATTCGCCTGGACCCATGGCAAAAACCCTACATTTATCAGGGAGAACGCGACCACTTCATACTCCGCTCCGCCGGTCCAGACGGCAAAGCCGAGACTCCGGACGACATTCTCCTTAGCAAACCGTAGTAGGTTTTGCCGGTGAATCCAGTCGATTAATGATAGGCACGACCCGCTCTGGCCTTGACAATTCCGGCACGGATTTACCGCGAACGGTCAGGTAAACTCCGCTGACCGAACACTGACCGATCAAGCGCAAATCAGGGCTAATTGCTCGGGTTTCTACCAAAACTCTTGACGGGCTATCCGCGCGAGTGTTAGTTTCAAAATACGGCTTTGCTGTGGGAAGCCCCTTTTTGTTAGACAAACAGCAAACAAGCCATGCGCCAACTGCAAGTATTCCTGACCCCCGCCAGTGGCGCTCACTTCAGCTAAGGTACCCAAGCTTTGCTAGCTGGACGAAAACTCCTACTCGCCGACGATTCAATCACGATTCAAAAAGTTGTCGATCTTACTTTTGCCGACGAAGGCGTTAGCGTGGTTTGCGTCAGCAACGGACGTGATGCAGTTGAAAGGCTGGAAGAGTTTGCTCCTGACATAGTGCTCGCGGATGTTTTCATGCCGCAGATGAACGGTTACGAAGTTTGTGAGTACATAAAGCGAAACAATAAGCTGAAGCACATTCCAGTTATGCTTCTGGTTGGCTCCTTCGAGCCATTCGACCAAGAGGAGGCGCGCAGAGTTGGCGCGAACGAGATATTGACTAAGCCCTTTCAATCGATTCGACGCTTGATAGATAAAGTGGGCCTGCTCATAAGCAATCGCCCCCCGGAAGAACGGATACCAACGGCTGAACTGCCAAAGCCTGAGACTCAAGAACCGCAAGTCGAAAAGCTAAGCACGGCCGAACTGGAGATTAGTACCGCCGACACGCAACCTCTTCCCGCGGAACTGCGGCACGTTGTAGAAGAGGCGGCGTCATTACAGGCAAAGCGGGAAGGAACGGAATTCTCAACGCGATCGAAAGTGGATAACGGAACAATGGAGAACAATGGCATGGAGAGCAGAAGCGAGGTTGTCGACCAGTACGAGGGTGCCGGCGAGGTGCTCCTCGATCTCGGTGAGTTTGCGTCAGGGCCTTCCAATCTGGACGAGGATTTTGTTTTAGACATCGATCTTGACGAGATCCCGGAACCCTCACTAGTCGAGCCGGCATTTCCGATATCAGCGCTTCGCAGCCCGGATAACCTTCAGGAGACCAGCAGTTCGTACCAGGATTCCAAAAATGCAGCCTGGCCCGCCTCAACAACAAGTTCTGAAACGCCCTCGGCAACGACAGATCAGTTAGCAACAACTCAGGAGTTCGAGCGAGTATACGACGAAGTGGTTGAAGCGCCGCAGTTACAAGATGAAACCGGCCGCGTAGAGCAATATTCAACCCAACCCTCAGTGCAATCAGCTCCATCTTCGGCCCAGGAGCTATCTCCTGAGATGATTGATGCCATCGCTCGGCGTGCAGTCGAGCACCTATCCGAGAAGGTGGTGCAGGAAATAGCGTGGGAGGTTGTGCCGCAACTCGCGGAGCTTTTGATCAAGCGGCAACTCGAAGAGAAGAGTTCTTAACCAGTTTCAAGTATATGCTAATGGGAGCAGGCGCCACCGTGAGGCCGCCTGCTTTTTTTGCGACTTATGAGAGGCCGTTGTCAGTGCTGAGTGGTTGCGACAGGAGCTTGATTTTATCGTCACGAATATGAAAACCCCTGCCTATTACTCTACAATGCCCGACTACGGCGATGGCAAGCTACTGCTGTACCGACTATTGACACTCAACGACTGTCAAACGGCTGATAAAGAACAATTGACTGCGGACTGCTGACTACACATGGAAATCCCTAAACAATACGACCCCCAACAGGCGGAACAAAACCACTACGAGCGCTGGGAAAAACAGGGTTGTTTTGCGCCGGAAATCAACCATGACGTAAATGCGCCCACGTTTTCCATTGTGATTCCTCCGCCGAATGTCACTGGATCGCTGCACATGGGCCACGCGTTACAGCACACGATGATGGATGTGATCACGCGCTACAAGCGCATGTGTGGTTATCGCACGCTCTGGCTACCGGGTACGGATCACGCGGGTATCTCCACGCAGCTGGTCGTGACGCGCGAGCTGAAGAAAGAAGGCGTTAGTCGTCACGAACTGGGTCGTGAAAAGTTTGTTGAGCGAGTTTGGAAATGGAAGAGGGAATCCGGAGGCCAGATTACCAAACAAATGCGGCGTGAGGGTGTCTCAGTCGATTGGTCGCGTGAAAAGTTTACGATGGATGAAGACTTATCAGCGGCCGTGCGTGAAGTCTTCGTGCGTTTGTACGAGGAAGGAAAGATCTATCGCGGGAATCGCATTGTCAACTGGTGTCCCAACGATCAGACTGTGTTGTCAGACTTGGAAGTGGAGAAAGTCGCACAAGACGGAAAGCTTTACTACCTTCGCTATCCGACAAAAAACGGCGGGGGAAGCGTAACGGTCGCTACCACTCGCCCCGAAACTATGCTCGGCGATACGGCAGTTGCCGTTAATCCAACCGATGAACGCTACCGCGATCTGGTCGGCAAAACGTTAGTGTTGCCACTTGTCGCGCGCTCGATACCAATAGTTGCGGATGATTTTGTCGATCCCCAGTTTGGCACCGGCGCAGTGAAGGTGACGCCGGCGCACGATCCGAACGACTATGACATCGGCGTGCGCCACAACCTGGAGCGAGTAGTCGTTATCGACAGTCACGCTAAAATGACGGAAGCGGCGGGCGCGGAGTTTTTCGGATTGGATCGCAACAAGGCCCGGGCGAAAGTTGTTGAAAAGTTTGAAGAGCTGGGTCTGCTCGAAAAGGTTGTTGACTACGAGTTCTCCATTTCAAAGTGTGAGCGCTGCAAGACGGTCATCGAGCCTTTGATTTCCACCCAATGGTTTCTGCGGATGGACGAGTTGCGCGATGAGGCGCTCAAGTTGTTAGAGCAGAAAAAGAAGCCGCAATTTGTGCCGGAAGTGCCTTACGAGAAAGTCTACTCAAACTGGCTGGAGAACCTGCGCGACTGGACCATCTCACGCCAGCTCTGGTGGGGACATCAAATCCCCGCCTGGTATACCAGCGATGGTGAAACCATTGTGGCGCGCTCGGAAGACGAAGCGAAAGCAAAAGCAGGAACTGATCAGCTAGTTCAGGATCCGGATGTGCTCGACACGTGGTTCTCGTCGCAGCTGTGGCCCTTCTCGGCAATGGGCTGGCCGGAAAAAACCAAAGACCTCGACACCTTTTATCCAACGTCGGTACTCATGACCGGTCGCGACATTATCTTCCTCTGGGTGTCGCGCATGGTGATGTTGGGATTGAAGTTCATGGGGCGCGAACCATTCGCTGATGTGTTCGTCACCGGGACAATCCTGGACGCGCAGGGCCAGCGCATGTCGAAGACAAAGATGAACGGTATCGATCCGCTCGAGGTCTTTGACAAGTATGGGGTTGACGCGACCCGCCTGAAACTTGCTTCGGTTGGTAGTACTGATATTCGCTGGAACGACAAGCAGGTCGAGTCGTATCGAAACTTTGCAAACAAGATTTGGAACGCGGCGCGTTTTACCTTGCTGAATTCCGAAGGCGCGACCATCGATCCTGAAAGCTTGGATACCACGAGTCCTGGGCTGGCTTTACATGATCGCTGGATACTTTCGCGGCTAAATGCGACGGCCCGCGACGTGCGCGCGGCGCTGGGCAGTTATGAATTCCACGGAGCCGTGCAAACGCTTTATCACTTCTTCTGGGACGACTTCTGCGACTGGTACATCGAACTGACGAAGGCTGAAGTCGCCGCGGAGGAGGCGTCGCCGGAAAGAACTAGAGCGCGCACACGACTGCTGACAGTGCTCGAGCAGGCGCTACGTCTGTTGCATCCCTTCATGCCCTACATTACGGAGGAACTTTGGCAGCAGCTTCCCGGTGCCGGCAAACATTTGTTGCATCCAGCCTACCGGGAAGCAGAGTCGACCATCATGCTGACAGCATATCCGGAAGTTAAACCAGATCTGATCAACGTTAGGGCTGAGGGGGAGATGCAGGCTGTAATTGATCTCATTTCGCGCGTGCGCAACATTCGTTCCGAGATGAACATCAAGCCGAGCGAGCCGATCCCCGTGCTGATTGGGTCGCCTGACGAAAAATTGCGAGCGGTGTTTTCTGCAAACAAGAATCAGATCACCCGCCTCGTACGTGCTTCTGAAGTTTCTATAATGGAAAAACCGGAGGCTCCGCGGGCGTCTGCACGAGCGGTTTTGATCGGCGGTGCGGAAGTCGCGGTACCGTTGGCGGGTTTGATAGATTTCGAAGCGGAACAGCAGCGGCTCAATAAGGAAAAAGAGAAGCTTGCGGCTGAGGCGGCCAAACTTGAGGCACAACTTGCCAACCCTCAGTTTGTCGAGCGAGCGCCTGCGGAGAAGGTAAACGAACTGCGCGCGCGTATCACCGATATTGGCCAACGCATCGCGCAACTTGAACAGACTGTTGAGAATCTGCAGTGAAGCAATTATTAGTTTGAGGAACCAGAAGCACAACTTGCCGTGTAACTTGAAGGCAGCTTGCGGCCGCTTGAATGCATCTCTAGGGAGCGGTATCTTGAAACCACCTTGTCCAGGCGATAATTGAGGTAATTGTGATGCAAAGTAGATTCCTTCGTTACAGTGCGTTTCTATTGGCAGTTTTAGTTGGGCTCAGTGTTTTTTCAATCGACGCTGACGCTCAACGGCGCCGAAAGCGTGGCGCGCGTCGCGTCACAAGACCGGCTGTCAGCCGGCCGGTCATTACCAATCCGGTCATAGCGCCGGCTGGATCCGAACAGTCCAACGCCGCAGACAGCGAAAAAATCATCAGTACCGCAGACCAGAGCACCAGCGAAACAGAACAGACTCCTGAGGGCACACCGCCAAAGAAGAGCTCAAACAAAGGTTCGAGCGACGGCGATATGCAGCAGACGATCAACGCGCTGTCAAATCAGGTCGACAGGCTAAACGACAAGTTGACGCAGATGCAGCAGAATGACCGCACCCTGATCGATATGGAGCGGCTCACGCGCGCCGAGCAGCGTGCTGAGAATTTGCGCGCACAGCAAGTGGATGTTGAGAGCAAGCTCGCAGATTTAGAGTCGAAACTTGAACAGATCGAGTACCAACTGAAACCGGAGAATATTGAACGCGCCTCCGGGTATGGGACGGTACACCCGGAGGAGGCACGCGACGTGCGCCGGCGCCAACTGGAAAGTGAACGTTCACGAGTGCTGGCTCAGATCAAGATATTGGAAACAAGCCGCGCTCGTTTGGAAACATCCGTGACTACGGCCGATGCTGAAGTCGATGCCCTGCGCCGCAAAATAGAGATGCAGCAGGCGCAGCAGGACACTTCGGGCGCGACGAGCGCTGAGCCTCGTTCGACCCGGCGCCCCAAGCCTGAATAAGCGGGACAGACATTCCTTACTGTCCGTAGTTTTTCTCCTGGTCACGTCAAAAGCTGATCTACGGACAGAAATGCCTGTCTTACCAAAAGTTTCATGGGCACCATCTCACAAAGAGATCTTTACCGCGCTATCAACGAGGCTAATGATCGCGGCGAACGACTCGTAGTTGCCACAGTCGCACGCACGCGCGGCTCTACGCCGCAGCAGCGGGGCGCGAAGATGTTGTTCTTCGAAAACGGCGAAGTGGCGGGTACGGTGGGCGGCGGTTGCATCGAAGCTGAAGTTTGGGCCGAAGCACGCGAAGCCATGCGCTCAGGCAAATCCGCCTTGCATCACTTTTCGTTAACAGCCGAGGAAGCAAGCGAAGAAGGAATGGTTTGTGGCGGCACCATGGACATCTTCATCGATGTTTGGCGACTTGAGGGATCAACGATCGCTACTGCAGGCGACAATGCCCCAACGACAAACTGAAGTTTGTTGGATAAAGTGTACGAACCAATGGCGGAATCCTTTATCGAAAACTACAAGGCTAAACACCAGCACCCGCTGAACAAGCTGACGCATAGCATCGGCATTCCCTTGATCGTCATTTCGTTGCCGCTTTTTTTCCTTAACTGGCGCTGGGCGCTCGTGCTTTTCGTAGTTGGTTGGGTGTTTCAATTTGTCGGGCACGCGATCGAGGGAAACCGACCGGCCTTCTTCAAGAACCCCATCTACCTGTTGGTTGGTCCCTGGTGGCTCCTGCGTCGTGCAGCACAAGGAAAAGGGCAAGCCAATCAGAACCGAATCGGTAAGCGACCGGCTAAGTACTCAACCTGCAGCAAGACAGGAAACACGGCGCAGGATTATTGAAAGCGGACGTCCTTGGCTTGGTTATTTGCCCGGTCGCTACCACCACCCAGCCGGGCTGCCCAGCTCGGGACCTCGGTCCGCTTCCGGTCTGATGTGCTCTCCGTACGATGCAACTGAAGCAAATGTCCTCCATCAAATCCTCGGAAAACAAAACGCAGTTGAATTCAATTCCTGAAAGAGTTTCGCAAATACTCCAAGACGGTTCGATCGCCATATTGGCTACGCTGGTTGAAGTTGCCACAAACGCCACAATCAAGGTTGGCACAAAACTACTGGTCGAGAACCCTGAAACAGCGCGCAAAAAGGTCGGCAGTCTGGGAAGTGGAGCGCTTGATCAAGCAGTTATAGACCACGCGGCCAAATTTTTTGAATCAAGAGCTGAAACGCGAGTCTTCCAAGTGAAGGAATTTGCGCCAGCCCTTGCCGAATGGAGCGATGTGCAGATTCTGTTTGAGCGTATCCAGCCGGAACCGCGTCTGGTTATTTGCGGTGCGGGCCATGTGGGAGCATCTCTCGCGAAGCTTACTGGCCTGATGGGTTACGAAGCAACGCTGATCGACGATCGTGCTGAATTCGTTACTCGCGAATATTTTCCAGATCCGCGAATCGAGTTAGTAGCCGCGGAGAGTTGGTCCGAGGCAGTACAGGCAGCGGTTGGCAACGGACACGGCGTCAGCGTCGCGATCGTCACACGCGGGCACAGCGAAGATGAGCAGTGTCTGCGCGCGACAATCGGCATCGACGTCGATTACGTTGGATTAATCGGCAGCAAACGCAGAACGAATATTGTCCTGCAACGACTGCGCGAAAGTGGAGTGGAAGAAAAAAGGCTCGAAAGAGTTCACGCTCCGGTCGGACTCGACATTGGCGCTGTTACGCCAGAGGAAGTTGCTTTGGCGATCATGGCTGAGATTATTGCCATACGTCGAGGCGGAAAAGGCGGATCGCTTTCCGCCTGGCGTCGAGAGAACCAACCAACGGGGAAAGGGAAGAGGTAAAGGCGAAAGCAGCAAACGGAAAATGGGGAATCGAGACAGGCTGAATGAACCCCTTCACCATTTACTACTTTCCCGTTACGGGGTACCCGTTACCCTTTTTCTTTCCCCTATCTTTTCAGATACTTCTCCGGCAGTGGCGTCTTCTCATCTTCGCGTTGCCAAAAGATTGTCACTATCCACCAGCGCGTTCCGTCATTCATTAGTTGAATACTGTTGATGCCTCTTTGAAATGGTTTCGCATCGCCCGGGGCATGCCTCGATTCGTAGGTGCTGAAGACGTGCACTATCTGACCAAACTGTTCAGTAGTCCGCGCTGCCTCGCGTTCGTAAAATCCTTCCTTTTCAAAATTCGGCTCCGCTCTAAGGATATATTCTTCAACACTAAGGATCCGTGATCCGTAGCCACCAGCCGGGCGTGGTCCGGTCGGAATCAAACGCGCGCCGGGAACAAAGAGCGAGCGCATACGGTCCCAATCGCGTTTCTTACCGGCGGGACCGGAGATAACGTCGTAAACGGCCGCAATAATCGCGTCGACTGAAGCAACGTCGGCAGGATTTGCTGCCGGAATGGCAGGTGTTTCTACTATCAGTGGTTTTGGCACTGGTGTGGGTATCGGCAATGCATTTTGTTTTTGCTGCTCAGTCTGGGCTGTTGCGAGCGCCATCGCGCTAAATAAAATCATTAACGAAATAAAGGATCTGGCGACTACTGCGATGAGTTTCATGCGATCCTCCTGGACGGTTCTTCATGGGTTACCGCGATTAAAACACGCGCTTTGCAACTCACGCAAAGGTACGCAGCGTGTGTACAATTACGACCCAGCCTTGGAGCTTTTGTTGTTTGAATGTTAAGAACAACTTAGTTATGGCAATCGAAGTTGAGAAGTTGGAACCGGAAGCGATGGTGACCAGGCGCAGGACCGCAATGTTTCGCGCGCTGTCACATCGCAATTACCGCGTGTTCTGGATCGGCGCATTTCTGTCGAATGTCGGTACCTGGATGCAGGCCGTGGCGCAGGGATGGCTGGTGCTAAAACTCACTGATTCAGCGCTGTGGTTGGGCATTGATGGGTTCATGGCCACTGCGCCGGGATTTTTCCTGACGCTTGCCGGCGGCGTTTTTGCTGACCGCGTGGATCGTCGGCGCTTACTTGTTTATACGCAGGTGGTAGCCGGAGTCGCTGCCCTGGCTTTAGCCCTGCTGGTTTGGACCAACCTCGTAAACGTCTGGCTAATTCTGGGCTTTTCGCTGATAACGGGTTGTTGCATGGCGCTCGCCGGTCCGTCGTATCAGGCTATGACTTTTGATCTGGTGGGCCGAGAAGATTTGGCAAATGCTGTTGCACTGAATTCGTCTCAATTCCAACTGTCGCGTGTTATTGGGCCGGTATTCGCCGGACTGGGATTCAAGTTTTTCGGACTGGCCGGGTGTTTCTTTGTGAACGGCCTTTCGTTCGTCGCTGTGGTCGTTGCGCTTCGCATGGTGCATTTCAAGGAAGCAACGAAGTACGCCCACTCGGTTAAAGATAGTCGGGCGCTGTGGCAAGATCTGATTGCTGGAATCCGTTACGTCAGAAACCGTCCCCGCGTTTTTTCTTTGCTATCGATTTCCGCCGTTAACAGTTTATTTGGTACTCCCTACATCACACTTATTCCCGTCTTTGCGCGAGATATTTTTCATCTCGACGCTAGCGGCCTTGCCTGGATGATGGGCGTAGCAGGCGCGGGCGCGTTCTTCGGCGCCTTGTTTCTAGCTTACCTGGGCGACTTCAAACGAAAAGGCTGGTCGGTGCTGGGCGGAGCTTTTGGTTTTGGTGTCTTCCTCATCGCCTTTGCTCAATCAACGCACCTCATCTGGTCGCTAGTTTTTCTTTTTGGCGTCGGGTTTACCATCGTCACCTCAGTGGCTGTGACAAACACGTTGCTGCAACAATTGGTCACTGACGAAATGCGCGGGCGAGTGATGAGTATGTTTATCCTCTCTTTCATTGGCGCCATGCCGCTCGGCAATCTGCTCGCAGGCACAGTCTCGCATCGATACGGTGCACCTTTTGCCCTGGCCGGCGGTGGCGTTTGTATCATCATTTACACGACCGCCGTGGCCATCGGAAACCGCAGATTGCGGGAGCTTTATTAACGACCGGGCGAGGCAGATCGGAAGGCACACCTACCTGCGTGTCACTACCAGAACCTTGATAAATGTCGCAAGAGAGAGCCGATTGAGCCGTTCTATACGCGGAGCAAGGTGGGTAACTTTGGCTTAGTCTTGGCGAGGAGATTATGACAGCCTTAAAACTTCGATTTTTGCTTCTGTCGGTATCACTCTTGTTTGCGATTGCGGCCAGCGGCGCGGCCCAAGGTGTGATTGTGCCGGGGCCTTGTGAACGATGCCCTCGGCCCCCACGCCCCATCGCCCTGCCCCGCAGTCTCCCAATTAAATCCATCAAAATCGACACAAAGATCGCGGCGCAAGTGGCGACTACGCACGTTGAACAGATTTTTAGAAATGATACTGATGCGACTTTGGAGGGAACCTACTTCTTTCCGATTCCTGAGCAGGCATCGATTGCGGAGTTTGCGATCTGGGATGGCGACCGCCGCCTGGTTGGCGAGGTGCGCTCACGCGAGGAGGCCAGGCGTATTTACGATGAAATAGTCAGGCGTCAGCGTGATCCCGGTTTACTGGAATACGCCGGCAAGGACCTTTTTCAAGCAAGCATTTTTCCGATTCCACCGCATTCCGACAAAAAACTTGAACTCACCTATTCCCAAATTCTGCGAGCGGAGTCAGGCACGGTCGCCTACCGTTACCCGCTGGGAACCGGTAGACAGATAACCCAGATTGGCACTGTCTCCGGCCGGATCGAACTCGAGAGTAAAGAACCGCTGCGAAACATCTATTCTCCGACCCATGCGGTTGAGGTAAAACGAAATGGCGACCGTCGTTCGGTAGTTACTTTTGAGAGTGGCAAAGAGCCACAGGATTTCCAATTGTTCTATGGGTTATCCCGCGAAGATTTCGGCGTCACTCTTTTGACTCACCGTGAACCGGGCAAAGATGGCTACTACCTGTTGATGATTTCGCCGAAAGACGACTGGTCGGAGCAGGAATACGCCGCCAAGGACATCGTCTTTGTGTTAGATACCTCCGGCTCGATGTCCGACGCAGGGAAGATGGAGAAGGCTCGCGCAGCCTTGCTTTACGGCATCAGAATTCTGCGACCTCAGGATCGTTTCAACGTGATCTCTTTTGCCGGTGAAGAGCGGCTGATGGAAACGAGGATGATCACGGCCGATGACCGGGGTCGGAAGCGAGGCGAAGAGTTTGCCCAATCGCTACGGCCAGTGGGCGGCACCAACATTAACCAGGCGCTGCTCATGGCGATGCAGCAGTTTGAGACCAGTGATCGTCCGAAGATTCTTATTTTCATGACCGACGGCTTACCAACCGTCGGCGTGACAAACGCTGAGGCAATTGTGGCAACGGCGCGCAGCGAACGGAAACCGGGCCTGCGTCTTTTCACGTTTGGCGTTGGTTACGACGTCAACACTGCCCTGTTGGACAGGCTGGCGGCTGAAAATGGCGGCGTCGCCGACTATGTCGAACCGAAGGAGGATCTGGAAGTCAAAGCCTCGAACTTTTTTACTAAAGTTAACTACCCGGTGCTCACCAATCTGAAACTCGACATGGCAGGGGTGGAAACCGACCTGGTTTACCCGCGCACGCTGCCGGATTTGTTCCGAGGCTCGCAAATAACGCTCATCGGTCGCTACCGGAACCCCATCGACCTGGACTTTGTCAGGTTGCAATTGGCAGGCAACGCGAACGGCGCAAACAAAAACTTCTTCTACAACAATCTTCGTTTTCTCATGCGTGAAGACGCAAATGATTTTCTGCCGCGTTTGTGGGCGACCCGGCGGGTCGGCTGGCTTATGGAACAGATTCGCTCTAACGGCGAGCAGCAGGAATTACGCGACGAGATTGTTGACCTGGGAACACGATATGGCATTGTCACTCCGTACACTTCATATTTGGCGCTCGAACCGGGAGCTGTTGCGCTCGACGGTGCGAACACGCCAAGGAACAATCGAGGGTTTAGTGGCGGACAGGTTTTCTCAAACGTTTCCCCGGCGACACAGCCAGCAGACGCGAGGGTGACCACGGGACAAGCAGCGGTACAGCAAAGCAAGCGCGCGCGCGAACAGCAGGAAATAGTCCGGGTTGAGAAGGACAGCCTGTCTTCCGCGATCAAAACGGCCGGCGGCAAGACGTTCTACCTGCGCGAAGGTGTTTGGACTGACTCGGAGTTCAAAGTCAGCGCGACCCTACCAGAGACTGTGGTCAAATTCGGCAGCGATGGTTACTTCGCGCTACTAAAACAAAAGCCCCGGCTGGCGGAGTTTTTCTCACTAGGCGAGCAAGTGGTAGTGGTCTTTGAAGGGAGAATCTACAGAGTCAACGCAGCGAATTAGCATGACAAGGTGAGTGCTAACAAAAACCGGAGGCCATGTGTTTCAAGACGAAGCGCGTGGCCCTCGACGCATCAAGCAGTGCCACTGGCAGTAAGAAGTTGTTAATAAGAACAGCGCATTCGCCGGTTCCAGACACTGTTCTCTTGTCTTAGGCTGTGCACTTAGGGTACAAATCCTAAAGAGACTCAATCTAAATTCAAGCAGGGCGCCTTCGATTAGCCTGGGCATGCGCTCCTTCATTCAAGAACAAGGTCCGGATTATCAAGCAGTGAAATCACGCGAAAAAAAGAGCCAGAGCCGGCGAAACGAGAATGGACTGCCGCATCGACTAGTGTTCGCGGCGCTTTTTCTATTTTTCGGCGCAGCCCCGATCAACAGCCAGCCGGGTTGGGTGGACACAAAGATTGGACCGACCGGCCAGGATCTGAATACCGTTTACTTCCTCGACAATAAACGAGGCTGGGTCGGCGGAGACAATGGATTTCTGAGTCGCACTGAAGACGGCGGACAAACCTGGGTCAAGCAGATTGTGCAAACAACAGCTGCTATCAATGATATCTACTTTCGCGACAAAGAGGCCGGTTTCCTGATTGCCGGCAATGCCATTTTTTCAACACATGACAACGGCGTACGCTGGAGCGAAGTACGTCGCTTTCCGCCGCGCGAGTTTGACGGCGCCGAGGTAGAACTCTACAGCGTTCGTTTTTCCAGCAAGAAGAAGGGCTGGGTAGTGGGCTCTGTCAGCAAACGTGACCGCGTTATCGACAGCATTCTGCTCTACACAGACGACGGTGGCGAAACCTGGAAGCGCCAGAGCGCGCCGAGCCGCCTGGAACTAATTCACATTGACTTTGCCAACGACAAGCGAGGCTGGATCTCCGGCGCGGAAGGAACGATTCTAGCCACCGTCGATGGCGGGCAAACATGGACAAAGCAAGAGTCGGGCACTACAGCGACGATTTTCCATATAGACTTTCGCAGTGAGAAGAGAGGCCTGGCTGTTGGCGAGCGCGGCACGATCTTGCGCACTGCCGACGGAGGAGTTACCTGGACGCCCGTTCCATTAAGAACGCGCTCGACAATCCTTAATGTCCAGTTCCTAAGCGATGACAATGGTTGGGCAGTTGGCCGTGGCGGCACAATCCTGCGCACGGATAATGCCGGCTTGAATTGGATCGAACAGGAATCAGGCACTAAACAAAACCTTTACGGCTTGTACTTTGTTAAGAAAGTTGGTTGGGCGGTTGGTGGTGATGGCATGCTGCTGCGCTACGAACAACAATAACGTGACGCAAACTGTTAATTAACGCCAACTTAGTTTACTTGCAGGCTTGCTTGCGAATCGTCCGGCCAAACGCAGTTTGCGTTACAAGCAACTGAAAGCTTAGGAATTGACATCTCATTGCTGAGGTTATACGGATGGTCGTAAACATAACGACCACCATAACACTCGGTTCCTCCTGTGATTTATGCCCGGCATCGCAATAATGCCGGGCAATTTTTTTAGAGAACTCACTTGAGTTTCTTATCTGTTTTATCCGGGAGAATCTGTGACCTCTTTGCTGCCGGTGAAGGGCAGCGCAGGAGCGTTTTGTAAACTGATACTGCCTTCCATTTGTTCATCGGCCACCTCACCTTCTATCTGGGCTTCCATTGTGTGGCCCGCAATGTCGAACGAAAGAGTGCCGGCGAATGACTCGCCGTCAAATGTGGCTGACAATAGTTCGCCATTGCCCATTTCCGAGGTAACTTTTCCAGAGAAGCCTCTTTCGATATTACGAAGGATCAACGTGGCCGGAATGCTCTGACCCAGTGGTGTTTCAATCAGCAATGACCAGTTTCCAGCTAGCGTCGCAGCCGCTTCGGGCGAGTATGACGCAGCTGTGGGCTTGTCCTTTTTCTTTCCTGCGGTGTTGTAAAACTCAAGCTGCTCGGCATAGGTTTTCACTTGATCCGCCAGTTGCGCACCGTCACCAATAATGATTATCGCAGCTTCGTCAGGCCTCACGTATTTTCCTGCAACTTCCTGCACCTGCGCGATCGTGACTTCCTGAATGCGGTTACGATAAAGCTCAAGATAGTCTTCCGCTAAATCAAACATCTTGATCTGTACCAGTTGGTCGATTAGTCCCTCCTGAGTTTCCAACCGGATAGGAAACACGCCGGTAAGGTACGACTTTGCATCGGCGATCTCTTTTTGAGAAACCGGCTCATTGCGTATGCGATTCAGCTCGTAAAAGAATTCTTTGAGGGAGTCGCCAGTGACGGGAGTTCGCACTTCGGCAGTTGCGCGAAACGTCCCCGCTGTGCGGCGGGCATCGAGGCTCGAGTAAGCGCCGTAAGTATAACCCTTCTCCTCGCGAAGGTTCATGAAGAGTCGTGACGAAGCATTCGCCCCCAGCACGGTATGCATTACCAGCATCGGAAAATAATCCGGGCTGGTTCGAGTGATGCCCTCGTTGGCGATGACGATATTCGTTTGGGCGGAGCCTGGTCTATCGACAATGTAAGCTGAACGAGACGTTCGTCGCGGTGGGGCAGGGAAGTCTTCGCCTGGTAACTCGCCGGGCTTCCAATTTCCAAAGAGGCTTTCAACCTGCTGCAGAATTGAATCCTGCTGCACATCGCCGGCGACAAGGAGCACTGCGTTGTTTGCAACAAACGTCGCGCGGTGGAATTCCACCAGCCGCTCGCGAGTGGTGGCATCGATAGATTCGGGTGTGGGCGCCGTAACGTGATAGGGATGCGAGCCAAACATCACTCGCGCCACCATTTCGCTCGCCAGAAAAGAAGGTTGGGCGCGCTGTTGTTTGAGACTTTCCTTGGTGTTTTGTTTGGCGAGCTCAACTTCGTTAGCTGGAAACACAGGCCGCAGCGCGACATCGGCCACTAACTCTAGTATGTTTTCGCTAAACATTGTCAGTGATGACGCCGCAACGGTTGTGTAGTCGGAATTGGCTCCGGCGTGAAGAGTGGCTCCAAGGCGCGCGACCTCATCTGCAATCTCACGGCTGGTGCGCGACTCCGTGCCTTCCGTCAGCAGGCCGGTCAACGTATCCATCAGACCTGGCAATTCGGTAGGATCGTGAGCGTCGCCGATTCGCAACGCCAGGCGGTAGCTTACGAGTGGTAACCTGGAATCTTCCACCACCACCACGACCAGTCCATTCGGCAGAATCGTTTCATGAGTAGCCGGTAACTTTATTGCACGAGCTGGTAGTGGTGGTGGTGGTTGCTTCAGGAAGTCTTCTTGTGTACTCATGGTTTACGTGTGCAGAGGTCCTGATTCAGTTTGCTTCGGTGGATCCGCTGGCTGCTGCGGTTCTTCCAACCGACTTACGACAGGAGTCCCGATTACTGTGCCACTTTCGGCCGTCGGTTGAACCGGCGGCACAGGCGGTACCTGGGGTGGTGGCGCTGCCGGCTGTTTGGGTTCCCCTGGCGGCTGAGGCGACGCGGGAGTTGTGGCTTCACTGACCTCTTCGGCAGAGGCCTCTTCGGCAACAGCGGCGGGAACGATGTCGAGGACCGCGCGGTTATCGATGTCAAGAAAACGCTCGACGGCACTTCTGATTTGCTCAGGAGTAATCGCGAGATAGTGGTCGAGTTCGGCATCGAAGAGAGTTGGGTCGCCGTCGTAAAGCGCATACTCGGCCAGCCGTTGGGCCCGATACATGGTCGATTGACGACCGCGGACTACATCGTTGCACAGCGAGTTTCGCAATTTCTCCATCTCAACTGGAGAGGGCCCCGAAGTTCTTAAGGCGCGGATCTCATCGAAGATCTGATTGCGAATTGCGGCCACTTCCTCACCTGGTTTCGGCAAGGCAAAAATGTACAAGGCCGATGGGCCACGTCTCTCGTCTATGCCACCCTGGATCGAGACGACCGATTCGTCGCCCTTGACTAGCTTTTGATAGAGACGAGAACTATCGCCTTCGAAAATGAGATCTGCCGCCAGCGAAAGCGCATAAAAGTCAGGTGTGCGGCGCGGTGGAATCTTCCAACCAAGTACAAACGCCGGCGCGGGAGCAAGCTTGTCGTTGTAAACCTCCTGCGTTTGCGCCACGTCCTGAGGCTCGCTGACGTCGACTGGCGGCGGTGAAGGTTGGCGGGCAATTCCTTCAAAATACTTGCGCACCTGAGCTGTTGCTTCCGCGCTCTCAAAATCGCCGACAATTGTCAGTACCGCGTTATTTGGCGCGTAGTAAATGCGAAAAAACTCCTGCACGTCTTCAATCGTGGCGGCGTCAAGATCCTCCATTGAGCCAATGGTCGAATGCGCATTCGCCGGGTTCTTGAAAATCAACTCATTGATTCGAAGGAAAGCGTTGACATAAGGCTGATTGTCGTAACGCAGGCGTTTCTCTTCCTGCACCGCATTGCGCTGGTTGTCGAGATTGTCCTGGGTAACCTTCAGCGAGCGCATGCGGTCGCTCTCAAGCCAGAGCGCCAGGGGAAGGTGACTCGCCGGAAGCGTCTCGTAGTAATTGGTGCGCTCGGTGGAAGTTGTCCCGTTCATGGTTCCGCCGGCGTTGAATATGAATTGGAAGTGGGCCGCCTTGGGAACGTTTTCCGACCCCTGAAACATCATGTGTTCAAAAAGATGCGCGAACCCCGTACGCCCGATTCTTTCATTACGAGAACCAACATCGTAATAAAGCGCCACCGATACAACCGGTACCGCATGGTCTTCGCACAGAATTACGCGAAGACCATTGGCAAGACTGAATTGTTGGAGGGGCGTCGGTGAAAGCTTGAGTCTTTCGGCCACGTTAATCTCGATTCGTGAGAGCGTGTTGAGCGTGCGCCTCCAGCGGCGGGAGGACGCACTTCACTTGTGGGGGTAACAATGGAAACTGATAAGCCGCTCAGGCTGATCGCTCTTTGACCATGCCACGCAGCTCGGCGCGGAGGCGTTCAATTTCGGCGAGTTTTTGCTGCACCCGCTCGAAAAGCGCTGTCTGCGTTTTTATTCCCTCTTCCACGAGAAAGCCTGCTGCCTCAGCACGGTTGCGAAAAATCCCAGACGACACGAGCTGATCGACTTTCTCCTGAGAAGCTGGGGAAACCTTGACGGCTACCACATAGTCGTCCTTGGCTGATATCGCGCGCTCGATAGTACGACTGATATCGCGCCCAATGGCGCTTAGTGATTCAGGGATCCGCGAGGCGATGTCTCTCACAGATGATGCCGTCCGTGTTTTGTCTTCGGATCCGCCTTCACTTTCGTCGTCTCTAAGCATCAAGTCATCAACGGTCCCGTCTGTGCGCTGTTCTTCCTTTTGATAAGGACTACTCGAATAAGGATTGCTCATACTTCTGAAACTCCTTAGACCAAAAATTTGTTCCACAACTCTTCACTAAGTACGTTTTTGATCTTTATTAAGTTCATTCTACGGACGCACTTGAGAGGCCGTCAAGCCAGCTTACCGCAAGGCCCGTCTGACACTTATGCAAGTGAAGGCTGTAGTAAGAATTTAATCGTCATCGTCAGCATTCAAGTTGCAACTGTTTGACGCGACAGCATCGCCGCCGATCGAGGCCTTGCTCAGTTGTATAGCATTCGTTAGTATTTAAGCGGTCATACGTACGGAGGTTTTCCAGCTTTTACGTGCCGACCGGAAAAATTACGTCCCAATCCCGCAACCTTTGAGGCTTTGGTAGTGAAAAAGTTAATCTTGCTCGCGCTAATTACGCTCTGCTCACTCTCTCTTAGTATCCAGGCTCTTGTTTTTGCGCAACAACGGACACATCCGCAGTCGCCGGTCGGCAGCACGCCCGCTGGTCGGCCACCCTCAGGGCCTGCCGCCGCAGTCAGACGCAACCCGCGCGGAGGCGCAACGGCGATTCCGGTTATCGAGAAAGACTTCGATGAGGCGGTTAGGGTCATCCAGGAGAATTACATCGAAGGAAAAAAGCTCGACTACAACTCAGTCTTTAAGTCGTCGATCATTGGAATGTTGCGCTCGCTAGATCCCCACTCGAATTACTACGATCGAGAAGAGTATGAGGAGCTCAAGACTGACCAGCGGTCTGAATACTTTGGAATCGGCGCGTCAATTCAAAACTACCTGGTCGGCGAACAGGCCGACACCTTTATTACGGCGACGTTTCAAAACTCGCCGGCCTCGCGAGCGGGGTTGCGCTTTGGCGATCGAATTCTCGCCGTTGACACCATGAAGACCACGGGTAAGTCTTCCCTGGAGGTGCGCGACAAAATTCGTGGACCGCGCGGTTCGATAGTGAAGATTACGGTTGAACGCGCTTCTGATAGACACGTTCAGACTGTCGAGATAACTCGCGACGTAGTGCCACAGCCTTCAATTCCAGATGCTTACATCATTAGGCCCGGCATCGGCTATATCGACATGACCAGGGGATTTAATTATTCGACTACCGATGAGCTCTTAAATGCGCTAGACGTTTTGCACTCCAGGGGTGCGAATTCGCTGGTTCTGGATCTGCGAAATAATCCCGGCGGTTTCCTGGACCAGGCGATTCACGTTGCCGAGGTGTTTCTTCCCAGTGGCCAACTGATTCTCACGCAGAAAGGCAGGAACGGACTGCGGGACAACACTTACGAGTCGAGAAACAGATCGCCCGAGCCAATCCCTTTGGTTATCCTCGTAAACGAGAATACAGCCTCCGCGTCCGAGATCGTGGCCGGCGCGATGCAGGATCACGACCGGGCTCTGATTGTGGGTCAGACTAGTTTTGGTAAAGGTCTAGTTCAGAGCATCATTCCACTCGATTATGGCGCCGGACTAACGTTGACTTCAGCAAAGTATTACACGCCCTCCGGCCGTCTGATTCAGCGCGACTATGCTGACAGCAGTTTTTACGACTACTACACTCATGGCGGCTCCAGGCGCCTCGATCAAAAACAGGACGATAACAAACCCGTCGGACCGCAAAGAAAAACTGATACGGGCAGGCCGGTTTATGGCGGGGGCGGCATCGCTCCTGATGAAAGCGTGGAAGCGAGGACCATAACCGCGGCCCAGCGACGCTTGCTGAGTCCCATATTCGCCTTTACTCGCGAACTGGTGAACGACCGCGTTCCGGGAGTTTCCGCGTACAAAGTGCCTGGAAGCATTAACTTTGGCCACGAATTCCAACCAGGCGATTTTGCTATTTCGGATTCTGTCTTCAAAGCCTTCAAGGAATTTGTGGCCGGCGATGAAACCTTCAAGAGTTTATCTCCTCTCGTTGATCACAACCGAGCGTTCATTGAACTTCAGGTGCGGTTTAATATTGTCACAGCCGCTTACGGTCGCGTCATGGCTGACAGAGTGTTTATTACAACCGACGACCAACAAGTCGCCAGGGCTGTCGCCGTTTTGCCTCGCGCTCGCGATCTAGTGATGTGGGCCTCGAAACATCAGATACAACCGTGATGTTTTAGAACCGACGGGCGTCCCTCATCTTATTTCTAACTCCAGAACACCAGGACGGGCAGGAATGCCCGCTGGTATGTTTGTGTTTCAGCCATAAAACAGAATCTTGCGTCTAAAACCCTAATGTGATATTGTCCCAGCCTGGAAAAGAGTTTTTGAGAACCTATGGCGCGAACCGCAAAATCACTGATTAATACGGAAGAGCTTGGACGCGCAATCCGCCGGCGTCGTGAGGAGTTGAGCCTCAGTCTTCGCGATGTGGCCGATCAGACAAAAGTTTCAGCCTCCACCCTGTCTCGAATCGAAAACGGAACAGGGAAACCTGATGCCGATAACATCGCCCGGCTTACGACGTGGTTAGATATGCCACTGGAGAGGATTCTTAGCCGCGGACGCGAGGACACCAACGAAGCGAAGGCCGTTGTCTATTTTCCACACGAGTCGACACCGGAAATAGTGGAAGCCCATCTCCGTGCTGACCGCAATCTCTCTCCGGAAACTGCCGATGCTTTGTCCCAATTGTTTCGCGTTGCCTACTCACAGTTTAGTCGAACCGAACCAGTCGGCCCCTCGCGGAAACGCCGCTGAGTCTCTCGCGTAGTCCTCAAGGTATAATTCAAGACATGATCGATTATCAGTTACCGCCTGGCGAGAAGTGGCGGCAATTCGAGCTGCAAGCGTTGGGCTTTCGCGATTTCGCTGGCGTGCGTTCCAGTGCTGCCCTCGATCCGTTCCAGCTCGCGAAGTTTGCTAACTTGTTGGTTATTAGCTTCGAGCAGATCAAGGGTCTTAGCCCGGAAGCGCGCGAACATCTACTGGGTCCAGGTTCCGAGAAATGGTCAGGTGGCGCCTGTTCTCGTCCGCTGCCCGACGGTCGGCGAATCGTCATCCTCAATCCCAATCACGGCCGGATGCGAACCAATGCTACTTTGATGGAGGAAGTCTCCCATGTCTTTCTGGGACATCAGCCGAGCCGCCTAAAAGTGGTGGGCGAAAACAAGAGCGGTCAGACCATCTCAAGGGACTACAGAAAGGCCGACGAAGAGGCGGCTTATGCCACCGGCGCCGCGGCGCTTGTTCCTTTTTCTGCGCTCCGGCGATTCGTGCTTGAAGGTCAGACCTCGTTCCAGATTGCCAAACATTTCCACGTCAGCCGTGAACTCGTGGAATACCGGCTGAAAGTCACACGTTTGTGGCGAACGTATCAAGCTGCGCACGGCATGTAACTCAAGCGGCTGGCCTGCGGGTAAAGTGACAGTTTGCTTGGCGAGACTTGCGAATTCGGCCACCCTCAGCGAGGTGCCGCTTCATGCTTTGTGCCTGAACGCTTATACTTGTGTTTTATTTTTTTGGCCATTTCCCACAGTGACGATGGGCGGAATTTTGATTCATGAGTGAACAGATAAAAGAACTGACTTTGCCTGGTCTGACAACCACAGACAAGCTGCGAATGCTGCTCGACATTACCAAGAAGATCAGCCGTTCACTCGACCTGCAGGAAGTCCTCAATCTCGTGATGGACACGCTCGATTCTCTCATTCCCTACGATGCTGCCGGTATCTTCGTGGTGAAGTGTTTGGATGAGAGCGCCGTCGCCGAAGGCGAGGATCCATGTGTTTTTCAGGCGGAAGCGGTACGAGGCTATGACATTGATGAGTTGACGAATCTTCATCTGAAACTTGGTGAGGGTCTTATTGGGCAGGTGGCGTTAACAGCCGAGCCAATCACATCTCCCGATGTGAAAAAGAATCCAAATTACATCAATGCCCGCAGCGAGACGCGTTCGGAAATGGTCGCACCAATCATCTCCAATACAGAAGTGATCGGCGTCTTTGATTTGGAGAGCGACGAACTTAATGCTTATTCCGATGACGATCTTCAGGTCCTGATGCTGCTTGCCTCGCAGGTTGCGATTATTATCGAGAAGGTGATGCTTCACGAGCAGCTAATCGAAAAGAAGCGTCTCGAAGGTCAGCTTGAAGTAGCGCGGCAGGTTCAGCTGGAATTGCTGCCGGCGAAAGATCCGCAGCTGGAAGGTTACGACATCAGTGCGTACAACTTTCCGACGGAGGAAGTTTCGGGTGACTACTACGATTGGGTAAGAATTTATGACGATCAAATTGGGCTGGTGATCGCTGATGTTTCCGGAAAAGGTGTTCCGGCGGCGTTACTCATGGCGTTTTTGCGTGCGAGCCTGCGTGCGGCCACGCATATTGGTTATTCGCCGCATATCTCCATGGCAAAAGTGAACTATCTGCTCTGGGAATCCATCGAGCGAAATCAGTTTGTAACCGCTTTCTACGGCATTCTGGACGTCACGAACAAAACCCTAACCTATACAAACGCCGGCCATAATCCTCCGATTCTGATGGATAAAGATGGCAATTTCAGCTTTATCGAACGCGGGAGCGTACCCCTGGGAATGTTCAGGGACACTCGCTATCATGAGTATTACCTGACGACTGCACCGGGCGAACTGTTAATGCTTTATACAGATGGCGTGACTGAAGCGCAGAACCCGCAGGGCGAAGAGTTTGGTCGCGAGCGACTTGCAAAAGCAGTGGAAACCTATCGCCAACTTGGCGCCCGTGAGTTAATCACGGCGGTCCATAAAGAGGTGATCGACTGGACTGAAGGGCGTGGCGCAAGCGACGACGTCACCTTTTTTGTTATCAAGGCTCTGTGATCAACAGAAGGCGATGATCTCGGTCTTCGGATCACCCCGACGTTCCTTTGGTAAACTAATGAGCGGTCACTGAACAATGGGCCTGATCACCGCCCGGCGCCAGTGACGCGCGATAGTCTCCGAAGTGAAATTGCTTCTCGGTTTCGGAAAATGCGTAAACGTCGAAGCCCAGGGCGTCGAGATAATCTGCCAGATCATCTGGTGAAAGGAGATAGACGGCGGGAGCGAATCCCGCTTCAGCTCGAATTTCCAGCAGGCGCTCGATCACTTCAAGTGGTGCAAAACAGCTAATAGGATCTCGGTAAGTTGCCATGTTTGCCAGCGCCTCCTTTTGCAAGTCTCAAGTCCGTAACTTGGAGAAGCTACTCGCTTTCTTACTCTGCTTTGATGTACGCGACTCGCCCCGCGTTCGTTCCGTTAAGAAAATATCTTTTTATTTACAAGCCACTACCAACTTGGGGCGAAGAGATTAAATAAGAATGAGCAATCCAATCAGACCAGAGTCTCCCGCGAATAGTGCTCCGCCCTGAAACTTCATTACTTTGCTGAGGCAAATGCTGAGAACGCTCCCCTTCTTAATATGATTGGCTCCCCTTCTTAATATGATTGAAAGATGGTCGTAAGTTTTCTATTATCGCCTGCGTCCCGGCAAACTTTCCCCGAAATTTAGGGTCGCTACTCCAGTTTCATCATGCCCGTGCAATTGCTTAGACGTGTATTTACGGCGCTCTTGTTTCCGGTACTCCTGGCGGCTTCCGTCCTCGCTCAAACTGCACCCAGCGACGCCTACGGCGGCGTACAAATTGAATTTCCCGTTAGTGGTCAACTTCGCATAGAGAATGAGCTCGGCGATGTTACGGCTGAGATCTGGCAACAAAACTATGTCGACATCGCTACGAGTGAAGGAGCCTCCATATCAAAAGGCTCTTCTGTAGTAATTGAAAATAGGAATCAAGGATTTGCCGTTCGCGTTATCCGCCGGCCGAAAGCTTCTGTAGCATCCTTCGCCTCTCCTGTGCCCATAAACCTCACGATAAAGATTCCCGAGAGTGCGCAGATCGAGATCGCTACCGGCCATGGTCGCATATCGATGCGAGGTATGCCGTCGTCAGCTGCAGTCAAGTCAGTCGCTGGCGATGTCAGTGTGGAGTTTTTTCAGTTGGCTAATGCCGATATCGTGGCGAGGTCTACTCGGGGTGTAGTTAGATCCGAGCTTCCTCAGCTCCTGAGCGAGAACGGTCATGTCTTGCAGGCGCGGCTTGGTACGGGAACTCAGGCGCTGAGCATCACTACTGGGACTGGGAATATCACGCTATCATTGGCAAACGATTCGCGTCGTCCCGTTCTCGAAACGGCAAGCAGCGACCCCGTAAATCCGTTGAACGCCAAAATTGCGACTAAAGCCGCGGGAACACCTGCCCCTGCGCTGGACACCCAGGAGGTCAGCGAGGGCGACATTATTCGGGTCGACTCTCAACTGGTAACGATGAACATGAGCGTGATTGATAGAAACACCAATCGTGGTGTAGTTGGACTAACCAAGAATGATTTCAAACTGTTTGAGAACGGCGCCGAACAGCCAATCCTGCAGTTTGATTCTTCATCCGCGCCCTTCGATTTGTTACTGCTAATTGATCTTTCGGGTTCCACTCGCGACGTTGTAAAACTTATTCGCGCCGCCGCATTGCGCTTTGTCGATGCTGCTCGTCCCTCCGATCGCATTGGCGTTATTACTTTCGCCGGCAGACCGACAGTAATCTCTCCACTAACTCTGAACAGACAAGTTCTGCGGCAACGCATAAACGCGATGGACACAGCCGCCGGCGACACGAAACTTTATGACGCGACGGATTTCGCCGTGAGTCAAACGCTGCACCCTACAACCAATGCGCGCCGCACCGCCGTCATCCTTATGAGCGACGGCCTGGACGGCAATATTCCCGGGGTTCAAGGTGAGGGGTCTCAACTTCTCTACACAGATCTAATCAATCGGCTTCGGGAGTTTGACGGGGTACTCTATACCTTATGGCTTAACACCGAATATGAGTCTCTGAGTCCGTTGGATACGCAGCCAGAGGCCTTCGACGCAGGCTATGATCGAATGAAAGAAATGGCTGATACCGGAGGTGGCGTCTTCTACGAAGTGGAAAGCCTCGCGGATTTGGCCGGCGCGTATGAACGAGTGGTGGCTGACCTGGGAACGGTCTACAGCCTTGCGTATCGTCCATTGGACAAGACACGTGACGGTAAATGGCGAGCGATCAGAGTAAATGTGGCTCGCCCGTCTGCCGTCGCGCGCGGCAAACATGGCTATTATGCCAATTAGGGATTGCTCGATGGAGGCAATGCAATTCTGCAGAAACAGAATCCTTAGCCTGCTTGTCGTTCTGCTGACGTCGGCGGCTTGCCTCGGCCAGACACCTGAACCAGTGGAAACAATTCGAGTCGATTCTGATCTCGTCGATCTAAAAGTCAGCGTTGTAAGCTTGAATCCGCAAAACCCGTCACCAGAACTGCAGCAAAAGGATTTTCTGGTGCTTGAGGATGGGAAGCCCCAGGACATTTCCTTCTTTGCCGCCGCTGACGCTCCTTTCGACCTCGTGTTGCTCCTCGACTTGTCCGCATCGACCAAAGACAAGCTCAAGCTCATTCGCAAATCAGCCAGGCGATTTGTCGATGAGACACGTCCTATGGATCGGGTATCGATTGTCGCCTTTACATCCGTGACTCAGCTTATTTGTCCCTTGACGCAGGACCGCCGGCAACTGCGAGATTCAATTGACGATATTGAAGAACCTATCGGTGGCACAAACTTCTGGGACTCGCTGCGTTACGTACTCGCAATCCTGGATGCTTCGAAAAACTCACTGCGACGAAGTGCTGTGGTTGTGATGACCGACGGGATCGATAATGCTTTGCCTGACGTAATCGGGGAGGGATCCCACACGAGTTTTGATCAACTGTTGCGCGTAGTGCACGACGCGGACACAATGGTGTTTCCTATCTACCTCGACACCGAAAAGGAAATGCTCAAGCGGCATGCTGCTTCGCGAATCGCATATATCATGGCCCGCGAACAACTTGCGCAGTTAGCCGAAGCGAGCGGAAGTCGTTTTTATCGCGCAAACGAATTGAAAGATCTGGACAATGTATATAAACAAGTGATCGGAGACCTCGGAAAGATTTACAGCATCGGCTACCGTCCATCCAACCCCTTGAGGGATGGAAGGTGGCGCTCGGTAAGCATTCAAATCCAGGATCACCAGGATGTCACTGCGCGGACTAAACAGGGCTACTATTCGAAAACTTTTTCAAACTAATGTCTCGAAGAATCTTCCCAAGGTTGCCGAGGCGAAAGGCTTGTAAATGGGCACAATAGGACTATAATTAGGCCTCCCCCAGACACGGTGAGCCTAAAACCGGTTCGAACAAAGGAACAACTCCATGAGAAAAGCACGCAACGCCTTCATCCCAGCCCTTTTTGTTGCCGCACTGGTCCTTTCGAGTCCTCTAACAGGGCTTAGTCAGAACCGGGAAAAGTTCGTCATCTCGGCACGAGCCGGTGGAGTTAACGCAGTGACCGGTCGGGCGACGATGCATCCACATGGAAATTCGGAATGGCGACAACTCACCATTAAGGAGGATCTGGAAACTGGCGACATAGTTAGAACGGGCCTCGATGGTCGCGTAGAAATGCTCCTGAACCCCGGATCCTATCTGCGCATAGGCGAGAATTCCGAGTTTGAATTGGCTGACAATTCGCTCGAAAACCTGGAAGTTCGTTTGATTCAAGGCACTGCCATCGTCGAGGTCACCGGTGCTGACGATCAGGATTTGTTTATTGGCATTACGACTCCTCATACGCGCATGTCCATCATTCGACGAGGACTCTACCGCGTTAATGTCATGCCGGGCGATGCTACTGAGCTTATCGTCAGGAAGGGCAGAGTCATCCTGGAAGGCTCCCACACAAAGGTTAAGGGCGGAAACAAAGTGGTGTTTAGCAGCGGTTCATTCTCCGTGGCTAAACTTGAAAATGCTGACAAGAAAGACGCTGACGCCTTGGGGACCTGGAGTAAAGACCGGGCACAAACCCTCGCCAAGGCTAACAGTAGAATCTCGGGACGAACGCTTAGCGCTTTTGCCTCCAGTTTTAGGAATGACTGGTCTTACGAGGGACTCTGGGGCCGCTCTGGCTTTTGGTTATTCAATAGGGATTTTGGCTGCTACACGTTTCTTCCAATTGGTTATGGCTGGGGCTCGCCTTACGGCGGCTCTTATTCCAGATCCTTCTACGGTGGCGCGTATTGGCGTGGGCGTGGGCCAACTTTTGATGGCCCAATCGGCACTGGCACGGCTGGAGGCAATTCGACTGGATCAGGATCTGGTAGTTCAGGTGGGTCCGGCTACAATCCGCCGAGCCCGCCGAGCCCGCCGCGCAGCGAATCTCCGATGATGGGTCGCGGGAAGCCGGATTTGTCACCTGGAGGAGATGGACCGGCCCTTCGACGGCCAATCAAGGAATAACCTGGAAGCGAGCTGAATTTATTCGTGGGCAACTAATCGGCCTCTTTGAACAGGCGGCCTAGCTCAGCCTCCAGTAATGTCCTAACCTCCGATAATTTCAAACCTGCAAGAGCCAGATGTGTAAGGGCGGTTCCCAGTTGACTGCGGAGCTGTGCATCGGTTTTCTCACTGAGAAGTCGTGAGGTCACCACCGCTCCGGCGCCGTGCCTTATCCTCACCAGGCCCTGTTTCTGAAGCTGTCGGTAAGCGTGGGCTATTGTGTTGAGATTGACTCCCAAGTCCGCTGCTACCTGTCTAACTGGAGGCAGCGACGACCCTTCCGGCAATTCGCCGCCTGCGATAAGCGCCTTAATTTCATCCACAACTTGTTGATAAAGCGGCCGCTGGTCTCTCTCATCGATAGTGATATACATAGTGTCTGCTGAACATATACACTATACAATCACGTTCTGTCTATAGTTTTCGTGAGTTTTCGGAGAATTACACATGCGTGAGTTTGTTGGCCAGCACCAGCGCCGATCTCGTAAGCCCGGCGATGCCGCCTGCGTATGTAGTATCGCTGACAATGAAGACATTCGGAAGTGATGTCACGTAGCTCGGGCCCTTTAGCCAGAAGTCGCGCCTGCCGACGCCGCCTACCATTCCCAGCTTTCGGCGAGTGAGATCATAAAAGGTTCGCGGCGTGGCGGTGTCGATGACTTCGACGGAGCTGCCCAATTCCGGCATGGCAGAATGCAACCGCGCCCAACACAATTCGAGCATCTGCTGGTCCCTCTCCTCAAGCTCGGTCTCATCTTTGTGAAAGGTGAACCATTCATCGACATCAGTGAAAGCGTGAACGGTCATCGCCCGTTTCCCTGCAGGGGCCCGCGTATTCCAGGATGGCGCAATCGCGATTAGCAACTGGTTGGTCTCCGGATCATATTCCTGACCTTGTTGCCAATCGATTAGCGTCAGGTAGTGGTCTGTATTTAGCGACGCTGCTGCACCTTCATCAATAGCGAGATAAAGCAGGTATGCGCCCCAGCCACGCAACCCACTCAACTCCTTGCGAATTTCAGTCGGTGTAGAATTGAGACCGATAAGTTTTCCGTAGGTGTCCCAGAGGGTCAGGTTACTAATGATAGCTTTTGAAGCTGTGACTGTCTCGCCGCTCAGCAGATCGATACCCCTGGCAGCGCCGCTGGAATCGTAAGATAAACGCAGCACGGGAGTGTCGAGCCGAATAAGGCCGCCGCTTTGCCTGATTGAGTCCGCTAGAATGTTTGCGAGCGCCACAGCTCCACCTTCAATCGAGAACACGCCTTCTCGAGGCATGCTTAGCGCGAGCGCCGCATGGAGATAGTTAACGTCGGTACTACTAGCCTGGGCGAAGGCCTGCAATTGCACGTCCAGGAAACGACGAAACCGTGAAGATACGCCCTCCAAATGTTGAAGAGTTGATTCCAAGCCTGCTTTGAGTATCTCGGCGCCAATCCTACCCTGCTGAAGTAAGCGGTAGGTTCGAGGCGACTTTGCGGCTGACAGGAGATCTGGCGTCCTTTGCAGGGCGTGTTGCAGCGCGGCAGTCAATGGCGCGAGCTTTTGGTAAAAGGCGATCGCCAGGTCGGCGCACTCTGGAAAAGTTCTGCGCAGGTTTTCTTCAAGCTGTTCCGCGTTACCGGTCAGGGCGATTTCGGAGTGATCAGGAAGGCGCACCACGTAGCTTGGTTCCAACAAGCCCACCCGAGGAGGATCAACGGGCAGTTCTCCGAAGACTTGATCATGGATCTCTTGCGGTTGCCAACCTGCGTATAGTCCGTATCCTTGTTCGAAACTGTAGCCAAACTTTTCGAAGCTCGCGGCGCAGCCACCAACGCGAGGCTCTCTTTCCAATAAGCAGACATTCACGCCGCGTGCGGCCAGCAAAGCGGCAACAGTAAGCCCGCCGATGCCTCCGCCTACTACAACTACTTCAAAGTCCATATTCAGAAAATGAAATGAATGAGTGGCAATATTAACGAGGCGGTAGGAACAGTTGGTTCAGCGTTGGGCAGCATTCGCTGCGTGTAAGGCTCGATGATCAAAAGGACAGCCTGAATCAGATTGAATATTAGATGGATAACGATGCAGGGCAACAATCGACCGGAATAAGCTCGAACAAGAGTCAGGACGATGCTCAGCAGTCCGACCGCGGCAATCACGCCGATGTTGGGCCAGTACTGTGGAACGTGAATCAAAGTAAACAAGGCCAAAACGAAGAATACCGCTCCGCTTACGCCGATTGTCCTTTGGAGTGCCGAGTAAAGCACGCCGCGATAAATAAATTCTTCTACAAAAGGTGCAGTAAAGACTGCCAGCGCCGCGATCGCATAGCGGGTGGCCAGGGAGCTGTTAATTAGTTCCTCCAGTTTAGTAGGCTTTTCGGCTCCCAATAATTTAGCTAGCGTCGCGGCGACGACAAAAAGGAGGATGCCAAGCCCCACACTCTGCCAGAACTTCAGACGGCCAGCCCAACTCCAACCTAAAGATGATAGAAATGGTCGCTTCCCAAAGCTCGTAATGAAGGCCCATAGCAAGGCGAGAGTCAGGATGTGGGTAGGCAGAATCGAGACTACCTGAAGAAAAACTCCGGTCGTGTCAGTCGTCGCGAGTTCCGCGATCCTCGTAGGGAAGTCTGGCGAGCTCGGATTAAACCCGCGGTACGAGATATAGGGTATCAGGAAAAACAAGGGGACTATGAACTGCAGCACAATGCTGACAAACCACACAAGTAAGGCGCCACCACTGCTCCACACGGGGTTATCAGGATCCGGAGCATGAACCTCATCTTTGATTTGGAAGGGATATGGGTAGCTTAAATTTGAGTCTTCCGGAATGGAAGGCGGCGTAGCGTCATTAAAATTAGGCACGATGATTGAAGTGTATGAAGTTGTTCTGAAGGGGTCAATCGTAAAAACTAATAGTGTACGTCGTAGTTTCAAACTGCGGGATACGCGGCCTCTAACATTGAAGGACCAATGCGCGGCGCTGCCAGCATCACACCGATTATGGTCTTCGCGTCCTGGATCTCGCCAGTCGTAATCATGCTTAATGCCTGCGAGAACGGAAGCCGGACCACCTCGAGAATTTCATCGTCTTCAAGTTGCTGCTGGGTTTCTGCCAGTCCCGTCGCCAGGTAAACCCACATCTTTTCTTCGCAAAACCCTGGCGAAACAAAGAACTCCGATAACTTCTCCAGGTGGCCCGCAACGAAACCCAGTTCCTCCTCAAGTTCTCGTGCCGCTCCCTCTTCCGGCACTTCTCCGCGTCTCAACGTTCCCGCCGGCGCTTCCAGCAGATAGCGCACGGCCGGGTGACGATACTGGCGCACCAGGGCGATCGTGCCGTCTTCCAATATAGGAATGATGACGGCGCTACCGTGGTGGTGCACCACTTCTCGCTCGTATGTTCGGTCGCCTTCGCGGATGGTGTCCACGGTTACATTAAAGACTCGTCCGCGAAATGCTTCGACGCTGTTTAGTATCTGAGGACAATCAGTTGAAGCCATGATGGTTCCTTCGATGAATTTAGTTTTGCGAGTCGTCCGAAAGCGCGTCCATCAACTCTCCCACAAGATAAAGCGAGCCGGTCGCACAAATCATCCCGTCCGGAGCAGTCACCTCACGAGCTTTCCGGAGCGCCTCGCTTGCTTTCGGCACGGCGAAGATCCTTTCACTTCGAATAAAGCTCTTTGCGATGGATTGCAGATCCTGAACGGAGGCGGCCCGGAGATTTTCGGGTTGAGTGAGTATCAGGTATTCAACCCCGGGAAACAGAATTGCAGCCATCTCTTCCAGTCTCTTGTCGGCCATACCCCCGAAAACAAGCGTTAGTGGCCCCTTAACAAACTCGTCCAAATACTGACGCAGCGCACGGGCTGCGTCCGGATTATGGGCGCCGTCAACCAGGATCGAACGGCCGAAAGGTCGCAACCTGCCTGGGTGTCGGGCGCTTTCAATACCCTCGATGATGCAAGCTTTGGAGATTGCAAATCCTCGCCGGCGCAACGACTCAGCAAGCTGGATCGCGACGCCTGCGTTTGTAAGTTGGTGCCGTCCCCGCAAACCGACCAGCACGTTCGGATAACGATCGTCGTTAGTTTCAAACGTGGCCCTAAACAATCCCACGGTTGTAGGGCTTAGGTCCAGGATTTGACAGCCCCCGACAATCGGCTTGACCTCACAATCATTACACCGTTTCAAGATCTCATGGAGAACTGATGGCGACTGGGGTGAGATGATCGCAGTCACACCCGGGCGAATGATAGCGGCCTTCTCGAAGGCTATCTCTTCGAGTGTCTCTCCGAGATACTCCTGATGATCGAGTGAGACCGGGGTTATTGCCACCGTTTTTGCTCCGGCAACTGTGGTGGCATCAAGTCGTCCGCCCAATCCTGTTTCGAGAATCGCAAGACTGATATTAGCCTCGCGAAATGCCAGCAAGGCAATCGCGGTCACGTGTTCGAAGAATGTCGGCAGCGCCTCAATCTTTCCGTTAGCCAGCAAATCCTCTGCTGCATCGCGTACCTCGCTCGCATACAGAGCAAAGCGGTCCTGAGAGATTGCGCGACCCTCAATGGTTATTCTTTCTGTGATGGAGATAAGGTGAGGTGACGTGTAGAGACCCGTCGAAATTCGGGCAGCACGGCAGATTGAATCGAGCATTACCGCGGTAGAACCTTTGCCGTTTGTACCAGCGATCTGAACAGATTCGTAAGACAGGTGAGGATTGCCCAGCCTTTCAAGCAACAACTCCGTATTTCTCAGACCCAGCTTGAGGGCGAGTGTCTCGTGACCGAGGCCATAGAGATACTGGATCGTTTCCGCAAAGTTCATCGGAGGAAGTTATTGGCCGCGGATTGACGCGATCTGAAAGAGCTTTATCAATCCGTTTGCTTTTTCCATCGGATCCGCGCTCATCCGCGCAGATCCGCGTTTAATGAAATTGTGCGCGTTTCGGAATCCAAAAGGAGAGCGGAGGTGGTTAGTTACCTGAGGCAGCGCGAGTGCGCAGCCGTTCCATTTCCGAACTGCTGGAGATCTCCGGATTCATCATGAAATTGAGCAGCTTGATTATGTAGTCACGTATCTCGCGCCGATCGACTATGGCATCGACCATGCCATGCTCCAGAAGGAATTCGGATTTTTGAAAGTCCTTTGGCAGTTTTTGACGTATCGTCTGTTCGATTACGCGGGGTCCGGCAAATCCGATCAGGGCTTTTGGTTCGGCGATGATAACGTCTCCGAGCATCGCAAAGCTGGCGGTGACGCCGCCCGTAGTGGGATCCGTTAACACGGAAACAAAAGGAAGCCGCGCTTCGTCGAGCTCTGCCAGTGCCGCCGAGATCTTAGCCATCTGCATTAGCGAGAGTGCGCCCTCCTGCATGCGAGCGCCGCCGGACGTAGCAAAGACAACGATGGCGCCATGCTCTTTCAAGGCCCGTTCGATCAGCCTGGTTACTTTCTCACCGACGGCCGAGCCCATCGAACCGCCGATGAACGCCATGTCCATCGCCCCGGCCAGCACGAGATGGTCGCCAACTTTACCGCGGGCGCTGATTATGGCTTCGGGCAGACCGGAGCCTTTCTTTGCTTGCTTGAGCCGGACGGGATAGGGCTTGGTGTCAACAAATTCGAGCGGGTCGATCGAGATGACCTCGGCGTCGAGTTCCTCAAACTTACCGTCGTCGAAAAGCATCGCCAACCGTTCCCGAGCGCCGATGCGAAAATGATAGCCGCAGTGAATACAGACCTGTAACCCTTCTTCGAGTTCGCGTTTGTAGAGATGAGCTTCGCAAGCTTCGCACTTGACGAAGACATTCTCAGTCTTGACTACACGCTCTTCGGGCGGAACAGCCTCGATCTGTTTATCTTTTTTACTAAACCAGGGCATAGGGAACTTGGTTATTTGAGAAAACTGCTGTCGGGATCAGCCACAGGATGCCGAAAAGGTTAGCACAGACGGCGTGCGGGCAGAAGCAGCTAGTGGGGCCAGCGCGGTCCCTGAGTCAGAACTCTATGCCTTGCTGGGCCCGGATGCCGGCCTTGAATGGGTGTTTTATTTCGGTCATTTCCGTAACCAGGTCGGCGGCTTCAATCAAGGCCGGTGGGGCATCGCGGCCGGTCACCACAATATGCAAGGCGGGTTGGGACGCACGAACGTTGCGAAACTCCTCCAGTACCTCTTCCACCGGCAAGAAATCGTAACTAAGTGTGTAAACCAACTCGTCGAAGACTAGCAGGTCGTAGTCGCCGCTGCGCAGCTTCTCGACACAGAGGTTCCAGGTCTGGCGAGCGGTCGCGCGATCCTGTTCCGGGTTCTTAGTGTCCCAGGTAAACCCATCGCCCATGGTGTGCACTTCAATGCCGAGTTTCTCAGCCGACACATGTTCGCCGTAGCGGTCGTTGCGCGACTTCATGAACTGAATCATGCAACACTCCAATCCGCGGCCCGCTGCGCGCATCATGAGTCCCAGCGCACAGGTCGTCTTGCCCTTGCCATTACCGGTGTGAACTATTAGCAAGCCATGCGTCTTTTCCTGATAATCCTCGCGACGCCACTTGTATTTTTTTTCTTTGGAAGACATGGATCAGAAGCCAGAGATCAGAGATCAGAACGTCAGAAGAAAGAGCAAAGCCGATTTTCCAATTCTCATTTCCATTTTGATATGAATCTCCGGGTTGACTGTCTGGCCTAGATGAAATTGGCAGTTAATAAAATCGCTATTAATGAAATGGGAAGCGCTGTTCTGCCGAAAATGGCGAATGAAAAATGAGAAATGAGAAATGGAAAATCTGTTTTCCGCCCGCCGGGTAACTGCCTACTGATTGTCCGCAAGCGCGTCCTCAGTATTGTCGGTCGATCCGTTCGCGCGTTCGACTGCATCCTGAAGCAGTGTGATGATCTTTTCCTCGGCTTCTTCCCAGGTTCCGCGCAGCGTGCAGCCCGCGGCATTGCGGTGCCCGCCGCCGCCAAATT
>JBKOZZ010000015.1:0-12329 GCA_046726155.1 Acidobacteriota bacterium
CTTGTGGCGATATCGAGTTTGGCTGCTTACCGCGGTTTGCCGAAGTCGGCTGCTTACTGCGCAAGCAAAGCGGCGGTTTCCGCGTTCTTCGAGAGCCTGCGCCTGGATCTTGAGCCGAGGGGGATCGATGTCACTATCATTCATCCCGGTTTTATTAAGACTCCATTAACAGAGGGCCGAAGTATGCAGATGCCCTATCTGATGGAACTGGATGACGCGGTCGCGAAAATCGTGCAAGCAATTGAGAAGCGGCGGAAACGTTATTCCTTTCCCTGGCAGCTCGCGACGATTGTTCGGGCTGGCATGATCATGCCAATTTGGATGTATGACAGGATCTCACGCGCGAATTCGTTTAGGGAATAAAAGCAGTTTGTGGTCTTTGGTCTCTGAATGGCTTTGCCTTCTGAGTTCTGCTCAAGTGTCTACCCGAGCAACGACCAAAGACCAGAGACCAAAAGACAGGAGCTTTAAGATCCGCGGCATCAATCGCAGCTACTCATGACCATTCTTCAAGCCATCATCCTGGGTATCGTCCAGGGACTAACAGAATTCATTCCAATCAGTTCCACAGCCCATTTAATCTTTGCATCGCGCCTGGTGGGTCTCTACAACGGCGTGGAAGGTACGCTCAAAGCTGAGCAGACGACTGCCACGATAGCTGTCATTCAACTCGGGACGCTGTTGGCTGTTCTAATCTATTTTGCGCGCGACATCGTCAATATCACGCAGGCCTTTGTCGTCGATCATGTGGCATTGTTTAGAGGGCGAGTCAGCGGGGATGGAAATCCCGTTATAGCAAACGCGCTGCCCGCGCAGGAAAATCGATCCACTCCAAGTTCTAAGAGGAGGCTGTCGCAGGAAGCGTGGCTCGGGTGGCTCGTCATTATCGGCTCCATCCCCGTGGCCGCGGTCGGATTGTTATTCAAACGCCAAATCGAAGGAACGTTTACAAAGAATCTTTGGATAATAGCGACGATGATGATTGTCGTAGCGATCCTGTTGGCGTTGGCGGAATTGGTCGGCAAGCGAAACAGCACGATGGGGGATCTTAAAGTCGGTGATGCGCTGGCAGTTGGCTTTGCGCAGGTCCTGGCGTTGGTTCCGGGCTCGAGCCGCTCGGGTTCTACTATCATGGCAGGATTATTTGCCGGTCAAACCCGGGAGACAGCCGCGAGATTTTCATTTTTACTTTCAATTCCTGCTATCGCCGCCAGCGGAATTCTTGAACTGAAGGAAGCGATTCAGAAGCTGCCGGATGGTAGTTATTTGCCTCTGATTGTAGCCACAATTGTTTCCGGCGTGGTGGGCTACGCTTCAATCTGGTTCCTCCTGCGATTCCTGCGAACCCACTCCACCGGAATCTTTATCGTCTACCGGCTGATAGTAGGCGCTGCCATTATCCTGGCGTTGATGGGCGGTTACATCTCAGCTCACACAGGCTAGAAGCTGCGTATATTTTCGCGACCTGACTTTCGGGTTTCTCCCCGTAGCATAAGAATCTGAGACAAAGAAATGCATCCCCCGCAAAGTGGACTATCCCATTCTCTGGAAGCAGCTTCGAACTCTTCCAAAATCAAATCACTAACCAAAGTGCCCGGATTCAGGTAAACTAACGTTGCCCCTTTTCCTCCCCCCGACCCCCAAGTGCAGGGTCCTCTCATCAATGGCAAAAAGGCGGTAAGTTTTTTATGACTGAAAGAGATTCCCGAGGTGGCCCGACTGTGCCTTCCCAACGCCCACGCAGTCCGCGGGTTCCGGTAGAGTTTGCGCTGGGGGTGGCGGGGAAGACGCCGAGTGGTGAATCGTTTAATATTCAGGCCCAGGCCATCAAGATAAGTCGGGCGGGAGCCACGATTCTATTAGACGCCGATGTAGCGCTGGGAGCGATTGTAAAACTAACACCTCCATTCGGACGGCAGCTTGATGCCGAAGTCAATGGAGTCTGGACTGACCCGATTGATGGTCGCCGGCGGATTGGTGTTAAACTGCTCGATGAAGATGGTTGGTTTGCCGAATAAGTTTGCTGAATAGTTTGAGCGATTGATGAACCTCACATGAGCACCAAACGTTGGATTGTGCGGGGGCAAGACACCCAGCATGTCGCCTCGCTCGCTCGCGTTCTGGCTGTCTCTCCTACGGTGGCAGCGTTACTCATTTTGCGCGGCTGCAGCGACGAGCAATCCGCCAGAAGTTTCCTTAAACCTTCATACGATCAACTCCACGATCCTTATCTCATGCTTGGCATGAGTGAAGCCGTGCCTCGTTTGCTTAAGGCAATCGCGAATGGTGAACCCATCCTTGTCTACGGTGACTACGATGTGGATGGCACGACGGGCACTGCGGTGCTGCTTCGGGCGTTGAATCTGTTAGGCGCGCGCACCGGCTATCACGTTCCGCATCGTTTCACTGAAGGATACGGCATTCAGCAAGCTGCCCTGCAAAAGGCCGTCTCCGAAGGTTATAAACTGGCCATCAGCGTTGACTGCGGCATACGCGCACACGAACCACTCTACTGGGCACGCGATAATGGACTCGACGTCATCATCACCGATCACCATCTGCCCGATGAAGGTGAAGGTGTGCCCCCGGCCTATGCCGTTTTGAATCCGAACCAACGCGGCTGCACTTATCCTGACAAAAATCTTGCCGGCGTTGGCGTAGCATTCAAGCTCGTCGATGCGCTGTTTCGAGAGTATGGGCGGGAATCGCAGGTGAATGCCTTTTTGAAAATTGTCGCGATTGGTACCGTCGCCGATGTTGCGAAGTTAACCGGTGAAAATCGAGCGATTGTCGCTCTTGGTTTGCAAGATCTGCCACGCGCCACTAATCCTGGCTTGCGGGCGTTGATGGACGTGGCCGGATGTGGGGATGGCGCGGGCCTGACTGCCTACGACATAGGCTTTCGCATTGGACCAAGGATAAACGCAGCGGGCAGAATGGATGCTGCCCGCGCAGTGGTTGAACTTTTCAGCACCAGGGATAAGGAGGAAGCGCGCCGGCTCGCTTCGCATCTTGACACGCGTAACCAGGAACGAAAGCAGGTTCAGCAGCAAATAATCGCGCTGGCAATTTCCGAGTTGGAATGCGCGAACACCGGGCCGGCCAATTCCTATGTGGCGGTGATTGCCGGAACCGGTTGGCACCGCGGAGTGATAGGTATCGCCGCTTCTAAAATTGCTGAGCGCATCAATCGTCCTTGCGTAGTGTTTTCGATCGACGGCGAGATTGCCCACGGTTCTGCTCGCAGTATCGAACCCTATCACCTGCTCAATGGCTTAACGTCTTGCGCAGATCTGTTCGAAAAATTTGGCGGCCATTCCCATGCGGCAGGAATAACTATTAAGCCGGATCGTATAGCCGAACTTCGTCGCCGGCTAAACGAACATGCGGCGTCTTGTCTGACCGCTGAAGACTTACAGCCATGCGTCGACATCGACGCGGAGTTGCCGACACAGGAAATTAGCTTTGAGTTGGTTGCCGAACTACAGGCATTGGAGCCATACGGTGCTGGCAATTCTCGCCCGGTTTTTTTAGCTCGGAACTTGTGCATCGTCTCCGAACCACGTTTAATTGGACAACAGCATCTGAAGATGTGCGTAGCAGGACCGAAGGGCCGCCCCCTGGAAACGATTTGGTGGCACGGCGCCGAGCAAATGACTGTCGTCAAGAACGGCTGGGAAATGGCTTATACAATTGAAACAAGTAATTGGACGGGTGAAACGTTTCTGCAGTTGTCGGTACAGGATATGAGAGGACCAACCGGTGATCGATGACCGCAAACCGCAGACCGGAACGGAAACGGATGGACCGATGACGAATAGCCAATCACGCAAGGACATGACGCCGGTTATCGGTCGCCGGTCGGTTAACTGATGCAGGAAATCACAAAAAAGAGAGCGATAGCCATCGGCTGGCGCGCGCGCGCTCCTCTGGTAGCGCGTGCGGCAGCTTTGCTAGTGCTCGTCGCCGCTATCATCTTCGTAGCAGTTTCCTATTATCGCCTTCGCAATAACGTCCCCTTCCGTCTCAAATCGGAGACGCCAGAGCTCTCCAAAGAAATCAAGGGAATAGTTGAGGGCTACGAGCAACGGTTGATGAAGGGTGATCGCCTATATCTATGGCTGCGTGCTGCCCGCGACATTACTTTTACAGATGATCATCATGAACTCGAGCAGGTTAATCTCTCTGTTTATCCTCCGGAAGGGGACAAGCCCGATCAGATTTCGGCTAACAAAGCGATCTACGATCCAAAGCAGTCCGTAATCACATTTCTCGGAAGCGTCAAGGTTGAAACCAAGGACGCTTTGAAAGTTAATACCGAATCGATCGCTTACGACCAGAACAATGAAATTGCGCAAACAGACGCGCCGATTTCTTTCGATCGCGAAAACGTTTCCGGGCACTCCAACGGAGCGATCGTCTTCGCTAAGAGTAAGAAACTCGATTTGAAGCGAGATGTCGAAATCACCGTCGCGCCAGAAGCACTAAGGGATGCCAAAGCTACGCCTGCTTCAACGCGTTCGCGGCCGGTGACAATTCGTTCAGCGCAGGCATCCTTTGAACAGGAGTCAATGAAGCTAATGTTCGCCGGGGGTGTGACGGCTGAACAGGATCGCGACGTAATGAGCGGGGAGAATCTCTACGGTACTTTGAACGAACAAAAGCGGCTGCAAAAGCTGGAGGTGAGGGGAAACTCTTATCTGCGTTCGATGGAAGAAGGAAGATCTGCCGAGGTTCACTCAACCGACATGGACTTCTTCCTGGATAAGGACCAGCAACTTGAGCGCGCCGTGGCAATAGGGAATGCCGGCGGTAAAACGCTGGATGCCGATTCGGAGTTACAACTGAACGGCGCGAGTTCCATAGAAGTGTTGTTTCAGGCGCAAGGCGATCGCAGTCTCCTTAAACAGATGCGCACCGAAGGTCGCTCGGTAATCAATCTTTCGGCGCCCAAGTCAAAAGCAAACGATCCACGCGCCGCGAACAAGCGCCTGACAGCGGATGCCGTAAAACTTCTTTGGCGCGTAACTGGCCGCGATCTCGACAAAGCCGAGGCCGTAGGAAACGCCGAGTTGTTCGTTGATCCGGTAGTAAAGAACGCAAAAGCGGACCAGAAGACGCTGACCGCACCGCGTATGGATTGTGATTTTTTTGAAACTGGAAACCTCGCTCGCAGCTTTACGGCTACGGGTGGCGCCAAAGCTGTAATCGAGCCGGTGCAGAAGGTTGAGGATCGCGGCACGCGTACCCTGACTTCGCAGAAGATGACGGCAGTCTTCGTAAAAGATACCCAGGATGTTGACCGCATGGATGCGCAGGGCGAAGCGAAGTTTAACGAAAACGACCGCAACGGGGTGGCCTCAAACATATCCTACACGGCTCCTGACAATATGGTACGCCTGCGCGGCGGTGACCCGACGGTTTGGGATTCACGCGCAAGGACGAAGGCCGTCGAGCTCGATTCCGATTTGAGTAACAAGATCTCCTACAGCCGCGGAAAGACGGCGACAACCTATTACAGCCAGGAGCAGACAAACGGCGCCACGCCATTTGCCAAAGTTAAGAGTCCGGTTTACATCGTCAGCGACCGGGGCGAGTTTTACAGCGACAGCGGTGTGGCAATTTACACGGGAAATGCGCGCGCATGGCAAGACGACAATTTCGTGCGTGGTGACAAACTGACCATTTACGTGAACGAAAAAAGGATGGACGCTAATGGGCACGTGCAGAGCGAAATCTACAACGCGCGCCGTCGAATAGAAGGAGCCAGTAGCACAGTTCCGGTGTTTGCGACGGCGGATTCGATGTCATATTCGGATGTGAATCGCACTCTGCACTACGAAGGCAATGTTGATATTCGCCAGGGGACCGATCGCCTCACGAGCTCTCTGGCTGACGTTTATCTTCTCAAAGACTCGAGCGAAGTTGAGAAAACAATTGCACAACGCAACGTGGTGCTGACGCAGCCAAACAGAAAAGGGACCGGCGACTGGATTCAGTATACGAGCGCCGATGAAGTTGCGGTGCTGAAAGGCAATCCCGCCAGAGTTGAAGACGTGGAGAAGGGAAGCACGGAAGGCGGCCGTTTGACCGTCTATATGCGAGACGGTAGAGTGATCGCGGATGACGTGAGAGGTCCACAGTCTCCGGGTCGCGTAAGGTCAGTCCACAAAGTAAAGAAGCAGTAGTCACCGGGAACGCGGTTGGTGTGTCGTGCGGATATCATGAGTATACAGGCTGAAGGTATGGTCATCGCTGAGCATCGCAGTGAGCCGTCCGTAGTGGATAGTACTCGTGATGTACGTCAGTCCGCAAAAATCCCGTCAGCCTCGGCGCTGGCAGCGTTTCAACTGGAAAAAAGTTACGGTAAGCGCCGGGTGGTTGATGATGTCAGTCTCCACGTGGAAAAAGGCGAGGTAGTTGGACTGCTCGGCGCAAACGGCGCGGGAAAGACTACTACGTTTTATATGATGGTGGGGCTCGAACGTCCTGATACGGGAATAGTGAGCCTCGGCGATCGCGACGTCACCAGGCTGCCGATGTACCTAAGAGCCCGTTTGGGACTCGGCTATCTTCCGCAAGAACCCTCGATCTTTCGCAAGATGACGGCGGCGCAAAATATTCTGGCGGTGCTCGAGACAATGGGACTGCGCCGACGTGAGCGACTCACCCGGCTTGAAGAACTACTGGAAGAATTTGGTATTGCGCATGTTCGCAACACTCGTGGCGACGCGCTTTCAGGCGGCGAGCGGAGAAGAACGGAAATCGCTCGCGCACTGGCAACCGAACCACAATACATCCTGCTTGACGAGCCCTTCGCGGGAATTGATCCCAAGGCTGTCGATGACATTCAAAATGTCATACTTTATTTACGCAATCGTAGCATCGGAATTCTGGTTACCGACCACAATGTTCGCGAAACCCTGGGAGTTACGGATCGGGCCTACATTATGGCGGACGGCCGCATTTTCCGCTCGGGCGTGCCGCGCGACTTGACAGAAGATGCTGAAGTGCGCCGGCTTTATCTTGGCGAAAAGTTCCGCATGTAATTGCCTACTAGATGCGGAGCAAAACTGGCACGCGCAAATGTGCTCGAATCGAGTATAATCTCCCTGCGCGCCTGGTCGCAAAAAATAACAAATACAGTTGCTGATTTGACCTAAGAAATGTCTCTTAAACTGACCACCAGCCTCTCTCAACGACTCGTGCTAACGCCGCAGTTGCGGCAGCGCATCGAGATGTTGCAGATGACTACTCTGGAGCTGACCGATCTCATTCAACAGCAGATCCTCGAGAACCCGGTCCTTGAAGAGGTTGCCACGCAGGAAGAGGTTGGTGAGCTCGCGGAAAAGATTCTCGACCACCTCGCCAGCGCCGATCCTGGCGCGGCCCCCGATCGTCCCCAGGCAGCGGAGCCGGAACTCGGCAGTCCCACTTCTAACGGCTCAGGCGATCTGGAAGGCTCGTCGTCGGTTTATAGCGAAGGTGAAAGTGGCGAGGGTGGCGATAGTGACGTGCACGATTTGGGTACTTCTGATTTGAGTGAAGACTCGGTCGGCGATGAGATTGTAGGCGGGGAAGCCGCGCGCGATGCATTTGAGGAGATCGATTTTGGCCGGGAGTTTCAGGACTACCTTGACCCTGGTTATAAGACTCAGGAAATCGAGTACAAAGAAGATGCGCCAACTTTTGAACAGTTTCTGACAAGACCTCCATCTCTTGCCGATCACCTCGAGTGGCAACTTCACATGAGTCCGATCGAAGGGAAATTTTGCGACGCCGCAATCAGCGTCATTGGTAACCTCGATGCGGACGGAAGGCTTAACGCGACGAACGAAGAGATTGCTGCAATGGGAGGTTGGACGGAGGACACGGTGGAGCAGGCGAGGCAGGCCGTCATGCATCTGGACCCGATAGGCTGCGGCGCGCGCGATGTGCGGGAATGTTTGCTGGTGCAGCTGGAAGTGAAGGGCGAGAGCGATCGCCTGGCGGCCCGCTTGATTAGCGAGCACTTTGCCGATTTACAACAACATAAATTGCCGCATCTCGCGAAACAGATCGGTAGCGACGTTGACACGCTCCTAAATGAATTGCAGTTCATTCGCACCCTCGATCCTTATCCCGGCCGGCGTTATTCAGTCGAAGAACCAGTCCTGATTTCTCCGGAAATCTACATTGAAAAACTCGATGAGGACGATGAGGAGTATGTGATCTACTTCGCGGATGATGGCAGCCCGCGACTTCGTGTCAGTCAACAATATCAGCAGATGCTGGGCAAGTCGGACGTCAGCAATGAGACCAAGAGTTTTATTCGTGAAAAGATGCGCTCCGCCGTTGACCTGCTACGCAACATCGAGCATCGCCGGCAGACTATCTACAAAGTTGTGGAGTCGATTGTCCACCGGCAACATGAGTTTCTAGACAAAGGTGTTCAGTACATCAAGCCGATGATGCTCAAAGACATAGCCGAGGACATTGGCATGCATCTTTCGACAGTATCGAGAGTGGTTAACCGGAAGTATGCGCACACGCCGCAAGGTGTCATCGAACTGCGCCGCTTTTTCACCGAAGGCATGATGAATGAAGATGGCGAAGAGATCTCTACTCGTATTATTAAGCTGAAGATAAAGAAACTTATTGAAGAAGAAGATTCGCACAATCCCATCACCGACGATCAGGTGGTAAAGATTCTGATCAAGGATGGCATAAAGTTATCGCGCCGCACTGTCGCCAAGTATCGCGACCAGATGAGCATTCCTGGCTCGCGCGAGCGTCGCGCTGTGGTCTAACGATGCCGAAGTCGCGCCCTTAGCGGCGCGCCGGGTTTGAGGGCGCATAGGTCTGGCCCCTTGACTATAGCAGAATTTCGCCCCCTAAAGTTTTGCTAACTCGCCAGATGTGTTCGTAGTCTGGCAAGTATTGCTCTATTTATCTGGGTGAGAAGGGAACCGCAATCATGAGGTTTGAGTACACCGGTCGTCACGTTGAAGTCTCTCCTGCTATCCGTGAGCACGTGGAAGATAACTTCAAAAAACTTGATCATATTTTCAATGGCAAACAGCCCTCCGTACACGTCATCATTACCGTGGAAAAGAACCGCCATATCGGTGAAGTGGTGGTCCACTGGCTCGATCACACGCTGACGGCAAAAGAGGTCAATGCCGATATGTACCTGGCTTTGACCTGGGCCATTGAGAAGGTGGAAAAGCAGGCGCTCAAGCTCAAGAAAAAGATTATTGACCGGAAGCAGGGCGCGCGACGCACCGCGGCTGTGGCCCCTACTCCTGACGGGCAATTAGAGGCCTCGCCGCGTCCACCGAGGATTATCAATGCACGTCGTTATTCAATAAAGCCAATGACCGCGGAAGAAGCAGCGCTGCAGTTATCGGCAGAACCGGACCAATTTATCGTTTTTAGGGACGCGGACACCAAGCGGATTGGCGTGTTATATAAACGCAAGGATGGAAATTTTGGATTGATCGAACGTTGACCAAGTTTGTCATTAAGCCATCCGGGTCTGCACCGATTCCTGCTACGGGCACACCCAATGTGAGTGGGAATCAATGACAATCCCACAATAGAAACTGTGCGACAATTTATGTTCTGATCTTTCCACGTTCCAAATTGCGCACAACACCTGATGAAACAGAAGACCGAGAGGAAGCAGGAAACGGCCAACGCGAACCCGGATATCATCATTATTACCGGATTGAGCGGTTCGGGAATGTCTTCTGCTACTAATGCCTTCGAAGATCTTGGTTACTTCTGCGTAGACAATCTGCCGATAACGATGTTGCCGACGTTCGCGCGACTGGTGACGGCGGACCGAAGTGACAAGGGAATTGAGCGGGCCGCGCTCGTCATCGACATCCGGGAAGGTAGCTTCCTGGCGGACTTTGGCGAACAACTCGCCGCATTACGTGAGACGGGGCTTGCCGTCTATGTTCTCTTTCTGGAAGCGTCGGATGATGTTCTACAGCATCGTTTCAGCGAAACGCGGCGGCCTCACCCGGCTGACAAAGGACAAAGCTTGTTGCAGGCAATCAGCGCCGAGCGTTCCGCCATGTCTCGCGTTCGTTCGCTTGCCGATCAGATCATTGATACGTCCGAACACACCGTTCACACACTTCGCAGTCATCTCCTGGAAAGATTCAGTCCCGATCGTAAGGGCGGACCAATGCGTGTTCAGGTCCTCAGCTTTGGTCATAAATATGGTAACCCGGGCGATCTCGAATTGTTGTTTGATGTCAGGCACCTGCCCAATCCCCATTTTATTCCCGACTTAAAACCGCTCTCCGGACACGATAAGCGCGTCGTAAAATACTTGAGAGCGCAACCGGAAGTCGAGGAAACCCTCAATCGCTTCAGCGATCTGCTCTACTATCTTCTGCCTCAGTACAAACGGGAGGGAAAATCCTACGTCACGGTCGGTATTGGTTGCACTGGTGGGCGTCACCGCTCGGTAATGGTGGCAAACGCCTTGCGAAGCAGACTGCGACGAGCTGGTTTCGACGCTCATGTGGTCCACCGTGACGTGAGAAAATCAAACCGCTACAAATAATCTGAGTGTTTTAAAAGTAGCGATAAGGAGCGATTAGATGAGCAGCAACCAACAGCAAGCGACACCTAAAGAGGAGACGCGCCGGATAGCAGGTGTGATTGTCACTCATGGACATCTCGCGGGCGAGTTGTTGGCGGCGGCAGAAATGATTGTCGGCCCCATCTCATTTATTACTGCCGTCTCGATCGGGTGGCATGACGACGTGGACGCTGCGCGTGACGAAGTGCAACGCGCCATCAGTCGAGTAACCCAGGGCGCCGGTGTGCTGCTCCTTACTGACATGTTTGGCGGAACGCCCACCAATATCGCGTCGATGTTCCTGGACGATGGGAATGTCGAAGTTGTGACGGGAGTAAACCTGCCAATGGTTATCAAGCTGGCCAGCCAAACGGCCAGCGGTTCCCTTATTGAGACCGCTCGTCGCGTTTGTGATCTCGGGCGCCAGGGAATCTATCTGGCCGGCGATTTGCTGGCACCGCCCGACAAAACCAGCTCAAGATAATGATCGAGCGCAACCTTCTGATTAGAGCGCGTCTTGGACTCCACGCCAGAGCGGCGGCAAGGCTCGTGCGCGTGGCAAACAAATTTCAGAGCCAGGTGCGGTTACGTCGGGTGGATGGCAGCGCGACCGCTGATGCCAAGTCGATTCTGAGTGTTCTGATGCTGGCCGCCAGTTGCGGCACAGAGTTGCGGGCCAGTACCGAAGGCATTGATGAAGAAGACGCCATGAATGCCGTCGACCAGCTTTTTGCCGACGGATTTGGCGAAACGGAGCCGGAGTCTTCGTTATGACGACACAACCTCAGGAGATCCGCTGCAAGGGCCTGGGCGTCTCCGAAGGGATCGTAGTTGGCCAGGTCCTGCGAATGCACGACGGCACTCAGCACGTCTATCATTGGAAAATAGACGATGGAGATCTGGAGGCTGAGCGCCGGCGTTTCCGAGCCGCAGTTGACCTTGCGTGCCGGCAGGTGCTGACCATAAAAGAACAAGCAGAGGAACGCTTCGGCAAGGACCACGCTTACATTTTTGATGCCCACCTGCTTCTGCTGGAAGATGAGAAACTGATCGGCGATATTGAGCGCCACATAACTGAAAAACGCGCCAATGCCGAATGGGCGGTAAAGGTAGTCGGCGATAGCCTTCTCCACCTTTATTCGCAGATCAAGGACGACTACCTTCGCGAGCGTGGTTCCGACATTGAAGACGTGATGCGACGGCTGCTGTGGGCTTTGAGTGGCGCTCAGCCAGGGAATCGCAAGCTTTCCGAAGGTGCGGTGATTGTTTCTCAGGACTTGTTGCCTTCCGCCGTCGCCGAATTAGATCTCGAGCACGCTGGCGCGCTGGCAACGGATACCGGTGGCTGGACCTCACACACAGCAATTCTGGCCCGAGGGGTCGGTATACCCGCGGTAGTCGGCTTGCGCGACTTTTATCGGCGCGCAAAGACCGGTGACAGAATCATCGTCGATGCGACTCGGAATGAAGTCATCCTGCATCCTTCTGCCGCCACACTCAAACTATATCAAGCTGAAGCGCCCAGTCGCGTAAAGCTGCGAAGCGCAGTCGGACTGACGGAGCGCGGCCCCGTTCGAACCCAGGATGGTGTCGAAGTAGCGTTGAGAGCAAATGTTGAAGTGCCATCCGAATTCGGGGGAGTCGAAAGGTATGGCGCCTCTGGTGTTGGGCTGTATCGATCTGAGTTTTTGCTGGCGCGGCGCGGCGCGATGGTCTCGGAAGCTGAGCAACGTGCAGCCTACGAAGCCCT
>JBKOZZ010000016.1:0-16462 GCA_046726155.1 Acidobacteriota bacterium
GGAGCATGCAACACTCGGCCTGATTTGGGATCCGTCATGCCGGGTACGACCACGCCGACTCCCTGGCAAGTAGCCACGGTCTCATGGTCGGCAACGATGGATCTGATCTTTTGACTTAAATCGGAAATTAAAACTCCCAGCGTTCGATTGGTAGCGAAGCTGGTGATGCCTACCAGCGGCTTCCCCAGCAGGTCGGTAGCCATGAGGTAGGTGCGCGTCGCGCGTATGTCGACAGCAATGACGTAGCGCTCTCGTGAGTCGATGTAGAGAAAAGTCGGCTTCCGCCCTCGGCCGCCACCTTCTCCAGTCGCGCCCTCGAAGATTAGGCCCTCTGCCAGTAGTTCGTTCACCAATATCGAAACGACGCCACGGCGTGTACCCATGAGACGCGCGAGGTCAGCGCGAGAAACAGGCTGATGTGTACGGATGAGAGTTAATGCAATCTGCCGGTTAATCTCACGGGACGTATGACGTTTGGCGATCTTGAAGCGTTTAGGATCGATCTTGCGCATCGGAAATGGCCCACCTCGCGCAGCAAACTAAGACCTTTGAGAACAAACTAATAAGCCGCTTAAAGCTCCCTGGGCAGAAGTTGACCCCTGAAAAAAAGCTTGGGGAGACCCTTGAAGAAGTGAAATTGTCCAAACAAGAGACATATTACATCAAAACGTGTTATAAGCAAGCATTGTTTTTGCCGGGGCTCGACGGATTCCAGAAACCAATGGAGCTAAAGTGATGATAAATAAAGGGCATCTTTGCCAAACCACACTCGCATTTTTCGCCTTGACTTGTTGTTTTACGCTGGCCGGGCCGCCGATTCGAACCTCCGCCTATTCGGCTCACGCCGCCAGCGCTTCCGCGCTCGCCGACAAGGCGACGGGAACCGGGGTTTATGACGTCCGCGGATTTGGCGCGAAGGGCGACGGTAAAACGCTCGACACGGCGGCAATCAACAAGGCCATCGCTGCAGCCGCTGCAAAAGGTGGCGGCACGATATATTTCCCGGCCGGCTCATACCTTTCAGTCTCCATACACTTGAAGAGCAATATTGCGCTTTACATCGATCAAGGCGCGACAATAGTGGCAGCCGAAACTTCAAAAGGAGTGGCTTACGATCCGCCTGAGCCAAATCAGTGGGATGCTTATCAGGACTTTGGCCACAGCCATTGGCATAACAGTCTGATCTGGGGCGAGAACCTGGAAAACATTTCGATCCTCGGGCCGGGAATGATCTGGGGCAAGGGTCTGGTACGCAGCGGCGGACAGTCGCGCACCAAAGAACAAAACGATGCGTTGGAAAAAGCGCGTTCCAGCGAACCGCAACGACCTTTTGGTTATCCCAACCCGCGTGACTCGGTCGAGTCCGGCTGGGGCAACAAATCGATCAGCCTGAAACTATGCCGCAACGTCTTGATCCGTGACATCTCCATCCTGCACGGCGGACACTTCGCGATACTCGCGACCGGCGTCGACAATCTCACCATCGACAACGTCAAGATCGACACCAACCGCGATGGCATCGACATCGACGCCTGCCGCAACGTGCGCGTCTCAAACTGTAGCGTCAACTCGCCCTTCGACGATGGCATTTGTCCGAAGAGTAGTTTCGCGCTCGGCTACGCTCGGGCAACTGAAAACGTGACGATCACAAATTGCCAGGTCAGCGGCTACGACGAAGGCACTTTTCTCAACGGTACCTACAAGCGCGAATACAACCGGTACAGTCACAATAGTCCGACGGGTCGAATCAAGTTTGGGACGGAGTCGAACGGTGGTTTCAAAAATATAACGATCTCCAACTGCGTCTTCGATTACTCCCGAGGATTTGCGCTCGAGAGCGTCGACGGTGGATTTCTGGAAGACATAACCATCACCAACATCACGATGCGCGACATCACGAATTCGCCGTTCTTTCTGCGTTTGGGGAACCGTGCCAGAGGGCCGAAGGAAACTACGACGTTTGGCCGACTTCGCCGTGTGCTCATCAGCAATATCGTGGTGTACAACGCCGACGCGAAATATGCGTCGATTATCAGCGGACTTCCGGAACACCCGATCGAAGACGTCAGGCTGAGCAATATCCGAATTTACTACCGGGGTGGGGGCACCAGGGAACAAGCCGCACTGGATCCACCAGAAAAAGAGAAAGACTACCCCGAGCCGGTAATGTTTGGAGAGATGCCCGCCTACGGTTTCTTCATTCGCCACGTTCAAGGGATCCAAATGGATAACATTGAGGTGAACTATATGAACGCCGACGCGCGACCGGCGTTTGTCCTGAACGATGTGAAGCGCGCCGACTTTTTCCGCGTGCGGGCTCAGCATGCTCCGGATGTTCCGACTTTTACGTTTAGGGAGATTGAAGACTTTAGCGTCCAACAAAGCGCCGACTTAGCGGACAAACGTATTGAGCGAGTTAAGCAGGGGAAGTACTGAGAGTGATCTGCCACAGATTTCCACGGATAAGAGAGGATCAGAATTAGAACGGTAGCAGTTTCTTGCGCTGTACTTATTAAGTCGGCAGTTTAAGTTGGCAATCTTCGTTCTGATCCGCGTTTATCCGTGTAAATCTGTGGCTAGTATTCTTATAAGGAAAAGCTTCCGTAGAAAGCACTATTTTCGCCCGACCTCTGCCACGCATCAGCAACACCGTCGCCCGTGTACAGGGCCTTCGTGGTATAGCCGACTTTGCGATTCTCCAGCGGCACGAGTGGCGAATACCAAACAAGGTTTGGCATCTTGCAGCAGAGATCATTGGGCATCGCTTCAACATTGATCGAAGCGACGTTGTTCGCGTTCACCGAATAGTTTTTGCCTTCATGCTCAAAACTGAGCGGTCCTCGACGCACCGAGACGATCCTGCCGAAAGATGACGCGTATCTACTCCTGAGGGCTTCCAGAATGGCCCTTGATTGTGCATCCGATGCATTACTCCCGATGACGATCTCGGCACGACGCGCGGCATCGCTGTCAGACAGATTCGCGTCGGCGGTGACAATAGCCACCACGCTGACGCCTGCCAGATCAACTCCGCGCCACGATCCCGATTTCACGTTCCAGGCCATCAACGCATCACGTCCGGTGGTGGTAACCTCGCCATTGTAATGACAAGCTCCGGCGAAGACGCTGGCGGTGCGTACCTCAACGTAGTCGCCATGAATGGCACTCGACTCACCTTTTGAAGTGATGGTTATAGCGCTGGAAAAAACTGCCAGAACTGCCAGTAGCATTGGGATAAACCATAATTTTCGCATGTTCGCACCTCCTAAATCTTGTGCAACCGATCACGCTCGCTCCAGGGTAGAAGTGTAGCACGACCTGCCCGGCGTGCAACGGTCGGGAGTAGCACGGCCGCCATCGGGACCGATCACCTGTTGTGTTTCCCGGCACCAACAGTGATTGCTGGCGTCGAGATATTGTTGCGCATCGGTCGCCACTGCATCCAGCATAAAGAATTTTTTCGAACGGAGCGAGCCGCAGAAGGTGGTCTGAATTGCAGCCGGATTAGCCGGCGAGCTTTCGCGGGCGCTCTCTTCAAGATTGGATAGTTCGTCTGTCATTCACTACCTCCCGGCTCTCATTTTCTCTGCCTTCGCTTCACCTAACGCAAACTGTTAGTTTGCGACGTAAAGCAAACTGTTAGTTTGCGACGTGAACCAAGCACTCGACCTGCCTACTAACCGAGCCCGCAAACTAACAGTTTGCGTTACACAGAATCCGTAACCAAACAGTTGGCGTTACACAGACTACGTTACGCTGCCACCCCACCCGCTTTGGCGAGCGCGCGACGAACAAGAGTCTCCGTCAAGGGAACTTTGTAAGCATTCTTTTCGAGTGGCTGCGCGCCGGCGAGCGCGAGTTTTGCAGTTTCTTTCAGCACCTCGCCGCTCAGGGTTTTCCCAGTTAGAAACTTCTCAGCTTCGGTTGTGCGCCAGGGAATAGGAGCTACACCGCCTAAAACAATCCGCGCTTGAGTTACTTTCCTGCTTGCGCCAAGCTGAACTGCCGCCGCGACGGAAGCGAGCGCAAAATCCATCGACTCCCGTTCCTTGAACTTCAAATAAGTTGAGTGAGCTGCAAACGGTGAAGCAGGCACGTTTATTTGAGTAATGATATCGTCATTCTTCAGCACATTTTCGCGGCGAATGCTGCCTTCGGATGGCAACGTGAAAAACTTTTCCAGCGGAATCATGCGCTTGCCTTCTGCACCGACAACAGAAACACCGGCGCCCAGCGCCACCAGCATTGGCGCCAGATCCGATGGATGGACAATATAGGATGGACCAGCACCGAGAATCGCGTTGTACTTGTTTTCCCCCGTTGCTGCATAACACTCGGAGCCGCCCTTTTTCAGGCAAACTACATCTTCCAGGCGGAAATACCAGCAGCGCGGACGCTGGCAGAGATTGCCGCCAACGGTGCCAAGGTTGCGAATCTGCGGAGTAGCGATTGAGTGGGCCGCTTCGGCAAGACCCGGAAAACTCGCGCGTACTACCGGGTTTTCTTCCAGTTGGCTTAGAGTCACCAGCGCGCCAATTGTCAGTCCTTGCCTGGCATTACCCTGAATCAGATTTAGTCCTCGGATGCTCTTGAGATTGACCACACGCGCCGGTCGCGAGCTGTAGTCTTTCATGGTGGTCAAGAGATCTTGTCCACCGGCAATCGGTCGCGCGGCGTCGTCGATGTCGGTCGGTGCGGGAGAGGACTTCAACAACTGCACTGCCTCACTGACACTGCTCGCATTGATCCACTCAAATGCTTTCATGCGAGGTTCCTCCCGTTCATGACGCCCATTAGTATTTTGTCCGGCGTGATTGGCAGTTCGCGCACGCGCAGGCCGCAGGCGTTGAATACAGCGTTTGCCAGAGCGCCCAGCGCGGGAATGATGCAAGCCTCCGCGATGCCAATTACTGCTTCGCGCTTGTCATCGTCGTCGATAATTGGAACCATTTCCGGCATCTCAAGTGAACCCGGCAATTTGTAGTCACCGAAGCCGGGATTAAGTTGTATTCCGAGTTTGGCGTCCATCACTCGCCCCTCCCAGAGCGCCATGCCGAGGGACTGAATCATGCCGCCATTGATCTGACTCTCCATTGTCAGCCGGTTGAGAGGCAGACCGCCGTCCTGCACGTGAACCATCTTGATCGGCCGGATGTGTCCGGTTTCAACGTCTACCTCAACTTCGGCAAAGCAGACACCGTGCACGCCTCGGGACTGGAGATCGGAACGCCACTCGCCATGGGCCGCGATGCCTGAAGCGGGCAGGGCGGCGGAGACTTGCTGCCAGGTCATTGATTTTTCCCCTGCAGTAGCGCGGCCGTTTTCAAACTTGATTTCTTCGGGTTTCACGCCGCCCAGCAGCGGTGCGATCTTTTCGGCAACTGCCAGCCGGGCTTTGATCGCGGCATCCTTGACTGACGGCGAGAGGGAAGCGGCAGTCGTAGAACCCCCCGACGGATTCGCCGAGCCCAGTTTTGAATTACCAATCTTTTCGACTACGTCCTTTAGTTGCAGTCCTAATTCTTCAGCGACGATGGCGCGCGTGTAAGTGCGCGTGCCCGTTCCCAGATCTTGCGTGCCAACTGCGACTACGACGGCGCCGTCGCGCGCTACCGTGACTTCAACCTTGCATTGATTGTTCCCGCCACCTCCCCAGGTGCCCACGGCACAACCCAGCCCTCGCTTCAGTGGACCAGCGCCCTCTGCATTCGGTTTACGTCTTTCCCAGCCGATCGCGCGTGCCCCGCGATCCAGCTGCCGGTGATAAACCTCGTCCTTGAGGTTCAGCTTGCGAAAGGCAATCGGATCCATGCCTATCTTGTAAGCCAGTTCATCCATCAACGATTCCATGGCAAAGGAAGCCTGGGGATGTCCCGGCGCGCGCATGGCGATCGAGGAATCCTCGTTGGTATGCAGGGCGAATACTTCGCGGTACGTATCGCGCACGCGATAAACGTAAGGTTGGCCGGCCTGCGAGCCATCACCCAGGCCACCAAGGCGATACTGCGTGGCGCGTAAAGCAATAAGCGTCCCATCTTTTTTGACGCCCGCCTTGAATTTCTGCCAGGAGCCGGACCGATTACCCGCCATCACGAACTCGTCGTAACGAGTCAGCATTAACTTGACCGGTGTCTTGGTCTGCTTTGAGAGTTTGCAAGCGAGCATGCCTTCTACACCGATGCCAAACTTCGATCCAAAGCCTCCGCCCATGTGCTCAACGACAGAAGTCACCGCGCTCTCTGGCAGTTCAAGGTTTTTGGCGGCGTCACCGGGAATTGTGAAGGTTCCTTGCGTGGAAGCGTAAACTATTGCCGTCTCGCCACCGCGGTAGTCAACGGTCAGGCCGTGTGTTTCAAGGCAAGCATGATGAATACGTGGCGTCTGATACTCGGCTTCGACGACCGCATCACATTCCGCGAATGCGGCGTCCGTCTTTTGAGCGTCCCCGCGTTTTTCCTTCTCTTCAACATTGACTTCATCGGGCAAAGCCTTCGGCGATCCCGGTTTGATTGATTCCGCGGCCTTCACTACGTGGGGCAGTACTTCATATTCCACTTTGATCGCGTGCAGCGCATCGCCGGCGATTTCGGGAGTGGTGGCAGCAACAGCCGCCACCGGCATGCCATGGAAAAGAAATTCCTTCAGTGGCGTTTGAATAATTGCCTGGACTCCCGGAATCCTGGAGGCGGCGGCGGAATCGAATTTCGTCAGGCGCGCGTGCGCGTGTGGGCAGCGAAGGATGCGGCCATAGAGCATTCCCGGCAGCCGCACGTCATGGGTGTAACGAGCCACGCCCGAAACTTTGAGTGGCCCGTCAACGCGAGTCAGGCGATGATTCAGGAGGGCATGCTTGTCGTTTGGTCCCCAGCCGGGGCCGGCGTCCTCGTCAACTTCGATCTCCACCATCGTCTCGACGCCGTTAACGACTTTGGGAACTCGGACTTTCTTCTTCTTTTTTACGGGCGCCTGCTGCATGAGTTTCTCCAACATAGTTCTGGTAACGCAAACTGTTAGTTTGCGTGATCTGGCTAATACTTACTGAGTGGCGACGAGCCGTTCGCAATCTAATAGTTTGCGTTACCCGTCACCCGCTCCTGCCTTCGCCGCCGCCAGCGCGGCTTCAAAAACTCTCGGATAGGTGCCGCAGCGACAGAAGTTTCCTTTGCAAGCCTCTTGCACTTCCGCCAGGCTCGGATTTGGATTCTTCTTCAAGTACGCCGAAATCGTAGTGACAAACCCGGGCGTGCAGAAGCCACACATCAACGCATCATTCTCAACGAAGGCGTGCTGCACTTGATTCATCGCTTCGGGTGAGCCCAGGCCTTCGACTGTTGTAATCTGCTTGCCGACGGCATCAACGCCAAGCACGAGACAGGAATAAACAGGCTTACCATCCAGCAGGACCGTACAAGCGCCGCACGTGCCCATGTCACAAACGAGTTTGGGCCCGGTGAGCGGTGGCTCGAGGTGATTGCGTAGAGTGTTTAAGAGCGTCGTACGGGGTTCAATCCGGACCTCACGCTTTTGCCCGTTAATCTGAAGGACCACGGGAACATTTCCGGTCAGAGCCTGGTTGTCTGCCGCAGCGTCCGTTCCCTCTGCTTCAATCAGCAGCTTATCGGCGAACGCGGCCCCGGCGCCTACAATCCCGACACCTTTCAGAAAGCGGCGGCGGCTGGGATCATGCGCGCCCTGACTCTTGTCCTTTTCATCAGAGTTTTCGGCCATGATTTCTCCTGCGTTTAAATTCCATTTAGAGCGTTATGCGCAGAATTTGATTTTGTCCTTAATGAGGGCAAATATGAATAAATCGCAAATCACTGTCAAGCGATTTCGAGAGTTTTTATTCCGGCAAGTCTCTGACTTGCCGAACCTGTATCACTAATTCTTCCGGTCTATGACCGGACTCCCAAAAGGTCGGAGACCTTAGGAGAGTCAGCAAAGCCTTCGGCAAGTCAGAGACTTGCCGCGCATCAGTGGTCAGAGACCTTATCTGGCTGTCGCGTATCGGCGGTCAGAGACTTGCCGCGCATCGGCGGTCAAAGACCTTGTTTGTCATTTCGCCACGCCTTGGTTCAGGCGACCTTCGCCTGGTGGTTCTCGACTACAGTAACGTGCGAACGCTTAACAATTTGATTTCCAGGCCCTGCCTTACGGTTGGGCTTCTTCCTTGACTTCAAGCTCACCGGTCACGCGAATGTCTGTAGAAGATGACCCGATCATCACGCGGAACTTTCCGGGCTCCACCACAAAACGCATGTTTCGATCCCACAACGCCAGGTCACGAGGCATCAAGGTAAACGTCACAGTTTTAGTTTCGCCAGACTTGAGGTGGACTCGCTCGAAGCCTCGTAGGTTTTTTTCGTAGGTCGTGACGCTACTCACCAAATCACGAGTGTAGAGTTGGACAACTTCGTCGCCGTCGCGCGTGCCGGTATTCTTGACCTCTACAGTTACCAGCCACGCTGGACCCATCGACACACTGGGAGTCATGGTCAGCGGCCGAATATTCAAATTGCTATACGCAAAGGTGGTGTAGCTCAAGCCATGACCAAAGTAATAGAGCGCTCCATTCACGCGCGTCTTCTCGCCCTCCCACTGGGCGTTGGGTTTGGTTGGGAAATTATAGGGAATCTGACCGACCGTTTTAGGAAATGTTATCGTCAACTTTCCTCCCGGATTGTAATCTCCAAACAATCCGTCGGCGATTGCCGTGCCTCCCTGCGCGCCGGGAAACCAGGCCTCAACAATGCCGGGAACATACTTGTCAATCCAGTTGATGCTAAGCGGACGGCCGTTGATCAAAACCACCACGACAGGTTTGCCCGTCGCATAAACTGCCTGGACCAGTTGCAGTTGTCGACCCGGTAAATCGAGGCTGGTGCGGCTCGCACTTTCGCCCACAGTTTTAAAGGAGTCGCCCAAAACCACCACTGCGACATCCGAACTCTTCGCAATGGCTACCGCCTGGTCGACGCCCGCTTGTTCCTCTTTTGTCAGCGGCTCAGGCAACACTTCAGTTTCGGGCCAATGCGCGTCGACGACCTCACAGCCCTTCGCATAATTCACCTTCACTCGTTGGCCTAACTTTTCCTGGATTCCTTTCAGCACAGTCGTGCCATTTATGCCGTTTGGCCCATAACGATAGCGCGTCAAACTGTCATCGTTAGCGTTGGGGCCAATCACAGCGATGGATCGAATATCTTTATTCAATGGCAGAACGTTGCGATCGTTTTTTAGAAGCACAATACTTTCGCGCGCTGCTCGCAAGGCCACTTGTTGATGCGCCGAAGAGTTGACGATCCTTTCCGTTGCTTCCGGGTCATTAACATACGGGCGATCGAAAATCCCGACGAGAAACTTTACACGCAGAACATCACGCACTCTGTCGTCGAGTGTTTGCATTGAAACTTTTCCTTCTTTGACAAGCTCACGCAGCGGCAGAATGAAATCATCTGGTGGGGTAAAGTTGGTTTTCACATTCAAGCCGGCTTCGATTGACTGCCGCACCGCATCTTTCATGTCGGCAGCAATGGCGTGTTTGTCGTACAGGTATTCCACCGCCGCGCTATCGGAAACAACGTAGCCTTTAAACCCGAAGTCGTTTCGCAAACGCATCGTTAGCCAATACTTACTTCCGCTGACAGGTATGCTGTCGTAGTCGTTGTACGAACTCATGATTCCCAGCAGGCCGCCTTCTTTGATTGCCGCGGTGAACGGCGGAAGAAAAACATTTTCGACTTCGCGTGGCGAGGTTTGCGGGTCGGTGCGGGCCTGTCCTTCTCTGGCACCTTTATTGTTTCCGTAAATCGCAAAATGCTTTGCCGTTGAGGCTACGGTGTAATTTTCTTGCAGGCCCTTAACCATCTCAACGCCCAGGCGAGATGTCAGAAAAGGCTCCTCGCTGTAGACATCCTCAATGCGACCCCAACGTTGATCTCGGGCAACATCCAGCGTCGGTGCGTAGATATTTGTGTAGCCTAGTGCCCTGGCCTCCTGTGCAGTGATTTGTCCAATCTCGCGAACGAGCGCTTTGTCCCAGGTATGTCCCTGACTGAGCTCCGAAGGAAAACTGGTCGCGGTAGAGAAGGCGACGCCGCGTAGTCCTTCGTTTGTGAAATCCACTGGAATACCCAAACGAGTTTCCTCAATAAAAAAGCGCTGCACTTCGTTCATGGCCCAGACATGCTTTTTGATGTCGCGAGCATAGACACTGTTAGAGCCTGCCCCCCATCCGTTCAGGTGTTCATCGATATTGGCGATGCCGTCTTTCCATATCTGGTGTTTCCACTCGGGCGTTGGCAGCTCATCCTTCAAGACGCGACGGAACCCGTAAAGCGTGGTTGTCTGGCAAGTCTTTTCCTCCAAAGTCATTTGACTGAGTAAGTCATCGATACGTTTGTTAATGTCCGCCTTCGGGTTCTCATAGACGTCCATGCGGCCGTTCTTGTTCAGATCGGTCCACCCGTTGTGATAGATATCCTTTTTTGCACTCGATTTTTCCTGGGCGAGCGAAGCAAGATTGAATGCGCCTAGCAGGATTGCGAGTAGAAGCAGATGGAGTGTGCGCATTCGAAAGATTCTCACCTCAAGTGAAACTCAGAAGAGACGTCGCAGATTCTACAATCATAGCCGTTTAGAAAGCAGACTTGTCCGCCGTCGAAACGCAGGGGCACAAGTGCCCTCTCTAAACAGGCAACTTCATACCCGGCTTGCGCGACTTTTTCCCGTAGCCGAGTTCCGCTCCTCCGGAAATGATGTGGTCGACCCCGGTCGTGAAAGTTGCTTCGGCAGCGATAAATAAACAGAGCTTACCGACCTCTTCAATCGTTCCCATACGGCCCAGCAGTTGTGCAGCTTCGCCTTCAGTCCGGCATTTACCAGGCTCGGGAGCGGCGTCAATGGCCTCTTGCCACAGGGGTGTATAGATGTTTCCGGGCGAGACCGAATTGACGCGCACGCCATGAGCAGCTTCGTCGACAGCCAGAGCTTTACTAAATGCAGTGACCGCGCCTTTCGTGGCGACATAGGTGGTGGCGTGGAGTTGGCCCATCGCCCCAACCAGGCTCGACATATTGATGATGTTGCCTTGCGCCTGGCGCAGATGTGGCAAGGCAAATTTGCAGGCGGCGAATATGCTGACAAGATTCAATTCCAGCAGATCTCGAAAGTCCGCGATGGAGAAATCGTCAATCGGCCGGTGTGGAGGATGCCAGCCGGCGTTGTTGATTAGACAGTCGAGCCGGCCGTGTCGCGCGACAGCGGCGTCGATGAGATGCTGAATCTCTTCAACCTTTGAAACGTCGCACTGAATGAAGTGTGCCTCGCCTGGGCCGTGTTGATTAATTTCGTTGGCCAGACTCAGTCCAGTTTCTTGTGAGTGCGCGCAGAAGACCACCCTGGCGCCGGCGCCGACGAAAGCCCGCACGCAGCCTTCCCCAATGCCCTTACTACCGCCGGTGATGATTACTACTCTGTCTGTGTAATTCATGGAACGCAGATCTTCTGGAGTCTAAGCGAAATCAGCGCCGGTAGAACGCCAGGAAGTTTTGCTCAAAAACGTGTCCCGCCCCAGTCTGCGATAGCGGACGACTGACAATAGCCCAGCACTTTAGTGCTGAGAGACTGAACCATCGAGATCGCAGTCCGTGTAGCGGACGGCTGAGCCCCCACCATTCAGGAGTTGTTACCATGCACTTCGGTCGTCCGCTTCACGGACTACATTTCCTTTCGCCCCTCATCCCAGCAGTGAACTGCTGGGCTATTGTCGGTCGTCCGCTACCGCGGACTGGTTGAATTTTGCGTTCGGTGCAATGCCCTTCGCCAAGGTAAAACGCATTACGCATCGCGATCCCTATCGGACATCAGAGAACGCCAGCCGGTAAGTCAGGCTATTCCGAGATTGCAGATTCAACGTAACCACTCGTCTTGGCCCCACCTTTAGTCCCGTCTCAATCGTTTCAAACTGAGCCTGAGGGTCAAACTTGATCGACAAGACCTTCTGGCCGCGCACCAGGGTGAGCTCGCCCGAACCGACCTTTAGCTTGTCATTGCTTCCCACAAGTAACGGAATCTGCTCACGAAATGGAGCTGAATGATCGATCACCACGGTGAGCTCCCGTTCGCCAAACGTCAGAATTTTTTCGCCTTGATCGGAGAAGCTGTATTTAACGATGAGCGTTCCCTGAGGTAGATCCCGATGACCGGGGACCAGGCTAACTGCTTTTCCGTTGACGCTGAACTCGGCATTCAACGTGTCGGCTTCAAACACGTTTTGATTTTGGCCCAGTATGGTGCCCCAGGCCGCATTGGTGGTCCCGGTTTGAGACTGCAGCACAGAACCCATTTCCGGTTCCCAAATAAGGCCAATTCCGTAACGTTGTTGACTGGTCAGCTTCGCGCCTGAATTGAAGGCCACGTAATAACCCGGCCGGCGCACAAAGGTAAACGCCAGACGCTCGCGATTGTCCACGCGTTGATGAACGAATCGTGGCCGCTGGTAGGGCAAGAGACCAAAGGCGGCGGCACGCTGGGCCTCGGTTGGATACCATTTTACGTGCGACCGGTGAAGAAACGCGTAAGGCGAGAAGGCCCGGAATTCTCCCACCGGTAAATCACTGTCCCGGCGCCAACTTCGTTGCAGCTCTGCTCGTCGTTGCACCGCGTCACGGGCGATCTCCATCCGCGTGGGAGCGAAAGCGCGCGCCAGCGGCACTTCGGAAGCGATCAACCGCTGGCCCTGGTCCACCTGACCGCGACTTAGATCAGCAGTGTCGAGAAATGGCCGGCGCTGGCGTGTTTCAATTGCGCGATTCAAAGTGAACCCGGAGCCGTCAGGTTCGCGAACAGCGTTGTAAGCCAGCCAGTCGACAAACTTGCGTTCTTCGGTGATGAGAATCTTGCCCAGCGGCGTTCCTCTCGTGTAATGCCAGGACATTAACAGATTGCTGTGATGAGTTCCGAGGTTGTAGCCCCAATCCGGCCCACGCGCCTCATAAAAATAGCCAGCCGGACTCTGAAAGACATCCTTCGTCTCCCTTATGCGGCGGCGCAAGAGGCCGGCTATTTCTGGATCCGGATAGAGATTCAGATAGGCAAGGCCGCCGGCGAACACATTTGTGTATTGGTTGGTGTAGTCCTTGCCATGCGCCAGCAGCGCCGGATCAGTCAACACAATGCGAATGGCCTTGCGGTCAGCCTTGATTACTCGTTCGTGAAGCTTCGCATCTATGGGCGGACCGTCGCGCAGCAATGTGAGCGTCTGGCCCATGAACTTCGTCGCAAAAGCCGTGGCCGGGAGATTCCAGCGCTGCGGACCGTACTCGCTGAACTGGCCGTCAGAATTTTGTATACGGCACCAGAAGTCGAGAGCCGCTTCGAGCCGCATTCGCACTGCCGGCGACGCGTAATACTGGTTCCACGGCCGCTTGGTGCTGTAGAAGAAAGCCAGCGAGAGAATATTCTCCATGATTCGCGCGTTGTAGGGACGGTTGTCCTGTGTGTTGCGCCACACGGCGATGTTGATGAAACCACGATTCTCGCCTTCCGCGACGACACCGTTGGCTAAGCGATGGAAGTGGGCCAGATAGTAAGGCAGATCGAGTTCTTCATCTGAAAAGTCGGAAGGCTTGAGTTTTGAGAAATCCGCCGGCGGCACTTCAGGCCAGCGAGCGGTCGAAGAGGTTGTCTGTGCGGACACATTTGACGCAAGCGCAATTGAGAGCACGGTTGGGATGAACATCCAGGTTTTGAACTTCATTAGTTTCCTATCGCAAAGTCAGCGGGGGCAAGCCGCCCTTCCCAACCCTGAGACTCTCATGGGGACTCGGTGATTCCACTTTGAGCGTCTTTCAATCATGGTTTGGAGCTCAACACCGATCAGCTCTTGGTCGGGAAGGGCGGCTTGCCCCCGCAATCTTTGGCTGTCATTCATTATGGAATCTTGATGCGAAGCTTCTCACCTGCCAGGCACTTCCGCGATCTTCTTCGCATATTCGTCGAACAACCCGAGGTAATAAAGCCTGGCCAATTCTTTCTCAAGAGTTTCCAATGATGCTGCCCTTGAAGGCTCGGCCTTTCTTACTTCATCCAGGCGCGCGCGCAGTTGCCGGAAAACCTTTTCCTTAAGCCAGTAACCATGATCATACCTTTCGCCAATCGCCGAGGCGGATGCCAACTTGTCTATTTCCGGTGTAGTCAAACCACGCCTCCACGCGGCGCGGTAAACAGTCAAACCTTCCTGCCACGATTGATTGGCGATACGGGTAAAGATCGCGTTCAGACCCTTCCAGCCTTCTTTGCGAGTATCAACCAGGGTTACGACGTCCGGATGGGATTGCTGCGGCGTACGGTAATCAAGGAGGGAGACCCGGAAATCAATCTTGCGATCACCGTCGTAATCGTATTCAACCGTGTCAAGAAACCCGTTGTTATCAGTGTCGGTATACTTTACAACCTCTTCGACGCGTGGAGCTCGAGGCTTGGGAGACGGCGTTTTCGTTCCGCCATGAAACTCGGCGTTCTTATCAACCAGCCAGGCTCCCCATTCGGCGCCCGCCAGGTGCAGTTTCCTATCAAACACGCCAACATAGAGTTTGGCCCCTCCGGAGTTGTCTTCGTCGAATTCACCACGGTCACCTAGCGAATCAGCCTGGGGATGTCCGGAGATTCCCGGGCGCTCTGAAGGGGCGACCATATCCTGTCCTGCATAGTTACTGCGCAGCCAGCGTTTGGTTGAATAGAGATCGATCTCCTTGGGACCACCGAAGCCGTGCATGGGATAGTACATCTCAACGCGCTCCCAGCGGTGATCGTCGTCGTCTTCATCAAATACGAAATATGTGCTGGTCCACCCGGCGGTAAAGAAAGCATCAAAACTTTTCTCGGGGGGCATATACATGAGCTCGTCGATGCGCCGCCAGTTATTCCACTGAAAGCATCCGTCGAATTTTGGATTGCCTTTCAATGCGGGATATTTATGAACGAAGGAGCGGTAAGGTACGCCCGGTCCGCCGGCGCCGCGCAACGACATGTCGTAGTCGGTTTCGTTTCCTTTGGTGGAATCGTTGTCGAGATCGAAGGTGACGAAGGCTTCGTTGAGCACTCCGGAAAGCTTTGTCAAATCCTTGTCTAGTGGTGGAACCGGATCCAGCCAGCGCATGGCCATCTCGCTTACACCATCGCCGTCATAATCGAAGAACGCAAATGGGTTCTCCCAATTGAGTCTAGGATCGGGCAGCGACTGAGGTGGCCGATGGATTTTCAGAAATATGGCATCGCCGTTGTAGTCAGGCAGCCAGTCCGTGGTTCCGGTATAGCCCCAATTGTCGTTGGCAAAATCGAACTTCTCCCAATCGAGCCAGCCCAGAACGCCATCCTTCTCAACGTCGATGAAGATCATCCAGTGGGCGCCACTTACGTTCCACTTACCGGGCGACCATTCAGGCGACTGCGTTACCCACGCCTGCAGATCCGCCTTGCCGTCGCCATCGTTGTCTGCCCACTTCACGTTCAGATCAAGCGGACCGTCGTAGAAGCCGTCGCCGTTCTTGTCTACCTGCAAGACGTCGTTGACTTGATCTCCACGCGTGTCCGTAGGGAGCAGATCGCCGTTTTCATCGAGCCAGCGAACGCGCTTTCCATTCCACCAGCGCTCGACGATATCGGGCTTGCCGTCGTTGTCAATATCGATCCGCAGCAGCTCGTCGGAAGGTGTTTGTGACTTGAGAGCCGACTGGCGAAGGTCAGGGCGAAGGTCGCGGCTGCTTTGTTGAGCTGCAACTCCTGCAGCGAAACCAATCGACCAGGCGATGATGGTGAGTAAGGAAGTGAGAACCCGGTAAGAGCGGCAGCGCATTATGTCGCACCTCAACAGAGTGATGGATGATTCAATCGTGTGTTTAAGGCAGTAGTCCGACTACTAGGGAGCGCTCTCTGCACTAGCAGGCCGGTTCCTAACGGTCGAGTTACTGCCCCGGTTTCGTTTCGATGAGTACTAGTCAACGCAAATCTCTATAGGTGGCGGGAAGGCCTTATAACACTTACGATCCGCGACTAGCAAGCCGGTTGTGAGAAACAAGAATTGGTTCAATTGGTCACACTGGCGAGTTAGTTTGAGAACGAAATTGGTTCGAAATTTGGGTAGTGGGTCAGTTTAGCGTGGGAGGTCGGATTCTTTGGAGAACCGTGCGCGGTAGCGCCGAGGTGATAACTCTCGCGGTGTCATGAGGTCAGTACCACCTCGCGGTAGCGGGTGGGTTCTCGAAGGGAAAGCTAAATGATCAACAGAATGATTAGTGCGCGACGGATCTATTCTGAGGAAGACCCACCTGGTTCAATGAAAGTCGGGCTCGAGTCATAAGCGCGAAGCCTCGCTGGATAAGAGCGAGGCCTCACGAAGAGATGTCTCCTTAAGTATCATCACTGTTGGCCAAACAACGAAACGAAAGGAGACCTCCAATGG
>JBKOZZ010000017.1:0-6981 GCA_046726155.1 Acidobacteriota bacterium
TTTCGTCGCCCCACTCGCGTATGCGAAAGAGCGCGTGAATCTCAGCAGCGGCAGCGTCAAAATCCGAAACCCATTGCATACCGCGCATTCGTAACAAAGCTTTTGTTTTCTCATCAGCGCTGTACTCAGTACGAGTGCGACGATGTCCGCGCCAGGCAAAATCCGCGGGGCATCCGGTGGCCACACCGGCAAGCAGTAAACTTCGCCGCGCATGCCCTTCGTCTTTTCCCAGAACGGCGTGCGCGCCTTCGAGTTCCAGAGCCCACGCAAACCACATGATATCGCCTTCGATCGCGTGATGCCCGGCGCTTGATTTGCGCGGGTCGTCATCTGCGATGCGCGCGTAGCGCTCGGTTGCCGGTGGTAATGAATTAGTACCAAACTGAAAAACTGCTTCGAGGTAATCTGACTGGATCTGACTCTCTCGCGCGTCGCCAAAGTGTTTAGCAAAGAGACGCCCCACCAGCTCATCTACTTCTACCAGGGCAGCCGCGACTTCGGGAACTTTAACTTCGCGCTCAAAAACGCTCGCGTCATCATGGCCCAATGCCATCCGCGTCCAGGCTGCGAATGCGGGTGGACGTACCTCGCGCGGCAGGAACTTCTGAAGTAAACCCGGTTCGCCTGCGCCATCACCAAAATAGAAACGCCCATTAGTTTCCGGATGGTAAATGTCCCAGTACTCTGTCCAGGCGTCGAGCTCGTGAAACCAGGCGGCGTAGCGATGTTGCGCTGGGCAGTATTGGGCGGAGGGACTCGTGGCCCCTCCACCGGTTTCGAGATAGTGGCTCATCCGAATACGACCACGTTCCCTTCTTTAGCGTGTGCGCCGATTTCTTTGGTGACAAAATCCGACACTGACTTGGCGGCAGCCTCAGCGAGGCCGGGAGTCTTGAGGTGAGCTGCAGCTCCGATAACCTTCAAGGCGCTGGTCACTTCCAATAACGCTTCAGGGTTCCAACCTGGAACTCGTTTAAAGCGATGACCGTCCCATACTATGCCGCCAGCGTCGGTAAGTCCGCCGCCTCCGATAAAGATAATCATGAGTTGTCTCCTTTAGCACCCGATTTTGAAGCGCAACTGAAGAGGGTGCGATTCCAGCCGGCTTCTGCGCAAGACGCGCTTTTGAAACAAATGTGCTTGATATGTCTAATTTCGAAACTCGTCGAAGCGGGTTGCTGGTTGGTTTCAAGGGGGGATTTCCTTGCGCGTTTTGAGGACCAACCTTGAGCGCTTTTGCGAGGTGGCAGCAAGATAAGGCAAATCGCGGGCAAGGTCAATGATTTCGGAGCGGCCTTTCGGAGCGGCATAGCCGTATGCCCCGCAATGATCCGAACGGATGCAGACCGAGCGACGAGCTGCTTGATTGAGGATCATTGTCCACCCCAGACTTAGAGTGTTCTCATATTTTGAATCGGCAAGAGGGTGTCGTACAGCTCATCGGCTGTTATCGCTACTGCCATTTGGTAGTTTGTTACGGATACACGTGTGAGCTCAAAAGTGATGAACGAGTCGCCTTGCAACTCGTGCTAACATGCCTTCCTGCCCAAATACAGTTTCTGGTGGGGACGGTGTTTTATAAAGACATGTCAAAGGAGAATTGTGAAGATTAGACAGGTTCCAGCGCCGATCGAAGCCAGAACGAAGGTTATTGTCGCCACGTCCGTGATGCTCTCCTTCATTTCGTTCTGGCGTGCGGCAGCCGTCGTCTTAAACGACCTCGGTTCTTCCGCATACTATGTAGGCGGCATTGCCGAGCAAGCCGTAGGTCGTGCTGGGCCATGGTTCATTCTGGGCGTGATGCTCTTCTCTTATGCCGTTAGGGCGGTCTATGTTGAGTCCTGTGCAATGTTTACGCGTGGCGGCGTTTACCGCGTCGTCAAGGAATCAATGGGCGGGACGCTGGCAAAGCTTTCGGTCTCGGCTTTAATGTTTGATTACATCTTGACCGGGCCGATTTCCGGCGTTTCCGCAGGCCAGTACATCATTGGGCTCATTGCGCAGACACTGACTTACTTCGGACATCCGTGGTCGCCAGCGAAAGAGACGATCAACCTACTGGCGGCGGGTATCGCTGTCTGCATCACGGTTTATTTCTGGTGGCGGAATACCAAAGGTATTCACGAATCCTCAGACGACGCCCTCAAAATCATGTACGTGACGACGGTGATGGTAGTGCTGCTGATTTTGTGGAGCGGGCTGACGATTCTCACCCGACCAGAAGCGCATCGCCTACCACCGTCGCCAGTGCCTCAACATCTGGCCTTTAACCGCGATGCCGTCGGCTGGCTTCCAAACATCTGTCCCAATTGCTTGCGCGAACTGCCGGCCGAAGCGCCTGCGGCAACAGCGGCGGAGCCGGCAGCGGGTGTCGCGGAGCCGCGTTATGGTCTTCCGTCCAACGTAGGAATGCTGCTTGGACTGGTTGGCATTATGATGGCTTTTGGACATTCATTCCTGGCCATGTCTGGTGAAGAATCGCTTGCGCAAGTTAACCGCGAACTCGAATATCCGAAGCACAAGAATCTGATGAAGGCGGGGTTGGTGATCTTCGTCTACTCACTGCTTTTCACCTCACTCGTCTCTTTCTTTGCTTACGCGCTGATTCCGGATGATGTGAGACCACATTATTTCGACAACATGATCAGCGGCATTTCGATGAACCTGCTTGGCCCGTTGCCGCTGCGACTTTTGTTCCAGGCTTTCATCGTGGTTGTGGGTTTTCTGATGCTCGCCGGCGCCGTCAACACTGCGATCATCGGTTCCAACGGCGTACTCAACCGCGTCTCCGAAGACGGCGTGCTAACTGACTGGTTTCGGGCTCCGCACAAGAAATTCGGTACAACCTTTCGCATGATCAATATGATCGTGTTGCTGCAGCTTCTAACGATAATAGGCTCGCGGGGAAACGTTTACGTACTCGGTGAAGCCTACGCATTCGGCGTTATCTGGTCATTTGCCTTCAAAGCTCTGGCGGTTTTGGTGCTGCGATTCAGGGACAGATCCGAACGCGAGTGGAAAGTGCCGCTTAACATCTATCTCGGCAACAACGAAATTCCAATTGGGTTGGGCCTAATCGCAGCGTTGTTGTTTTCAGTAGCTGGCATCAACCTGATTACCAAGCAGGTGGCGACGGTGAGCGGCGTCGCTTTCACGCTCATATTCTTCACTATTTTCCTGGTATCGGAGCGTATCAACGAGCGTAAGCGTGGCGCAGTGGCACACGTCGAAGTGGACCAGTTCCGCTTGCAGCCCCAAGGGATAATTTCAAACGAGACCGTTGAAGTGCGCCCCAGCAATGCTCTCTGCCCAGTGCGGGACTACAACACGCTCGACCATGTCAAGAAGGCGCTGGAAGAGACGCACACGGGAAAACGTGATTTGGTTGTGATGACGGTGCAAGTGATGAAGGGACCCGATGCGGGACACGAAGATATCGGCGAACAACATCTCTTCACCAGTTATGAACAACTTCTATTCAGCCGTGTCACGTCGCTGGCAGAGAAGGCTGGCAAGCATGTCGATCTTCTCATAGTGCCGGGTGTGAATATCTTTGATGCCGTCGTAAATACAGCTGCGCATCTCGAGTCCGCTGACATTTGGGCCGGACGGTCTTCCGTAATGGCACCTGCAGATCAGGCAAAGAGAATCGGAGAGGCGTGGGAGCGCTTGCCAAATAAGCCTAAACGCCAGCTCTGCTTTCACGTGGTTGACCATGACGGAACGGTGGAAGATTTCGATATCGGAGTTCACGCGCCAAAGCTCGGCGACGATGATGTCAGTCTCATTCATAAGTTATGGCTCGAAGTTACAGAAGAAGAAGGAATAGATGACCTTCATCACAGAGACGTCGTGACAGCGGCGCTGACACATCTGGAAGACGAGATGAAAGGCGAACGGCGGAAAGAGATGCTTGAACGCATGCGCGCCTTGATGAAGAAGCGAAACGGCAAAGGACCGGAAGACGACGATAAGGATAAGGAATGATATTGTCCATCACAAGGCTTGGTAGCTGATCTCTCGAGCACATGACCGTAAGTCTAGGCGGCAAACGGTGGGAGACGATTACGGTTCACCAGGCGCGTTCCGGCAAAATTCCGGCCTTGTTGCTTTTGGTTCTACTTGCCGGTCTGGTCGAGGCGCAAACTTCCAGCTCTGCCGCATCATATTTCAGCCGCGCCAAACTCCGCCTGGATCATGGCGACTTGGATGGCGCAATCAGTGATTTCGATTTGGCCCTGGTCTTCAATCCGCGCCTGGCCGATGCTTACTGCAATCGCGGAGTAGCTCGGTACAGCAAAGGCGATTTCGCCGCAGCCATAAAAGATTTTGACAGGGCACTTGAAATCAGCCTTCGTTCGGCTTTCGCTTATAACAATCGGGCGAATGCTCGTCTGGCCACAAGAGATCTTGAAGGAGCGCTGGCTGATTACACCAAAGCCATCGAAATCAAACCGCATTTCGCCGAAGCGCTTTACAATCGGGGCAACATTCGGCAAGAAACTGGAGACCTTATAGGAGCAATTGCTGATTTTACGGCCGCGCTCAAGCAGGATCCCAAACTGCTCGCCGCTTACAATAATCGCGGCAACACCCGTTATATGAGCGGAGATCTCGATGGCGCGATTGCTGATTACACGAGAGGCATTCATCTCAGCCCACGCCCGGGAATCAATAACGACGGTCGCGGCAACGCGCTGCTGGCTTTTAATTACAATGGTCGCGGCAACGCACTTGTGGCCCAAGGTAAGCTCGATCAGGCCATCCTAGATTACAGCGAAGCCATCGAGATCTCTCCGCAGTTTGCTGATGCTTACGCCAACCGTGGCCTGGCACTATTAAGACTAGGAAGAACATCAGAAGCAAGGTGGAACTTTGAACAAAGCTTGCGACTTGATCCTTCTCTGAAGGCATCTTTGGAAGACCGTATCAACAAGGTGACTGGGCTCCGAAGCGATAACACAGTTAAGTTAGATGGTCAGCTTTCTGATAGTGCTCGAAAGCGTTGCGGAGTCGCCTTTAGTTAACATTCCGGCAAATCGCCGTCAAAGGCTCGGCTAAAGCCATGAAACATCTCGAAATCAAATATGAAGATGAAGCTAATATCTCGGAATAATTGAAAAGCGGGGAATTTACGAGTTGACCTTCACAGTTGACGCCTACAGTCGTTGGTAGGGCTTTACTAAGAAGGAGGGATTGCGCCGCTAGGTTATTGAGAAAATTGGTAGGCGCGTGGGGATTGAACCCCAGACCCCTACCGTGTCAAGCTAGCGCTAAGCGCCGCGTAAAACGCGTAATCCGCTTTTGCAGCGTAAAAACTAATATCGCGGCTAGAGAAGTCACGAATACGCTGTATAAAACGGATAGGACGTAAGCAAAGCGTGGCAAAATCGTGGCAAAATCGTGGCAAATCGAAATGCCATTTTTCGAGCTGGTACCACCTAATTCGTTCGCATAAGTAGGTTCAGCGCCGAGAGAACCCCGAGTTTCGTTTACAGTTCCTTGTTATTCGTCCCAGCGGCCAAAGAAGTCAACCTACTGTCCATCCCGAAAATTCAATCTGAAATGCGGCGACTTTGTTCGCGTCCGGCTTGCAGTTCCCTGCCCCGAACTACTCGCTTTTGCCTGTCCTGGTTTCGCGCCGGCAAGCCCGTCAAAAGCATGGGCCTGCTACTTCGACGCGCATCATCTGCCTTCGATCCGGCTACTGCGGTCTACATTTCAACCAATCACCTTTAGGCCACTCTCAGATAGCGATGCTGTTGACTCTTGTGTTTTCCCCTCTTGTACTAGGTCAGGGAACAACAAAAAGCAAAGGGGCACAAGCACGAGGCGTTGAGCAACAACTCAAGCAGATGGAAGATGACTGGCAGAAAGCGACAAGAACTAAAGATGCCACCTTGCTCAAACGCATTATCGCCGAAGACTGGGTCGCCACAGATGATAAGGGCAAGGCTCTCAATAGGGAACAATATATTTCCCAAACGAACTCTAACCCTGATGTCGTACAGTCTAACAAGAATTTCGATATGCAAGTGCGCGTCTATGGCAACACTGCTGTCGTAACAGGCGGCCTTACAGAGAAAGGAACGCGAAACGGGGCAGCTTACATAGACACCTACAGGTGGACTGATGTATTCGTGAAACGCGGCGGTCACTGGCAAGCAGTAGTCTCGCAGTGGGCGAAAGTTCAGTAGGATTTTCACTGAACTTGTGAATGTCTCTAAGTTGTTGCGTTGGTATTGACACGCATACGCTTAGCTCATAAAGTGCCCTCACAAGGTTTTCATAACGCTTACCGGATAGAATCTCTTCCCAAGCAAGCGTCGAGAACCGTCTCCCTCTATCGAAAACCGTTTCAAACTCCTAGAAGGAGAACAAGCAATGAGATATAGATCCATATTGAAATCGCTCGTCCTCGTTTTTATCCTCGCTGCGCTCTCTGTATCCCTCGTGAGCGCCGGTACAGTACCGGGTAGTCTTACGTTTAGCAATACGCCGCTGTTGCGGCCGGAGGGGGACAGTGAACCTGCTATTTCGATCGCGGCCGATGGAACGATGGCAATAACTGGTCTTCAGTGGCTTTTCGATCCCGACTTTTTTGGCACACACCTTTGGAGCGGAGCGTTCGGCTCAACTCCAACCTTCCGGGGGCTAATCGACGCGTCTCTGCAAAAACGAGGCAAACAGGTGTTCGGCAGCGGCGATGCTGATGTTGACTTGGGATCGAGTGGTAAGCTGCACGCTACCAGCCTGATCTTTTTGATCAATCCAACGTTCATTAATGCCCAGTTGGGTGTGTCAGCGATCACCTGTACAGACGCTAGTGCCAGCAACTGCACTTCGCAAATCATAGACACTGCCGGGGCTGACCGCCAATGGATAACCTCGGAAGGAACGCACGTCTACATCGCTTATCACGATTCGGCGAACAGCAGCCTGATTCACGTGCAGCGGTCAGATGACGACGGCTACACCTGG
>JBKOZZ010000018.1:0-39488 GCA_046726155.1 Acidobacteriota bacterium
ATCTCTGACGAAGAAGTAGCTTCTGTTAATGCCTCGTTAGCCCGCTCGCTCGCTCAGCTTCACGTCAAAAGACGGCGGCATGGGCATTAGACCAAGAAATAAAGTCTGCCATGGTGACGCGCCCATTCGATCACAATATCTCTCTGCAAAGGCAACAATGGATCGGCTTTGCCGTCTGATGTGCGGAAGTGGCTTCGCCCTTCCGTCAGAGGGGTTTATCACTTTGGGCTACGCCCTTTAGGGGCGCAGCCCCAAACCGATCAGTCAGCTTACCGTGGGGCGGAGCCGCCACCGCACATCAGACGGCAAAGCCGTTTCGGACACAACTTTCGCTTTCCGTGCAAAGCAGCGAGAGGACTAGTGCTGGTTGGTGTTGCCGTGTTCTTAGGACGGTAAAGTTTTCGACGGCGGCCCCATGAAACTCGAACCAGTCGAGAGTGAATCCCCAATCGAAACCCGCTCCTTCAAGCGTGCGGCCCTCAGCAGCGAGTCTTACCGAATTTTCTGGTTGCTATGGCTGCTCGGCGCGCTGGCGCTGGGTGTGAGCTTCCGCAATTTTGCGGCTGGACAATTTAGACTGTTGTATTTGCAACTCGCGGTGCTCCTGTTGGCCGTTGCGTACGAAGGCTTCGCACTCGTGAAAGTTAAGAAGGCGCTTCGCACAGAGCACGAGCTCTCGCCCGCAATTTGGGTGATGAACGTCCTCGTCGAAGCTGCGCTTCCGACTCTTGGTCTCTTCACATTGATCCAAAGCAGGTTCCTCGAGCCTTATCAGGGACTCGTGGCACCAGCAGTGTTTCTCTATTTTCTATTCATAATTCTTTCAACGCTCCGGTTGAGTCCGCCACTTTCTCTGTTGAGCGGATGCGCGTCTGCTCTGGGCTATCTGCTTGTTACTTTCTATGTACATCAGCAGTTTCCACTGATGGCGACTCGCACATTCGCTATCCCTCCGACGTATTTCATCTACGCCGGCTTGATCGTAACCGGTGGGATTGCCGCGGCGGTGGTCGCCAGCCAGATTCGAGGTCATGTCTATGCGGCACTCCGCGAAGCGGAGTTGCAGCGCGAACTCGAACGTGTGAACCACGATCTGGATATTGCTCGTTCAATCCAACAAGGCTTGCTTCCCAACCGTGCGCCCGGACTGGTGGGCTTCGAGCTGGCTGGTTGGAATCAACCCGCGGACCAGACTGGGGGCGACTATTTTGATTGGCAAACACTCCCCGACGGTCGGTTGGCCATCAGTCTTGGCGATGCGACTGGCCATGGGATTGGCCCAGCGTTAGTCATGGCCTCATGCCGCGCTTATGCCCGCGCGAGTCTTTTGGCCGGCAACCATAACGATGGTGTTCTCAATAGTCTCAATCAACTGCTCGCGGAAGATCTCCCGGCTAATCGGTTCGTCACTTACGTGGTCGTCCTGCTTGATCCGGCCAATGCACACGTCGAAGTACTTTCCGCTGGACATGGCCCAATTATTTGGTATCGATACGCTACGGACAAAATCGAAAATCTCGAGGCGCAGGGGATTCCGCTAGGCATGATGGCCGGAGCCAAGTATGAACGTGGAACGGAACTGCGGCTCGAAGCGGGCGACACCCTGGCTCTTATTACCGATGGTTTTTATGAATGGACGAATCCTGAAGGTGAAGAGTTTGGACTGGTCCGACTGGAAGCTGTGATCCGCGAGGCGCGTGATTGTAAACCTGAAGAAGTAATTGCAAGGCTGCGATCGGCAGTCGAGACTTTCTGTCGCGGCACGAATCAGCAGGATGATCTTACAGCAGTGCTGCTGCGACGAAATGTTAGCTAAGCTTGCTTTCGATTATGCTGACTTTGTTAGATCAGAAACTTCACGCGACCTGACTTCGTGACCTACGTCGTCAACCTGGAGAAAAGCGAGAAGACGGTGGTTACCGCAGTCGTATTCAATTTCTAAAACAATTAGCCCTAATACGCGGCCTCAGTCACGTTAGTCGCGGCCCCTTCGCCAACCCAACGCGTGTGGTGCTCACGAATAATAGCAATGGCTTCATCGCCGTTCGCCACACAGTGCGGGATTTCGAAGTCTGCGGGACTGGCCAGCGGCTGCTCGAACGAGGTCATCTGCGTTCGTGCCCAATCAATGAATCCGGGCCACATCTTTCCGACTAGAATCAGCGGCGTGTCATCGAGATGCTTCACTTGAAGCAATTGCCAGATCATTGTCGTTTCCAGGACCGTGCCGATGCCGCCCGGTGCCACGATAAAAGCGTCTGACGCGAGCACGAAGTGATGAAGACGAGTAAAGAAAGTGCGATGCTCGAAGGCCAGCTCGACAAAGGGATTGACTTCCTGTTCGAATGGGAGGTCAACACGAATACCAAGAGACTTGCTGCTGTCGCCGGCGAGCTTCACGCCCTCGTTCGCGGCCTGCATTAATCCCGGCCCTCCTCCGGTGATGATATCGCAACCCATTTCGGCCAGTGCCTTTGAGACGCGTTTCGTTTCTTCATAGGCAATCGTCCCGGGTTTTGCCCGGGCTGAGCCGAAGATAGTGACGCGATAACGATCGCGTTGCGATGGATGTAGTCGAGTCAAGTTATTGACTACGTCCCAAAGGCCCAGGACTGAATCGACCAATACTTTTTTTACGCTCTCTTCGTCAGCGAGACTGACGGCGTTCTTTCGCTGCATATTGCTCTCACTTGCGCTCATTCGTTTCTCCTTTTAACGACTCCTCTATTTTCCGAGCCCCAAAACCGAAGCCTGGATCATGACGGTACCCGAAATCCTAAACCTCAATCACGTCGCCGAGTGCCGGACACTCAGCCTTGATTCCATGTTTCGACCGGATCAAACCTGAAAAGACGTTCCGGGCGTGATCTTCGCCGTGGGTTATGATCGTGCGCGGTTTCGAAGGAGCGACCGCATCAAACCACCGCAGCAGATCGTTTTGTCCCGCATGTGCACTAAATCCGCCCATGGTGTGAATTGACGCGCGCACCGGAATCCGCTCGCCAAAGATTCGGACTTCCTTTTCACCATCCACCAGTTGGCGCCCTAGCGATCTGGCTGACTGAAAACCCACGACCAGAACGGCGGTGCCTTTGACGGGCAGGTTGTGCCGGAGGTGATGCACGATCCGGCCGCCGGTGCACATACCGGCGCCGGCCATAATCATGCACGGCCCGCTTACCTCGTTGAGGGCCCGCGAATCTCGCGGTTTGGGGCAGGGACGAGCGAGGTCGAGGTTCTTTCGCAGCTCACCGGAAGCGACCATTTCCTGCCCTTCTTCGTCGAAGAGCTCGTTGTTCCTGCCGTAGATTTTCGTCGCTTCGATCGCCATTGGGCTGTCGAGATAGATAGGAAATTTGGACAGGGTGTTGCGCCGAAATGCGCCCGCCAGAAGATAAAGCAGCAACTGCGTACGCCCCACAGCGAAAACGGGAACGAGGATTTTCGCTTTGTTCTCGATGGCGCGCGCAATGATCTTACGTCCTTCGATTGCCGTTTGGTGCAGCGACTTATGATTTCGATCGCCGTACGTCGATTCCATGATCACGACGTCGGCCTTTTCAAACGGAACCGGATCATTTAAGAGTGGCGCGCCGCGCGGGCCTAAGTCACCCGAAAAGACAACGACTTTTTTGTCACCGTTTTCCTGAATGGTTAACTCGATGCTGGCCGAGCCGATGACGTGACCGGCATCAACGAATCGCGCTTCGATGCCCGGCGCCACCTCTGTCGGCTGATTGTATTTGATTGGATGAACTAAAGGCTTCAACCGGCGCACGTCGGTTTCTTCAAATAATGGTTCAAGCGGCGCGAGATTACTTCGTGCGCGTTGTTTATTCTCGCGCTTGAGATCCGCTTTGGTAAGAGCGAGGGAATCCTTGAGAATGAGAGTCGCAATATCAATCGTCGGTTGGGTGGCATAGATTGGCCCGTCATAACCCTTTCTGGTCAAAAGTGGTAACCGCCCCACGTGATCCAGATGGCCATGAGTCAGCATAACTGCATCGAGCTTGCCACCCTCGAGCTCAGCCTTGCGGCGGTTCTTGGCTTTTTCTTTCTTGCCACCCTGGAACATGCCGCAATCGACCAGCACGCTCGCGTGTTTGGTCACGACTTGATAGGCCGAGCCGGTCACGTCACCGGTTGCGCCGTGAAAGTGAATTTTCATTTTTTGCTCCCATCCGAAATGAAGCGGCCCGCGCATCCTGGGCGTGATCTCATGGGCGAGACGCCCCAATGCCGTACTGACATACGTCCTCCTAACCGGGTCGCGTTAACGCTTCGTCTGCCGAGACGTGTTTGGAGATCGTTTCCCCGGAAATTTGATATGCCAATCCAGCGTGATCTTATGTCGGGAAAACATGCTGCGGTAACTGTCAGAATTGACAGGAGCCGACCATCAACGTCGAGCATCTTTGTTGAATGAAAAGTGGTGTGGGCCTAGTCATTCGTCACCACAGGCTTGTCTCTTATGCTCCTGAAGCGTCGCGCGAGTTGGCTTACAGGGTCGCGAACCAGAACGTATGGGACAATTGCGAGGACCATCGCGACGATCAGTAACTCAAGCGGATAAATCCAGCGTTCAAAAATCAACTGGTAGACGACATCCATAATGATCGCCAGAATGAAAACTCTACCGATGGCCTTCCAGCCTTCTCGTAATAGTTCGGGACGCTGTGCATGATTAGTAAGGACTCCCCAAAAGTAGGAAGGACGGTTCTCACGCGCATCCCTCAATCCGGCCCTCAGCGCCAACAAAGCTGCCATCGTCGGTTGTAGGATGACGCGAAAAGTCATCGGGCCACCAACGCGATCACCCAGATTCGTCCACAAGCGGATAAGCATGTCCCTCATCGATTCTCTATCTCCCGTTTTTGCTTCGCCATTACTCAGCACACGTCAAAGACTAAGCAGAAACCAGAATTCGAATTGAGAAAATCTATTTCATTAAGGCAGGCAGGGGGCTACTGTCATTATTAACAGTTGGCAGGTGTACAGGAAATATAGGGATAGGATCAGTCCCGTGCCAGGCTCTTAACCCACTTCGGGCATCAGATAAAACATCAGGGCGATGATCGCGTAAACCGTGATCAATTGGACGCCTTTGAACCAATTGGATTGACCGTCGCCACAGACCATAGCGCCTATCAGCACTGCCATGAATAGCGCGCCGATTTCGGCGCGACCGAAAGCGAGCGCTAGCGGTTGCGGGGCAATAAAATAACTCGCCAGCACCAGCAATGGTGCGACAAACAGGGCGATCTGAATGCAGCTCCCGAGCGCGATGCCAACTGAGAGATCCATTTTATTCTTGCGCGCCATCGCCACGGCCGAACCGCTTTCGGCTGCGCCACCGACGATCGCTATGAAAACAATGCCAATGAAGACCTGCGACATGCCCAAAGCTTTGCCGGTTTCTTCGGCCGCGCCAACCAATTTTTCGCTCATCCAGGCTGCCAGTACGGACGCCAACAGCAGGCTGCCGACTGCGCGCCCCACGCTCCAGTGCTCTTCTCGATGACCCGCATCGCCTTCGCTCTCCATGCTGGCGAAAGCGCTTGAATGCGTTTTCAATGAGAACAAGATATAAAGGCCGTAAGCGAGCAAAAGCAGCACGGCAATTCCAAGGTTGAGTAGTTTCTCCTGTCGGATAACCCCTTGCGGCTCAAAGTAGCGACTAAACGCACTGGGCACCGTCATGCTGATAGCCGCCAGGAACATCATCGTGCTGTAGGCGCGAGCCGCGGTTGGATTGAATTTCTGATCGTGAAAGCGCAGGCCTCCCGATAGAAAAGCCACGCCGAGAGCCAGCAGCAAGTTAGCGAGGATCGCACCCACCAGCGATGCCCGCACCATTTCGAGGTAACCTGCCTTCAGAGCAACGAGGGCAATAATTAATTCGGGCGCATTGCCGAACGTCGCATTGAGTAACCCACCGACGGCATCGCCTGTATGTGAAGCTAACTGTTCCGTGGCGCGCACGATCATGGCGGCGATCGGAATGATCGCCACTCCCGCTGAAAAGAAAATCACGGGTGCGGGAACTCCGCCGATCCTTTCCAGCACGATCGTTATAGGAACAAAGATCAAGAGCCAATTGATGGGACTCCTGAGAAACCTGCTAATCGGCTGACCGTGAGGTAAAGCAATTTCGTGACTCATGTGCCCTCCCGCGTTAGTCTCGAACCGGATCTACCAGACAAGGAATTTAGAGCTATCAGGATTGCCGAGGCCATTGTTACCAGTCGGGCGTTGTACAAAAAGTCTATGCGGCGCAGCTAAGAAAAGTCTCATTCACACCGCTGCTTTAGCTTGGTGTCACGCGCGTCTCCTGCCACGACCAGGAACCGTTTAAATGGTTTCCAGGTCCATCGACCAAGTCCTGATCACCGCGCTAAAGCGGCGGTGTGAATGAGGGCATGTTCTTCGAACAGGGCTCTTAAACTGCTTTCAGACCTTCAGCTCGAAACAATCGGCAAGCCCAATCGGCCAGCTCAGGAGTTGCAGGCTCAACCGTCTCAAGGGTGTAGTTGAGTCCAAGCTCCTTCCACTTGTAGCGACCCAGCTGATGAAACGGCAGCACCTCGACGCGCTCAACGTTTCCCAAACCCGCAGCGAACTTCGCAATTTGTGTGATGTCTTCTTCGTTGTCCGTTAATCCCGGCACCAGCACAAAGCGCACCCAGACAGGTCGCTTGTGGTCGGCGAGGCGACGGGCGAACTGGAGAGTTGGCAGAATGTCCTTTCCCACCAGGTGTCGATGTTTATCTGCACCCCAGGTCTTAATGCCCAACATGACGAGGTCGATGGCTTTCAATTCATCGTCGCTAAGTCGCTCTCCCAGGTAGCCGTTCGTTTCGATACATGTGTGGATACCCATCGCCTTCGCGGCGGTAAATAATTTGACTGCGAAACGATCCTGCATTAGCGGCTCGCCGCCGCTCAGAGTAAATCCGCCCGACATGACCTGTAATCCACGACGGTACTTGCGGAGTTGGCTAATCGCTCTCTCCAAAGTCACGGGCATTCCATTCATCATGTTCCACGTGTCCGGATTGTGACAGTACAGACAGCGCCACTGACAGCCGGCGGTCCAACCAACGACGCGCACGCCTGGCCCATCCACAGTGGAACCGGTAGTGAAAGAATGAATAAAGCCTATATCGCCGGATTCGAGTGCTTTCTTGATTGCCGATTCCGGCACGCCGCTTTGGTTTACGCGAAGCTCAAATGGACTGTTCCCTTCCAGCGAATTAGTCGGTAAGGGTGATTGTTTGATCATTTTGTTTACCTCAGTAAAACGTGGGCGCAATTCGGGAGCCCATGAAATCAGGGCGCAAGCCGGGGCTAGCACAATTCAAAATGCCTGAGCACCGTGAAAAGTACGATTGATTACGTCCATCTGCTGTTCGCGTGTCAGCCGCACAAAATTCACTGCATAGCCCGAGACCCGAATGGTCAGGGTCGGATATTTCTCCGGATGGTCCATCGCATCCAGCAGCATCTCGCGGTTCAGCACGTTAACATTCATGTGATAGCCGGTGACGCCGAAAAACGCGTCGAGCATGCTGCGCAGATTGAAGATCCGGTCCTCCGCCACTCGTCCCAAACCTTCCGGAACCAGAGTGGCGGTGAGCGAAATTCCATCGGCCGCATCACGATAGGGAATTTTCGCAACTGAGGCGGCCGAAGCATGTATGCCGTGCACGTCCCTTCCATGCATCGGATTGGCACCCGGCGCGAAAGGCTCGCCAAGGCGTCGTCCATCCGGTGTGTTACCAGTGCCCTTGCCGTAAACGACGTTCGACGTAATCGTCAGAATCGATTGCGTGTGAAGGGCGTTACGATAAGTAGGGTACTTCCGCAACTTGTTCATGAAAGTGGTGACCAGCCACGCGGCAAGTTGATCAACGCGGTTATCGTTGTTGCCGAACTGCGGGAAATCGCCTTCGGTTGAATAGTCGGTAACCAGTCCCGTGGCATCGCGAATCACTCGCACTTTCGCGTACCGAATTGCTGAGAGACTATCGGCCACCACCGACATGCCAGCCATACCAAAAGCCATGGTCCGCAACGGCGCGTAATCGTGGAGCGCCATCTCGAGCCTTTCGTAGGCATACTTATCGTGCATGTAATGAATTATGTTCATTGCATTGACGTAGACACCGGCGAGCCAGTCCATCATTTTCTCGTACTTGTCGAGTACATCATCAAAGTCGAGGTACTCGCCCTGGACCGCTGCAGTCGCCGGTCCGACTTGCTCGCCGGTGATTTCGTCACGCCCCCCGTTAATCGCATAAAGGAGGCACTTCGCCAGGTTGGCGCGCGCGCCAAAGAACTGCATCTGCTTGCCCATCAGCATGGGCGAAACACAACAGGCAACAGCGCCATCATCCCCCCAGGCGCGGCGCATGATCTCATCGCTTTCGAATTGAATTGCACTTGTTTCTATGGCGACTTTTGCCACGAAACTGCGAAAGCCATCAGGCAGCCGAGGCGAATACCAGATTGTCAGATTAGGTTCCGGCGCCGGGCCGAGGTTGTAGAGAGTTTGCAGATACCGGAAGCTTGTTTTTGTTACCAACGGTCGGCCGTCATCGCCCATCCCGCCAATGGATTCTGTTACCCAGGTTGGATCACCTGCGAACAGCTCATCATATTCCGGTGTGCGGAGAAAACGGACGATCCGCAGTTTGATGACAAAATCATCAATGATCTCCTGAGCTTGTTCTTCGCTGATCGCACCTACCGCCAGATCGCGCTCGAAGTAAATGTCGAGAAAGGTTGAGGTGCGGCCGAGAGACATCGCGGCGCCGTTCTGCTCTTTCACTGCGGCCAGATAGCCAAAGTAGAGCCATTGCACTGCTTCGCGCGCATCCCGGGCAGGTGCCGAGACGTCGAACCCATAGCTGGCCGCCATCTGTTGCAGTTCCTTAAGCGCGCGAATCTGTTCGCTCAACTCCTCGCGATCGCGAATAATTTCGTCCGTTGACATCGCCGAGTCGAGGTTGCGTTTTTCGTCCTGCTTTTGCTTTACGAGCCTGTCAACACCGTAGAGAGCTACGCGCCGGTAGTCGCCAATGATGCGACCGCGACCGTAAGCGTCGGGAAGTCCAGTGAGAATGTGAGACCTACGGCAGCGTCGCACGTCGGCAGTGTAAGCGTCAAAGACCGCCTCGTTATGTGTCTTGCGGTACTTTGTGAAAGTCTCCACCACGTGGGGATCAGGTTCGTACCCGTAAGTCTTAAGGGCGCTCAAAATCATTCGGAAACCGCCATTCGGCATAATCGATCGCTTCAATGGCGCATCGGTTTGCAAGCCAACGATAATTTCACAGTCTCGATCAATGTAGCCCGGTCCGTGGGAAGTGATGGAACCGGGAATTTGCGAGATGTCGAGCACACCCTTCTTGCGCTCTTGCAGAAACAATTCGTTTAGTTTCATCCAAATCTTTCTGGTTCGCTCAGTTGCTCCGGCCAGGAAGTTATCGTCTCCTTCGTAGGGCCTATAATTTTGTTGAATGAAGTCGCGAACATCGATCTCCTTTTGCCAGAGACCTTTGGTGAATCCCTGCCATGCAGCAATTTCTTTCTCGCGCACGACATCTTTAACCGCTGAAGTGACCATGGTGTTTCTCCTTAAGATTTCTCCCATCAGCGCGCGGCGCCTGTCTTTGCCAATCCCAGCAACGACCCGGTATGCCGCGCGATCATCAGTTCTTCGTTCGTCGCAATCACCCAGGCCGAAACTTTGCTGTTACGAGTAGATATGAGCACGGCTTTGTTTGCGTTGGCCTGCGTGTCGAGTTCAACGCCTAACCAAGCGGATGCGTCGCAAATTCTTTGGCGAATCTCGGCTGAGTTCTCACCAATGCCGGCTGTGAAGACTAGTGCATCGATGCCACCCAATACCGCAGTGAGGGCGCCGATCTCCCTGGCAACGCGGTACACGAAGTAATCGACCGCTAGCCGCGCTTCAGGCTCATTACGGCCCAATAAGTCGCGCATGTCATTGCTGATTCCGGAAATGCCCAGCAGCCCTGACTTTTTGTAGAGAATTGTTTCGACTTCTTTGGCGGATAGGCCGAGTTTCTGGAACAGATGCAGGACCACGCCGGGATCGAGTGCGCCCGGCCTTGTGCCCATACATAGTCCATCGAGCGCAGTGAAACCGAGTGTGCTGTCGACGCTCTTTCTGTCCTTTAGTGCGCAAAGGCTCGCGCCACTGCCGAGATGCGCGACGATGACGCGACCATCAGCGATCTGGGGAGCAACCTGCGGCAAAACGGAGGCGATGTATTCATACGAGAGTCCATGGAAGCCGTATCGTTGCAGCCCCGCTTTGCGGAAATCGCGCGGAAGAGGAATTAGTTCTGCAACTGCCGGTTGTCCGCGATGAAAGCTGGTGTCAAAGCAGGCGACTTGCGGCACACCTGGCAATCGTTCGACAGCTGCTTCGATAGCTGCCAAATTGTAGGGTTGATGCAACGGCGCAAGCGGGACCAGTTCGTATAAGGCTGCGATAACCTGCGGGTTCAGGATTGTGGGAGCAGTAAACCGAACGCCACCATGCACTACCCGGTGGCCCACACCCAGGACGCGCGAACCTCCATATTTGGATCGCAGCCAGGAGGCGAGGACATTGACCGCATCGCGTCCGTCCGTGATAGCATCCAGCTTTTCGTCGGCGAGACTTTTGCTTTCAGCATCTTTTACAGACAGGCGGGCCAGCGTGCCGATGCCCTCGATCTGGCCTCGCGCTTCCAGCCGCCAGGTCTCCCCTGCCGGGCGCTGGAAAACGCAGAATTTGAGGCTCGATGAGCCAGCGTTGAGCACCAATGCGTAATCATTCATCACAAATATTCCTGTTATGGTTGACGGCGCCGCGCATGAGCTACCAACATCGCGACTGCGCAACTGGCAATTCGCGACCGCACGCTATCAGCCCTGCTGGTGAGAATCACCGGCACCCTGGCGCCCAGCACTAACCCGGCACTGTCGGCATTAGCTAAAAAGCTGAGTTGCTTCGCGAGGATGTTGCCGGCTTCGAGATCAGGCGCGAGGAGAATGTCTGGATCGCCGGCTACAACTGATTGAATGCCTTTGGTTTTCGCCGCCGCTTTGCTGATCGCGTTGTCGAATGCCAGCGGCCCATCCAGGATGCCGCCCTTGATCTGTCCGCGCTCGGCCATCTTGCAAAGGGCCGCGGCATCAAGAGTCGCAGGCATCTTCGAAGTAACAGTTTCGACCGCGGCCAGAATGGCGACCTTAGGTCTTTCGCGACCGAGCGAGATGGCGAGATCGATTGCGTTCTGGCAAATGTCGACTTTGTCTTCCAAGGTCGGAGCGATATTGATCGCCGCATCAGTAATAATGAGCACCTTGTGATAAGTAGGAACGTCCATCACAAAGGCGTGGCTGATGCGGCGCGCGGTACGTAAGCCACCATCACGAGCAACAATCGACGACATCAACTCGTCGGTATGCAGACTTCCTTTCATTAAGACTTCCGCGCGGCCTTCGCGAATCAGTTCTACGGCCTTCGCCGCCGCCGCGACGCTATGGGGCACGTCAACAATTTCCAGTCTTGTTAGATCGATGCCGGCGGACTCTGCAGTGGCCGCGATCTTGTCAGCCGGGCCAACCAAAATTGGCACAATCAACTTTTTCTGAGCAGCTTCGACTGCCCCTGCTAATGCAGTCGCTTCACATGGATGCGCGACCGCGGTTGGAACCGCCTCTAAGGTCAGACATCTCTCCAGTAGCAGTTCGTATTTTCCCGTTCCGGTGCTCGTTGCTGTTGCTGGTTTCATTTGTAAGCCTCCTGGTTAGGTCTGGCGGATATTAAGCGGACCGCGGTTCCGGTTTCTTTTAAGAGCAGAGCGAGAATGATCGCGATCGCCACTCCCAACAGAAGTGGCATAAATGCCGTCTGGTAATGCGCGAGTTCCATTCGCGCCGCGCCGCCAGACACGCGCAGCAGAATCCAACCAAAGACCGGACCCAACAGCGCGCTGAAAGTAAAATTCAAAAAGTTGATGACACCCGTAGCGGTGCCGCCAAACTGTGGTGGGTTGGCTTCCTTGATTACCGTGTACGGCAACATTGCCGCCCCCGATGCCAGTCCCGCGACGAGCCCAAGAACATAAGGTGGAAAAACATCGGCCTTGCCATAAAGAATCCAGGCGAGACACGCGAGCAGCAGGACGGCTGCTCCAATGATTACTGGTTTGCGCCGCCCGATTCGATCCGAAATGAAACCAAGCAGTGGACAGCCGATGATCCATCCGGTGGGAACCATGGCTGAGCGCATCACTGCAGTGCCGTAATCGAACCCGTGCCCCTCCTGCAGATAACGTACGCCCCAAATCATGTCGAAGATGGTGGTAGGAATGAAGAGCAGCCCGGCGATCAGACCGCACAAGATCGATTGCGGATTCCGAAAGACCGTGCCGAAGGCTGTCGCGGCGCTCTTTAGCCAGCCGGCTGGCTGTGCGGTGGCTTTCTCATTTGGGATCAGGAAGAAAAGGATAACGCCGATCAAAAGGCCGGCCACTCCCATGGCCGTCCAAAAATGATTCCAGACCAAGCCGCGACCCATCAGGGGCCCAACTACAAACTGTCCGGCCGCGCCCCCGCCCATGCCAAACATTTGTGTCGCACCGATGAGAGTCGCGGCTTGCGAAGCCGGAAAATTTTTAGTGGCGATGTAAATCGCTCCGACGAGAGCAAAGACTCCACCGGCGCCTTGCAGAAAGCGGCCGACGCTCGCTGCCCGGTTATTCCCCGTGGCAAACAAGAGCGCGCCGAGTCCAACCACAATCGCAGCAAAGGGCACTAGCCAGCGCGGCCCGAGCCGATCCATGGCCGCGCCCGCCACCAGACTGAAGGGTGAATATCCGTAGTAAAAAAGGCCCAACATGGAAGCGACGCCCATAGCGCTCAGGCCGAAAGCATCTGACAACTGCGGCATCATGACGGCCGGCGCCGAGCGCAACGCGTATTGGTAAAAATAGAAGACGGCCGTCATGAGCCAAACGACGACCGCCATCCGCGCGCGGGGCGAGCTTACTCCGTTGATGTAAGTTGAAAATACTTGAGCCACGCAACCTTCCTTAACGAGCGCGCTGTTTCACAGTTCACTCGGAGCTAACGCCCTGGTTGGCGACTCAGGAAGCAACGCGAGCGGCAGAGTTCGAAACCGGCTACCTCACCGGGTAGTTCGTGTCCTTCCCTTCCAGGCCGAAGATTCACTTCAACTATCAGCAGAGCGTGACTGACAAGGCCAGTCCGGCTTCACTCGTCTCTTTATACTTACTGTTCATCTCCTTGGCCGTTTGCGCCATCGCGGTTATTGTTGCGTCCAGATCGACGCGATGTCTGCTGGCGATTTCGTTGCTGGCGATCATATATGCAGTCCATGCCTTGACTGCGCCGAACGCGCAGCGCTCGATGCACGGCACCTGCACGTATCCCGCAACCGGATCACAAGTCATGCCGAGATGGTGTTCCAACGCCGACTCAGCTGCGTTCTCGACCACCCGCGGAGTTGCATCGTTCGCGGTCGCGATCAAAGCCGCGGCCATTGATGAGGCCACGCCAATTTCCGCCTGACAGCCGCCCTCGGCCGCTGATAACGTCGCGTTGTGTTTGCACAGGTAACCGATTGCGAGTGCGGCCAGCATGCCGTCGCGAATCTTTTCTTTTGGCAACTTACGGCCGCCGTCGCCCAAGCCATAGACAATCGCCGGCATTACCCCGGCGGACCCGCCAGTCGGCGCGGTGATGACCAGGTGTCCGCGCCCGTTTTCCTCTGAACCCGCGAGAGCATAGGCCGAAATCGCTGCGATGGCTTTGTCGGATTGGAATGCGTCGTCCTGGGCACGTTTGAAAACAGTTGCCGCTTTGCTATGCAGTTTGATGGGACCCGGTAGCACGCTGTCCTCGGGTGCGCTAAGCCCTGATTTGACGGTCGCGACCATCGCGTTAACGATTTTGTCGATGAACGCATAAACTTCTTCCTGCGTTCTGCCTGCTATCGCCATCTCGTTAGCGAGGATGACCTGCGCAATTGTCAGGTTGTTTTTCTCCGCGTGAGCTCGCAGTTCCTTCATTGTCGCAAACGGATACTTTGGCGGGTTCTTCTTCGGAGGTGTATAGCCTTTCCATTCGATGAAGCCGCCACCGACTGAGTAGTACTCCTGCTCGAGCAAGACATCGTTACCGGCCAGCAACTTCACGGTCATCTGATTCGGGTGATGGAAATCGCCCTTGGTCGCGTCATAAATGACGTCCTTCAGACTTACGTTGAAGGTCGAGCTGCCAAGCTTCACGGGAAAAGTCTGATCGGGCTTGTCCTTGAGGCTGTCGAGAAACAACGGATCGACGGTCGCCGGTTCTTTTCCGATTAGCCCAGCGAGCGCTGCGCGCTCGGTGCCATGTCCTTTGCCGGTCGCGCTCAGGCTGCCGAAGAGATTGACCTTAAGCGCGGTCGCCTTGGCGAGTTTTTCCGCCGGCAGTTTGGTTGCCCGTTGATAAAAATCGTAGGTAATGCGCATCGGACCGATCGTGTGCGAACTCGAAGGCCCGGGGCCAACTTTGTAAAACTCATCCGCCGTCGTCATCACCGGGCCCTTCTCCTTCTGAACCACATTCAGGTTAGCATCCAGCGGCGGCACCGACGGCGCTTGCGCAATGGAGCGTCGGGTCCTGGCTTCGGCTGGCATGATCTCGCCGGTAATTACTGCAGCAGCGCCGACGACTGCACTGCGCATTAGGAAGGTGCGGCGATCCACGCCGGGCGGAATCTCCGCGGAAACCAGATCATCCGTGCTACCCAAGAGATCATCGGTGGCGCGCGGTTCTGTAATTGATTGGGGGCTATTAGTTTTAGCCATGTCATCTCTCCTTTTGAAAACGTTTCCGCTTACAAACACTCAGCGCCTCCGCCAGTAGCTTGCAAATCCATCCAACTTCATTTGTCATCCATTACGGGAGTCCAGCTCCGGTCCGGATTGAACCGATCGATTGTCTTAAAAAGCTCGAGCGTTTTGGGCCCTAGATCTTTCTCGTAGACGACCCCGTCATGACTGACCATAAACGTCTTCACACCCGTGATTCGGTACTGGGCCGGCGCCGCGATCAGGGCAAATCCGCCAATCATCACGCCCTTCACTACAAAGTCCAGTTCGCCCAATGGCGCGGCGGGACCCTGGCCCTTCAAGACTTTGAAAAAGTAGCCGTGGTAGGGTTCGTTCCTGCTGTAGCCCTTAGCAATAGCCTGGGCAGCTTTTTCTCCGACTGGACCACCCCAGGTTCCATCTGCGTTTTGCCAGGCCAGGCCGTCCTGTTTGCCCGGCGTGCTAATGATCTGCTGCGCATATTGATTTACGCCGGAGCCGTCGTGTTTCATCAGCGCGTAGTCGTGCTGTGCCTCAACAAAGCCACGACAAATTTGGATCGCATCTAACTCGTCACGTCCGACTCGACGGTAGAGTATTTCCTGACGGCCCGCCTTTGCGTCGAACGCCCAACCACCGGCGCCCTTCACTATCGGTAGCGGAAAAGGCCACTCGTCTTCGCCAATAGAAAGAAAAGCGCGCCTTGGATTTTTCGGTTGTAGCGAAACATTGTTTTTGATGCGAGCCTGTGCCGCGAATGCATTAGCGACTTCGCGATCGCGAGCCGGCTCTCCGGTATGAACAATGTCCCAACTGTCGGGACCAAGAATGTCCTTCAACTCGGCCTCATCAAATTTTTCCGCCGCAGCGATAAGGGCATCGGCCGCCAACTGAGGGGTTGGAAAAGTGCGTGCACTAGCAGGCGTTGTTTGTGCTTTCACTTGCACCATGACGGTGAGCAGCAAGCAAAGCGTGCCAATCAACGCGACATATTCCGAGTAACCAAATTTCAAACGTGCTGATGTGATTTTCATTTTTTCGCTCATCGTCTTTACCTCCTTCTGCCACCGCCGCCTCCGCGACCGCCACCGCCACCTCCGCGACCGCCACCACCGCCAAAACCACCCATGCTTGATGAACCTCGGCTGCTGCTGGCGCGCGCGCTACCGCCGCCAAAGCCTCCCGAGCCTCCGAAACCACCGCCGCCGCCGCGACTTCCTAAGCCGGAGCCGCTGGAAACGCTGCGATTGCCAATGCGATCTCCACCGCCACCGCCGAAGCCGCCGCTGCCACCACGATTGGAAACTCGATCTCCCGTGCCGCCGCGATCACCAACGCCGCCGCGACCACCGACACCGCCGCGATCACCAACGCCGCCGCGATCACCGACACCGCCGCGACCACCGACACCGCCGCGATCACCAACGCCGCCACGACCACCAACACCGCCGCGATCACCAACACCTCCACGATCACCGACGCCGCCACGACCACCAACACCGCCGCGATCACCAACACCGCCGCGATCACCAACACCACCGCGATTGCCAACGCCGCCGCGATTGTTGCTACCGAGACCGCCTTGCCTCCCGATGTCTCTTTGCGCACCACGTTGGCGATTAGCCAACGAATCCCCACGCGTCGTGCCGCCGAACCTGTTTGCAGTTCCGCGGTCGCCGTAAGGCGCGCCCCCACGATGTGTCGGATTGTGTTGCCACTTATTGCCGCTACCGATGTTGGCGCGGTTGCCGCCACTGATGTTGGTGTTACGATTAAAATTGTTATTTCGGTTTATGTTTATGTCGTTACCGCCCCAACCGCAGCCCCAACCCCAACCGCCTCCCCAGGCGGCGCCTATCGCCAGACCGACGCCGAACGAAATTGCGCTCGCCGCAATGACCCCGCCGGTTGGATAGGCTGGGTAATAAATTGGTGGGTACGGATAAGCCGGGGCACCATAAACAACAGTGGGGTTGTAAGACGGGACATAAACAACCTCCGGGTTCGCTTGTTCGATGACGATAACCTGCTTGCTCTCGACAACCTGGGTTTCCACTTTTTGTTGTTGGTTAGTCTGCAAAGATCCTTTGCTCTGGGCCTTCTTACGCATACGTTGTATTGCGTCCATCACGTCGTTTTGCTGTGCAAGAAACGCGTTTCCCAGGTCGGTGGTCCATTGCACATCTTCAGCCAGCCACTTCACGACATCGGGCAGAGCGGCCATAGCTTGAATACTCGGGTCCCACGGTTGTTTCTTGACGGCATCTACCAGTGCCTTGTCCTTAAGACCCGGATTCTTTTGCAGCCACTGCTGAAGCTGAATGATTTCGAGCGGGTAGGTCGAAGCCACCAGCGTCTGGCTGAGCAGGTTGTCGGGATAGAGCGCGATGGGCGCTACCAGGGAATCCAATTGATCCGCCGGGATCTTTACAGTTTCCTGAGTGGCGGCTGCTTGCGTCTGTTGTAACGGAAGCGGAAACCCATTGCCGGGCAGCAGCAAAGCCACCGACATAAGCGCGATAAAATATCGAATCAGAATTTTTGACACTGATTGCAAAGTATTTGGTTTCATCTAAAGCCTCCTGTCGTCTTCATAAACTCGTTTAGAACTGCCGGACGACCTCGGTAGAATCGTTAATGATTCAATTAAGCGTGCGTCTGTTCCCAACTCCGCACTTTTCGCCGCGCGTCATCAAATATTCTTTCGTAGTTCCCCCGAGATGGGCGCTCCAACAAATGTCGTCACAATAAAGATTGCGACCAGAATTCTTCCGTGTACTCTCTTAATCAGCATTACCTTTTCTTCTGGCGCAATTAAGCAAAAGCAATCAGATCGGAGTCACCCGATCAGAGTCTTCCAAACTTGAATTCCTTCGAGAAGTTGTATTTGAACGAGAACTGGAGATGAACATCCTCGGACGTGAAACCATCCAGAAAGTTCTCTCGTCTGCCCCATATCAACTCTGAGCCGATCATGACGTTGTCGACCGGATAGAACAGGAAGTTACCGGACGCATAATGACCACGCCGAAACGCGTCTGCCGTCTGACCGTCAGAGTTCGAGATGTTCAGCATCGAATATCCGATGGAGCTACTGAAGCGCTTACTCCACGTATGATCGAGATAGGCCATAAACGCCGTCACCGGTAAAGCCACACCCTTGATGGGCGTGCGCGGATTCGCAGAGTGGGTCAGCGCGATTCCCACATCGACCGGTGCATCGTTCATGTAGTTCTGAATGCCATGACCGTAAACAAAGGAGAACTTGCCTACATCTTTCTCGCCAAAGTTCAGACCTGAAGTTAGACCGATCCCGGCTCCTGTTGCGCTACCGCCCAAATCAAAATCGTCGTCAACAGTGTCGACCCATTTCATATGCCTAACTACTCCGGCGGCCTGGAAGTGTCCCCAATGTCTGTCGAACCGCACGTTTCCAGTTAAATCGGGCAGCGCAAACCTCGGCTTAACGCCCTGCAACTCAATTCGATCCGCGGCGCGGCCCAGGTCCGCGCTCGCCCCCGGACGCTCCAGGGCAATGGTGATGGAGTTTCTTCCCTTCAGGGGCATCCAGCGAAACTGCACATTGCGGAACCATGCGATTCCGTTTGGTCCCCAGTACTCGTTCGTATTTGGAAACACATCGGAGTCGACGAAGGCGCTCCAGTTCTGGCCGGCGCCGAAGTGGCCCAATTCGCCGTACGCGTGTCGCAGACGGAAGGTGGTCTGTCCCGCGTCAACGCCGGTACCGAACAGCTCGAATTCAAACTTTGTGGTTAGTTCTCCGTATTTCGTCGGGGTAGACGATTTAACACCGAAACGAGTCTGCCTCACACTGAAATACGCGTTTCCGTTAGGAGCGAATTGATCTCTGAAAGCCGGCAGCTTCACGGGTCGAACAGTGTCAAACCAATTGGGATCGGCTTGCTTGAACTGATAGCCTGCGTCGAGCATCGCGAATCCATAAACCTGAAAAGTGCTCTCGCCTTTCTTGTCGGTGTCTTGTGGCTTCGCTTCGGTGGTTGGAGTCGTTGCCGGGGTAGCAACTTTTTCATCCCTTGCTGCGGCTGTCTTCGGGGAGTCCTCCATTGACTCGATTTGCGCCTTCATTTGCTCAACGGTTTGCTCCAGTAGTCGGAGTCGCTCTTTGAGCTGCTGCACTTCTGGCGTCTGCTTCTGCGATTCCTGTGTCTGCGCCAACGCTGAGTGTGCCGGTATCACCAGCAGCACCGCGACGATAACGATGGACCACGCAACGGCCGCCAATAGGCGCTGCCGATAGATCTTCATGGGGACTCCTTCTGGTAAACCGCACGTTCCCGACGAGCGGACTTCTGATTCCTCAAGCGAATCCTAACGAAGAGGTGAAAGGCGAGAAACTGTCAAAACTTACAGGTTGCAGACCGAAGTTTTTGACAACTCGTGATGCGAAGGACACTGCGCCAGCGAAGTCGTTGAGGCCTAAGTGTTGATCCGCTGGAAATGATGAATCGACGCAATTCAGCTCCGAACTTGGCTTGTCTCCGAGGCTCAGAAAACCCTGCCGAACCTGTAAGTTCTGACAGTTATCCAGCTGCGGCCGTGTCTCTAAGCTTCTACCGGTAAATGCTGAAGATAAGTCTCGCTGGGAAGAGAATATGAATCAGATCGCAACCGGTAATTCTTCACGAACGCAGAGGTACGGCGCTCATGTCGCTGATGGCACGAGGGCCTCGGACTACGAGTTAGCACGATCGGCAGCGGCGGGCGCGACGGTGGCTATTGGAGATTTATATGAAAGACACAACCGGCGCGTCTATGCGTTATGCCTGCGGATGACCCGGAATCCTGCAGAGGCCGAGGACCTCACCCAGGAGGTTTTCATTCATCTCTTCAGAAAGATCGGATCCTTCCGTGGGGAAAGCCAATTTACGAGTTGGCTGCATCGTCTTACCGTTAACCTGGTGTTGATGCACTTCCGGCACCAAGCCACTTTGAGGGAGAAAACCCCTGATGACATTGCGAAAATATTAATCCTTCACAAGGGCAGACAAACTGCAGCCAGGCAGGCGGTCGATAGAATTGCCTTGGACGCGGCTCTGGAGCAATTGCCCCCAGGCAGTCGGTCGGTATTCGAGCTGTTCAATATTGAAGGTTATTGTCATCGTGAGATTGCGACCCTACTTGGCTGTACTATCGGCACTTCAAAATCGCAACTGCACAAGGCGAGAAGGAAACTCAGACGATTGCTGAAGGGAAGCAAATCTACAGTGGTCTCAGTCCCCTCAGGACTTCACGCTATTCCTGCACCTGACGATGAACAAGTTCGCAAGAGATTCTAACCGCGGCCAAGCAGGGGAACCTATTATTTTTCCTGTCCCGGGATGAATATGTTCAGTCGAGTACGAAAGCATAGTCTGTACACGCGAGGGCCAGGGTTTCAGTATCGCGTTGGGCTCATCATCCACGATGCTTGTCGTGGATAGCTAAGATCGCCGCGACCCGGAACCCTGGTTCCGCCTGCCGCAACCTTTGGATACGAGAGGTGGCTGCGAGGCGCAAACTTCCGAATCAGCTTTTCTTCGGGGGTGGTGGATAATTCTTCAGCAGCTTCGCCGTCGCCTTATCCAAGTTCTTCTGCACTTTATTCGGATCTTTACCAGAGCCCAAAGTCTTGCTGGCCTCGCCTCGCCAGATTTGCTGTTTACTGCCCACATCGTAGATGTCCAGATTCAGCGTGCCAATATGAATGGTTGAGCTGGTGGTAGTGGTCGTCTGCATGCCACCGCCATAGCCTCCCCAGCCTCCCCAGCGGCCATAACCCCACATATCACCGCCGGTGCTATAAGAGTTCCACTGTTTTTCCTGGTTAACCGCAGCCTGGTATGCAACGTAGAGCTGGGGATTGTCTTCTGTTTTGGTCAACCCCTTCAGGGCCAGTTGCGCGTCAATGGACTTCATGATTTGCTCATCAAGAATCTGATTGGGATACTGAACATTCGGTACCCGCACCCATTTATACGTTCGGTACTTCGCGAAATCTGTTCCCGGCAGGAAATTATACTTAACATCCTGTGCAGGCGTGGGCACACCCCAGAACAGAATCATTGTTGCAACCAAAATTAAAGATCTCTTACTCGGATTTGTCATCTTCATCACCTTCCTTTTTGGCGCTCGTCGATTGATTCAGAGCTTATGCGGCACGGTCTCGAAGAGAAACTGTCAGTTATTACAGGGACCGAGGAAAACCCTGGTCGTGCCAGGGCCTAGAGATGCGGCCGCCGGCGCATCGCTACCCATAACACCAGCGACCCCAGCACCATTAACAGCACGCTAATTCCGACCAGGGTCGACGCCGTAGTAAGAAACTTAGCGCGCCGATTTTGATCCGGTTGCAGGGCTGCCACCGCCTGCGCGCTTTGTTGATAAGCCCTGGCTTGCGCATCAGTGATCGCCGCTACGAGTCGGGCGCGATCGGACGCCAGTTGCTCAAGTCGGGCGAGCAAATGGTCCTTTTCAATTTGCAACTGCCGACGGCGCGCTTCTCGCAGTTCTTCCGGGCGGGTTGATCCGTAACCGTTAAAATGTCGCTCGATATTTTCCGGTTTCAGATCAGAATCCAACTGTTGCAGGCGAATCTTCAAGTCAGCTTCTTTGTATTCGATGTCATTCAACTCCGCGCGCAGATTATCAAGAGTCTTAGCCGCGCCGCTGGGATTCTGCGCGCGAACTCTCTCGATTGATATTAGTATCAAGGCAATAAGCAGCATCAGAGCAACTCGGATTTTCATAGCGCACCTCTTCCCATGGGTCCAAGATCAAGGCTCGGGTTTCGCTCTCAGTTAAGATTGCTCGCGGCTGCGAGACCATTTGAATGATTCGCAGCCGCCGCAATCCCGAACCCAGGGCCTCGGGCTCTGCGGATTTTGGGATCGTTTACGGTCCCGAATTTGCCATACCCTTGTTTGCTATACCCTTGTTCTGCAAAATCCGGATCTCTACGCGTCGATTTTTTGCTCGTCCCTCGGCGGTTTTGTTGTCAGCGACGGGTTTCGATTCGCCAAACCCAAAAGGTTGAACCAGGCGCCGCAAATCCAAGCCGTGTACGCCGACGAGATATTGAATTACAGCCTTTGCGCGGCGTTCACTCAGGGCACGATTCTTTGCCGTGTTGCCGCTGGTGTCCGCAAAGCCGACCACTTCAACCAGCCAGCCGTTCGCGTTTCCCTTGGCCTTCTCTCCCTTGGCCCAGGCGGCTGCTTCATCGATCGTCTGCTTGGCAGTAGGATTGATGATGGAGCTGTTCACCTTGAAGAGAACTGGAATTGTCCGAATCGTTTCATAATCGTCAAGCCCATTGATGCGATTGTTGGCCAGCGCGGCATCCTTGAAAGCCTGGTCTGCCTGTGCTTGAGCCGCTTCCGCGGTGGCCTGCGCTCGATTGGCGAGAGCCGTGTTTTCCTCGATCTGGCCAGCCATCCTGCGCGCGTTCTCTTCGGCTGCAGCAAGCCTAGCCTTGTTCTCCTCGGCGAGTTCATTTGTCTGCTCCAGAGCCTGAGCGGCTCTGAGATCCTGTTCATCGAACCTCACCCAGTCCGCTATCAGATTGCCGTCGGCATCTCCGCGACCCTGGGCTTGCAGCCGCAGGCCACGCATGATGTAGGTTACCGGATAGTCTTTTTTGCCTCGTAGACCTCTAGAGTGCGAGGTGACGTCCGTTTGACTGGTCAATAGCACCGTGGTCTCGGCGCCACCGACGTCACGAACTTTAAAAGAATCTCCACTTCGGATACTGACGACGCCCTGAATTTTCACCTTCTGGCCTTGTGGAACGGGGGAAGGATGTACGTTCGCCGCGTTTTGCGCCGAAGCCCCCACTGCGACGATCAAAAGAAAAACGTAGGCGACAGCCACTACCCGTGCAATTGATTTGTTGTTTGTCATGTCGGTTTTGCTCCTTATCTATTTCGAATTGGGTTCACAGCTGCGCTGCTTCCCCCTTAATCTTCTCGACGGCTGGGAGCGCAGGGGGGTTCGATTTAGACCCAACTTTGTTGTTCCCTGACCCACGTCACTACTGATTCTTCAGCCAACCTACTCAACGCCGTGTCCGTTTTATAAGTCCGGCGGATCGTATCTGGCTTTAGTTGCGCTTAACACTGTCAATTCTGACAGGATGATTGCGCTCAGAAAGTGAGGCGGCGCAGACCAGGGGCGGACCTTAGTGGTCAGGACGGATTCAAGACATAGGTTCGCGGGCTAGCCACCTCCAACCTTCAAGTGGCTCAGTGTGATGGGAAAGGGCGGAACGGCCAATTGGTCAACAAAAAAGTCCAGCAGGTGAAGCAAAGCGCTTGTATGGAAAGGAATATGAAAACCATTGATTCTCTTCGGTGGCTGCAACTTTCAAAAAGCAAATACATAGTTTTGTCCGGTTGTCTAATTCTCAATGGAAATTTCAATTCCACGGTTGGTGGGCTGATCTTGAGCGATATCAAGCCGCGCGGACGGTCAGTAAGATTTCGTGGGACCAATTTGTATCCAAAATTCCAAGCACACGACTTTAGCAGACTGTAGCGAATGGGACAGAATGGAAAACGACGAACATCTCTCACTTATGCAAGCTTCTAGGCGAGAGCCGCAGCAGGCACGACTACATTGTGACCGTTCCCGGGCGCGGGTATAGGTTCGTGGCGGGCGTCCGGCGCGCGTTCGACGAGGTGATTGTTCGACGCAGAAGCGAATGCCCTGCCACCACCTGAGACGACCTCGGCGGTCGCCGCCATGAGGGCCGCCACATGTGGTTCCGGCTCGGACTGGTCTAGAGCTTCAAGCGACAGGGGTTGTTGAGCTGTTTGCTGGTCGAGCGCGACGCCCCACATGCGCAGGAAACGCTGGCAGAATCAGTCCGAACAAGTCTGGCAGTCGTTAAGCTTCCTCTCTTTCCTCTCGTAGGTGCCCGATGTGACGCCAAATCCACCAGCCAGCCAAAAGCACTGCTGCGATACCAATAAGAAAGTCGAAGCGGTGAAACCAGGTTTTGAGCGTGTCGTCCTGGTTCCATTTTTCGCCTAGCTTCTGCCCTATATAAGCGAGAGCCAAACACCACGGTAACGATCCGGCAAATGTATAGATGACGAATCGCTTCAGGTTCATTCTGGCCACGCCGGCAGGAAAGGCGATGAACGTGCGGATAGCCGGAAGCAGACGACTGACGAAAACAATAATCTCTCCATGCGTTGAAAACCAGCGGTCGGCCATATCGAGATCATGCCTAGAGATCAGGACGTAGCGTCCATATTTTTCAATTAGAGGGCGGCCACCATACATACCTACCCAGTACGCGACCAAAGAGCCAAGCACGCAGCCGATGGCTCCGGCGACTCCGACCGCCCAGAGATTCATTTGACCAGTGGAAACCAGATATCCGGAAAATGGCATGATGACTTCAGAAGGAAGTGGTATGCAGGCCGATTCAATTGCCATCAGTAAGACAACTCCAGCGTAGCCCAACGAAGAGATCGTGGCGACTATGAAGCCGGACAGGGTTTCAATTATTCGTGCGATCATATTTGTCAGAGTTTGTGTTTCGTGTCTCGCCTTACAAAAGAAAAGGCTCGCGTGAGCCAGGAGAAATTAAAAGCAACTCTGTTTTCGAGGCCCCGTCAAAATACTAACGACCGCGAGATTCCAAACTCGAACCTCTCACGTTGCCCAGCCATGTTGCCCTATCAGCGGAACAAAGGAGCAGGCGCCATGATCTTCCTGTTTGTACCCGGTCGCAGTTTTAATAACGCGAACCAACCGCTGCGACTCGCGCGAATCTCCCACGGGCACGATCAGTCGACCACCCACCTTCAATTGCGCCACCAGTGGTTCTGGAACGGTTGGACCGCCCGCTGCAACTAGTACTGCATCGTAGGGTGCATTGGCAGCCCAGCCCAATGTGCCGTCAAAACACTTTACAGTCGCGTTATAGATGTTCAGTTGCCTAATACGGCTTTGAGCTTCTCGTGCGAGGCTGGCGATCCGTTCGATCGAATAAACCTGACCTCCAACCTTGGCGAGAATGGCGGTTTGATATCCGGAGCCGGCCCCTATCTCGAGCACTCGGCTATCGGAATTGATCTCGAGCAACTCCGTCATGCGAGCGACAATATAAGGCTGCGAGATCGTTTGACTCCCGCTAATCGGTAAAGCATGGTCTCCATAGGCGCGGCCTTGCAAGGCTTCAGGAACGAAGGCGTGACGCGGGACGGATCTCATCGCTTCGAGAACTTTTGGATCGCGGATTTGATAATGGTCGCGGAGTCTATCGACCATTCGTTCGCGTGGGATGGAATAATCCTGACCTCTATTTACAGGCTGTTGACTGGTGGTTTGCACGAAACTTCAATACGACTTGGGGAATGTTGCAATCCGAAATCCGTTTACATCTTGTGGAGCAACTCCGGATCCTTTAAGTAGTTCCACGTTTCAATTGCAGTGAGCGCTCGATGGTCCGTCATGTCACTCTTCAAAGGCGTCACTGAAATATAACCCAACTCAATTGCGTTGTAGTCGGTTCCGTCGGCAGAAGAGTTATTGAAATACTCTTCTCCGATCCAGAAGTATGGTTTGCCGCGCGGGTCAATGTGTTCGCTGATAACAGGGCGAGCATTCTTAATCCCCTGTCGGGTAACGCGAACGCCTTTAATCTCTTTAGCGGGAATATTGATGTTGAGTAGGGTGCCTTCGGGTAACCCTTCTGCCAGAACCTTACGCACCGCTATCACTGCAAACTGGGCAGCTTCGCGGAAATCAAATTGTTCACGCGCAACCAGACTAAATGCCAGGCCCGGTACTCCTAGAATCGTAGCCTCCAGCGCTCCGGCAACTGTGCCGGAGTAGGTGGCGTCGTCGCCGAGATTCCCACCATGATTTATCCCCGAAGCGCAAATATCCGGTAGATCCTCAGGTGGAAGAATTTTGTTAAGGGCTAATGTGATACAGTCCGTAGGCGTACCATCGACGGTCCAATGTCTTTCATCAATCTGACGAATGCGCAATGGCCTGGCTAACGTCAGACTGTGAGAAGCGCCGCTCATCTCAGCGGCTGGTGCTACAACATAGACGTCGCCGACTTCTTTTAGCGCTTCTTCAAGTTTGATTAAACCATTCGAGTGGATCCCGTCGTCGTTTGTGAGCAAAATTCTAGTCATAACAGACCCACGGCGTACTGGCCATTAATTGCTTCATTCGAACTCGCCACTCCTCAACCCCATTACGAAGCTGAAATTTCGATCTAAGGATTCTAACGCGACTGGAGAGAGCGCGCATTCTGGCGTGCAGGAAGGTTGGCTCCGCTAGTCCGATTAGTCTCGCGGGGTAGTACGCATGCGGCCTTTTTTCTTGTTCCGCTTGCGAGCCAAAGCTGACTTGAGTTTTGCCTTCTGGCCGGGAGGGATAAAGAATGCATGCTTTTTTGCATCCTTAATGATCTCTTCGGTCATCACCTTGCGTTTGAAACGACGCAAGGCACTTTCGATCGATTCACCCTGATTAATAGTAACTATAGCCATTCGCTTTCCGTCTTTCTTAAAGTTTGATGTCTTTTTTGTCCCTGCTATTTAACACGCCGCTAACGTCCGTGGTCAAGTAGGCATGTACCGATGCGTTTCTGGAAACTCGCAAATAATTAGATCGAGAGCCGTAACGCCGCCCTTCTTACGCAGTGAACCCCGCGAAGATTAAATCGCTCGCGGGGTTCTGCTTTGTTTTAGAAGCGATAGCTAAACCAGTGCTGGCTCCGCAGTCTGCTGCTTTTTGCGACTGAGACTCTGAATCTGAACCGGCTTGTCCGATTCCTTTGTATCGAGTTGCTTTTTGAGCACAATCTCCTGATATAGCTTGCGCATCATCACTGCTTCTTCATGAGCCGTCTTCGGCCCTTCCATCTCAGGCTTGTTAGGCCGCGTCAGGTCAATCGGATTCAACACCATGTCGTGCGCCTTGTCGCTTAGTTCGACGTGCTTACCACGAGCGAAAATCTCATGACGGCCGTGATCCTCATACCACTTTGCGACAGTCGCATTCTGGTGCATGTTCTCAATGATGTTTCTCCACCCTATACCGGTGTTGTAAGCGCAGAATGAAATCTCACCTTCCTGGGTACCGTAAGGGATAATGCACATCTCGGTGCGGCGGAAGTCGTAGTTGAACAAATCCTGAAACCACATTCCAGCAATGAAAAGGAAGTTCCAACGATCGGCGCGACGTTTTTCGATATCGTCCTTCGAACGATCGCCGCTGACCTTTCCATAATCTTTGCCGGTCAAGCCAAACGACTTGTCAAACTTCTTAAATAGCTCGTAAAGCGTAAACTGCGATGGCGATGTGTATGGGTTGTAATGCTTGAGAAGAGCCAATCCCATCATCAAATTCGACATCCACTTGCCCCGTGCTGCGTCCGTAATCTTCTGCATGTCTTTCACCAGGCCGGGGATGTTTAGAAACTCAGGCACTGGACGCATCTCGCGAGTTTCCTTGTCCACCATCACTGCTGTTCCCACTCCGCAATTCGGATGGCAGCCGCACGACACTTGGCCCCACTCAGCTTGTGGTCCGTGGACAAGATCCGCGAAATCCGCGAAGGCACCCATCAGCGATAAGGGAAACCAGTCACGCGTCGGCTCGGTTATCCCAACTTGGTTCTTAACATCATGCGCGAGGTGCGAAAGAGTGTAGCGCTGTTGCAGCCGGCGCTGGGGGGTTATCTCTTCATCACGCCCGGTAAAGGAAACCGGCTGAAAAGAAAGGAAGGCTATTTTCTTCGGGTTATCCAGCGCAAATCTAATAATCGATCCTACCTGATCATTGTTGATCCCGTTCACAAGCGTTGTTACCAAAACAATTTCTACGCCCGCCTCGTGCAGGTTGTTGATCGCACGCATCTTCACATCAAACAGATTGCCGACCTGGCGATGGCTGTTAGCGTCGTTACCGACGCCATCAAACTGCAAGTAAACATAACGCAAGCCTGCCCCGGCAGCCTGACGACAGAAAGCCTTGCTCTTGGCGAATTCGATCCCGTTGGTCGCCGCCTGGACACTGTTATAACCAACCTTGCGTGCATACTTAATCGATTCGATAAAGTGCGGCGAAATCGACGGCTCTCCTCCCGAGAACTGTACTGACATCTGGCGACGAGGCTTGATCGAAATCGCGTTATCGAGAATCTCGCGGATCTCGTCCATGCTTAGCTCATGAACAAAGCCAACCTGGTTGGCGTCCATGAAGCATGGATCGCACATCATGTTGCAGCGGTTGGTAAGGTCAACTGTTAGAACAGCACCGCGGCCATACTTGATAGTGCTGGTGCCGTGGTTATGAAGTTTTTCGTCGTTGTGCGCATCGATGTCCCGCCCCGGAAACATCTTTTCGATGTGCGTCAGGAACTTAACGTCGATGGCCATCATGTCTTCAAAGTGCCCGTGAATTGGACAATCTTTTACCATCCACACTTCGCCATCTCGTTCAATAATCTGAGCTTTGATTTCACCGACCTTTTCATTAATCAGAACGCTTACGTCCTGTTTGCCATTAATGATTGATTCCCTTGCCTCGATTACACAGTTTGGACAAAGGGAATCCGTGGTTCGCGGCCAGCCAAGGGTTGGCTTACTCTTTTGCCACGATTTCAGCAAAGGCTTGTCCGACCATTTTGGGGTAAACGACGGATTGGGCTTGTACTTATTAACTGACTGAATAACATCGTGTAGGCCGCCGGCGGCCAGTGTAAGGCCTTTCTCGGCGCGCTTAATTAATCGCATGCTGTCTCCTCTAAGTACTCTTATTTTGGATAGTACTGCTGGTTGCAAGGCAGCAAAGCACAGTACCTTGCAAACTGGAGCAATTCAATGGCAATGACCATGCCGTCCTTCCTCCAGGACCTGTAACCGAATAAATAGTTAGAGTTAGCTTCCAAGCCCGACCACAACGGTTGACTGTCGGATCTCCTTTCGCGTGTCAACACGACGCAGTTTTAGTGCACGGCCTTGGCGGCGTAGCATTTTGGCCTGAGACACTAATGGCCTCCAAAAGACTGGGCCCTGGTTGTGGTTATAGACAGGGGGAAGACGACTTGTTGGCCAACAAACGCAGTGATTATCTTTTTGGAGCGTAGTAGCCGACCCGAGTCGAAACCTGGTGGGTAGCATTGCTGGTCTCCACGTGCAGGCGGCGAAATTGGCCGTCCCGCTTTGTGTTTAGGGGAGCATAGTAGAGAGTGTATTGGTGTCGCAGTTCATCAGCTACTTCGGCGTAAGTCTTTTCGAGATCGTTGAAAGTAGGCGGTCTGTAAAGTCGGCCCCCCGTTGCTGCTGTTAACTGTTCGAGATTACGTTCGCTCTCGCTTAACGCTACGAGTCCAAGTCTTAAGTCTTCGATTCGAAGCTGGTTAAATCGTACAGCGGACTCAGAGCCCGACAGCAAGCTTGAGAGTTCCTCCTGTTTTCGGGCTCTTTCGATCTGCGTATTGCTAACCACGTACACTGTTGTTTGAGATTGAAGGGCGGCGCGCAAGGCAGCTTCGAAGGTCGCGCCCCGCCCGCTGTCGATACCATCTGTTAGCACGATGATCGCGTGTCGGGCATTTCCGCGCGGCATCTGATCGCGAGATGCTAAAAGCATCGCGTCATGAAACCGTGTAAACATTCCCGGAACAATTCTCTTCAGAGCCCGCCGCAATTGAACCAAACTGCCAGTCCAGTCCTGGAGCAGGACGACCCGATCATCAAACTGGATAAGACTCACCCGATCTTCAACTGCTAAATGAGAAGCAAAGCCCTCGACAGCCTTGCGGAAGTCATCAAGGTTTCCGGCTACCGACGAAGAAGCGTCCACGATGAGAGCGACGTCCACCGGAACCTGTCGCAGGCTGAGATCGCTCAGCGGTTGTTCTACACCATCCTCAAAGATGTGAAAGTCTTTCCGTGTGAGATTACTAACCAGCAGACCAGCATTGTCGCGTACAGTAACCGGCAACAGCACCTCCGTGGTGTTAACGGAGATTACATCATCGGGATCGACCTCCTCTTCGTCTTGTTTGGGAGACGACGTAGCGGTGGGTAGTTTGGACTGTGCTGAGATATGAGGCGAAGGCGCTGCTAAGATTAAGAACAGCAGAAGCGCGGAACGGATCACCAGAAACCGAAGAGTTATATTACTCGGGCGCACGCCGCTATTTCCCCTTGGCTGGCCCAGTCTGCCTTGCGCCGGATTCATCGCCCATCGCATCCGTCATTGCGAGGATGATTGCCTCAGTAACGCGTCGCTTGCGCAACTCGTCGACCTTGGCGCTGGAAAGATCAAACTGGGCTGGCGACTCTTCAATTCTTTTGATAATTGTGCCCTCTGAAAAGCCGGCTTCTACTAACCTGATCACGGACTCGTTGGTTAAGGTGGGTGTCTTTTCCAGTTTTACTTGGCCGCCGCCGGCTTCTGACGGGGGCCGCAGGATTCTTACCGTTGCGCTTCCAGTCGTCGTGATATCTCCCTGATTTGAACCAGCCATGCCGCGCCCGTTGGTCTGACTTTTTGAGCCGCTGCTGTTTCCAAAGATATCAAAGCCTCCTGGCTCGCCGCTCCTATTGCCATCTCCGGACCTACTTCCCGGTGACCGTGTATCGTCGGGCCACTCGTCATCCGCCAAAACAAACGACCCGTCCTGGGCCAACATGGCGAGAATGATGTTTTCGCTGACTCCGTTGCGCTTCAACTCGATCAGTCTATCAGGGTCAAGATTAAATCGGTTTGGTCGGCTGTGGATGATCGCAATGACCGTCTTCTCTTTGAAGCCCGCGCGCACGAGTTTGACTACCGCGGAGTTGGTTAACGGCACTTCTGAAAATTGCTGCGCCTGGGAAGACGTGAATGCTGTGCCACAGATGATGATAATTAGGGTAGGTCTGAGGAGAAGGCTTTTCATATTTCTTCAACGTTGGATCTTTCTTCGTGGCGACTAACCGCAAATAACCCTCAAAGAGAAGCTCCTCCCACAGCCGCGACATCACTTCTCGCGGGAACCACCGGCTTTGTGCGGCGATAACGATAGCTAATTCGTTTTACATAATTCCGAGTCTCACGATAGGGCGGCACTTTGCGGCCAAATTTCATGACCGCCCCTTCTCCGGCATTATAGCTCGCCAAAACAAGATCGATCCGGCCGTCAAACTGTTCGATGAGCTGCTTCAGATAGCGCGCACCGCCAGCGATGTTTTGCGCCGGATCGGAGGGCCGTCTGACGCCGAATCGCGCGCTGGTACCGGGCATTAGCTGCATCAATCCCCTGGCTCCTTTGGGGGACAAGGCGCGCGAGTTGAAGTGCGACTCCTGCTCCATTACGCAAAAAATCAGGTAAGGATCTACACCATATTTCGCGCCACTCTGTTTGATGAAGCTGTCAATCTTCAGACTTCCGGTAGTCCAGCCGCGCGCTTTTTTGGAAGAGGAGTCGGCTTCGGCAAGGTCCAGTTCCTCACGTTCAATGTGGTCGATTCGCGAACGCTCAACGAAAACTGAAAGTGAGCCGCGTCTATACCAGGCGCCCGCTGCAGACTCCGTTACGCTGTCGGCCTCAACCCGGGCGCCTCCGACAAGATAAATCCAAACGAGTTGGTTATCGGAACTATTGGAATTATCGAAGTGATTGTCTTTATCGTCGGCAACTACTAACTTAGCGACCTGAGGCTCCGGCTTAGGCGGGGCGATCGTGCCACGCTCAATTGACTTTACGCGGCTACGCGAAATCAGGTGATTCATTCCGCCCTGGCGGTACCAAATTCCCTGCTCACTCTCCGATACTTCATCCGCGACGATAGCGCTTCCATCGGCCAGTTTCAAACGAATTTGGTGCGAGGCTACAGTTGCCGCCGTCACGGCTGATGGCGCGTGGTCCAAGTTCTTTTGGCCCTGAGCGGTGATCGAAGCGAAGAGTGCCAGCGTGCTCAATGCAAGAATTTGAGTTGCTTTTCCAGAGATTTGCATGGATTGCCCCGCCAAACTTCACTTTTATAGCTCTCTAACTAGTGACCTCGAAAAACTGGAGTTTATCGGACATTACCTTGCTGGCTACAGCTCAAGCGGGTCGGCCAGCGTCCTTTCAATCATCGTCTCCTCGGTGTTGACGGGTGCGAATGAGTGCGATGTTCCAAAGTAGTTGCGCCAGGCAATGTCCAAAACTTGCGTCGTCAACTCCAGGGGTTGCCCTTCAAAGAGGCAAATGTCAGTTGCGCGATCAAGCAGGTCACGTGGTTCGCAACCTTTCATTTGCCGCCTTTCAATTCTGTATTTACTGAGCACATGATCCAGCACCGGCTGCTCGTAGCGAAGTCCTCGTGTGTAAGCCTGGCGCTTAAAGATCTCCGAATAAGCTTTTGGGGTGGGAGGTTCCACGCGAGCGCGGTAGCCCATTCGTCGTAGGAACGCCTGGTCTGCAAGATCGTTTTCGTCAAGGTTCGTCGAGAAAACTACCAACTGTTCAAAAGGCACCTCGATTTTCTTCCCGGTGTGCAATGCCAGGTAGTCGACGCGACGTTCAAGCGGGACAATCCAGCGGTTGAGCAAGTCCTGAGGCGCGACACGCTGCCTGCCGAAATCGTCGATAACGAGCGTGCCGCCATTTGATTTCATCTGGAACGGTGCCTCATAAAATTTGGCAGCTTCACTCCAGGTCAGGTCAGCGTTTTCGAGTGTGAGTTCACCACCAACAACGACGAGCGGCCGGTTGATGAGCACCCAGCGCCGGTCATACTCCAGCGGAGTGACCTCCGGCGAAGCGATGCAATGGCAGTGGGAATCAAAGACGCGAATGATCTGGCCATCGATCTCCACCGCGTACGGAATCCAAATCGCACCCGGCAAAGCGTTGTTGATACGCTCGGCAACCGCAGTTTTTCCCGTGCCAGGTAAACCGGTAAGGAAAAGCGATCGCCGTGAATTGATTACGCAGCCAAGCGTTTGCAGGAGCGACTCCGGCAGAATTAAGTCATGAAACGCCGAGCGCACTGTTTCCGACGATGCCGGATGTGAAGGTATCGACTGCAACCGCATCATGTGTGCATAGTCATTCAGCGAAACAGGTGCCGCTCCGCTATAGCCACATATTGAGAGCAATCGCAGCAGGCGGTCCCAGCCACGATCCAACATGCTATATCGTGTCGAGCCCACCGCAGTCTGCAGACGGACTTCGATTAGCTTCTCCCGATAGAGTTTCTCCAAGATTTCTTCGGTAAGGGCTCGCGGCAGGTGAAGACCCTCCGCCACGGCCGTGGTGGTCGGCTCGGGAAGCATGGCGACGTGCTTGAGCGCAAGTTCACAAAGAAACCCTTCCCCAATGCCAAGGTCGGCTAACTCCTCGGCAACAGGCGGCCCCATTGATTCGACTTCAGCGCGCGAGAGTATGGTTGTTTGTGACATGATCAGTTCCCGGTCCGATTGTTTGTCCTACCAGAACTACCGCCCTGCCGCTGGCGTATTTGAAACTGAAACACCAGCCAGAGAGTCGCTAGCCGCCTGAGACTGTTCCAACCTGCCAGTTCGTTTGTAGAGATCGGCAAGTCTTCTCAATGCCATGGTTGAGTTGGGATCGATACGGCGAGCATCTTCATAGTATTTGATTGCTTCGTCCTCACGGCCAAACCTCTCCAGCATGCGAGCGGTATTGAGGTTTCCCGTCAGTGGCCCGGCAGCGCGCGCGAAGTTCTTGTAAGCATCATCAAATTTTCCCAGCCGGCATAACGCAAGGCCCAGATTATTCAGAATTCGCTCGTCGGTTGGGGCTAGTTTGACGGCCCGTTTTAAACGATCGACGGCGGCCCGATAGTTTCCGTTCTGGTAAAGAGAAAAGCCCAGGTTGTTCAGTGCCTGCGCGTCTTCAGGTTCAACCTTGACGGCCCGCTCGTAAGATTCTTTAGCGCGGTCGGCCAGACCTTTCTTGTCGAAAGCGACTCCCAGCAGGTTATGGGCCTCCGTGAGTTTCGGATCCAGAGAAGCAGCGGTTGAGAGTTCAGAAATGGCTTCGTTTAGCTGCCCACTTAATAGGTAGGAACGGCCATTCGCTAGATGTTCCTTCGCCGAGTTGGCCAACGCCAGTCTTTTTGTTTCCGGCGTGCGACTATCATCAACTCGCGAAATTCCAACACTCGCAAACTTCTCAGCATCTTTCTCCGTCATGCGCTGAAGTTTGTTGTTGTCGTTATGACTAAACAACCGCCCAAAAGCCTTGAACGGCGCCGCCAAGATCTTTACTACTTTGTTCCCACCTTTCTTGGGCTCGCTTGCATTCCCTGCGGGTGAGCCTGAGTCTTCGATGGAATTAGCATCGGCGTCCCCCTCACGCTCGATTGTTGAAGCGCTCCACATCGCTGAGGCAACGACGGTAATAACGAACGCGATAAGAATGGCGAGTAATCTTCGTTTGTTCATGGTCAGACTCCTTCTTACATTTTGCCGAGCGTGTCCATCAGTTGCAGTGCAGCAGGGCCGAGGATCGCAATAAACAACGTCGGAAAGAGAAAACATGCGAGCGGGAAAAGCAGCTTAACGGCAGCTTTTTGCGCGGCCTGTTCAGCCCGCTGTCGGCGCTTGGTTCGTAACGAATCCGAAAACGCCCGAATCGCCTTCGCGATTGATGTGCCGAATCGATCGGTTTGGATTAGCATCGCCACCAGGCTGCGAAGATCATCAACACCGGTTCTATCGGCGAGATTTCGCAAAGCTTCATCACGCTCCCGCCCTACTCTTATTTCCAGATTCGCCAACTCAAATTCTTCACTTATGTCGGGATGTACTTCCCTCAATTCACTACTGACCTTCATCATCGCCGCATTCAAACCAAGTCCCGCCTCGATTGAAATGACCATCAGATCCAATGCGTCCGCCAGTCCCCAACGCACAAGTTGTTGTCGCGAGCGAATCATCCGGCGTAACGCGTAACGCGGCAGGAAAAAACCAATAACAAAGGCACCAAGAATCCAAAGAAGTGCTCCACTGAGCGGTCGGGCGAGGACTGCGCAAGCAAGGGCTACCACGGCCGGCAAACCGGCCATCGTCGCCACCTGAATTCCGCGATAAACCACGGCAGCGCCAGGCGATCGAAAGCCGGCTTGCATTAATTGCTTCTGCAGTTTCTGAGCCTCAGCCGCAGACGGGGGCAGCAGCCGGCTGAGTGGGGATGCGAGGCGCTCTGCCAGCTCCGACGCTGCCCGATTCTCATCGAGTGACATGGGGGCGCTAGCGATGCTGGTGGTCCTCTGCCCAAGCTTTTTCAGTCGTTCGGTAGCTGCACTCTGCGGCCGGTACAAGAGCCAATAAACTCCCATCATGCCGAGCGAGATGCAAATGAAAGTTGAGATGGTGATAAGTAGTAGCATGGCTTTTGTCAGTAGTCAGTTGGTAGTCAGTGGTCAGTAGTCCGATCCTGCGGTTGGCTGTTAGTGGATAGTGTCAAGTAGTCGGTGATGGGTCGGTCTTGGTTGGTTGCTACAAGGGACTACTGACCACTGACTACCCATTAGACTCAAATTTTTATCCTCAAAATTTTGCGCACAATTAGCATCCCAGTTACTTGCAGAAACATTGCAGTGGCAATCAGATAATGGCCGCGTTGATCCTTCCAAAGAACTGCCATGTAATCGGGATTCATGGCAGTAATGACCAGGGTGACGAATATCGGTAGTGCACATAACAACCAGGCGGACATTCGCGAGCTGGTGGTTAAAGTCTTCAAGTCGCCCATGATCCGGAAGCGTTCGCGAATCGTGTAAGCCACTTTTTCAAGAATTTCAGAGAGGTTCCCGCCCGTTTCGCGCTGAATCAAAACGGCCGTGACACACATTCGCAAATCCAAAAGAGGAATTCGCTGCGTCAGGTTTTCCAGAGCGAGTTTGAGCGAAAGGCCGAGGTTCTGCTCTTCATACGTCTTGCGAAATTCCGTTGCAATTGGTTCCGGCATCTCTGCCGAAACCATGTACATTGCTTCTGAGAACGCGTGGCCGGCGCTCAACGCGCGGCTCATGAGATCAAGCGCGTCTGGAAGATGTTCGAGGAAACTATCGAAACGTTTTTTGCGTGACCACCAGACGTGTAAAAAGGGCACCGCTGCGGCCGCAACACCCGCGACAAGCATCAGAAGGAGAGAAATGCTGACTACTGAGACAGCGAGCGCGGCCAACATCCCAGCCATGCCGGAGAACATGACCAAACGTGATGGCGTGATGTGCAGGTCGGCCTGATCGAGCATCCTCTTCAAGTGCAAAGCGGCTTGAACCCGAACGAGAGAGCGATTCAACCAGGGAATCTCGCTCATCAGTTCGTTGCGCGCGAGCACAACTTCTACATCGTCCGTGTGGGCCGAATGGAGCAAAGCATCGGCGAGACGCTTTTGTAGCCGGGCACGCTTCGCATCTGTTCCGTGCGTGGCCAGTAGATAAGCGCCCAGTACGAGGAATAGACCGAAAAGAAATACTAAGAAGGAGATCAGCATCGTTTCACATCTCTTCAAAGAAGACTCGTGGCAGTTGGAGTCCGGAAGCTTTGAGCCGTTCGGCAAAGCGCGGACGAATACCGGTGGGACGGAAGCGGCCGATCACTTGTCCCTGAGAATCGACTCCGGTGCGTTCGTATAGAAAGATCTCTTGCATCGTTATCGTCTCGCCTTCCATTCCGGTAATCTCGGAAATACACGTGAGCCGGCGAGTACCATCCGATAACCGGGCCACCTGGACCACCAAATCGATCGCGGCGGCAACTTGTTGTCGCATCGCGCGATCGGAAAGCCTCATGCCGGTCATCTGAATCATCGTCTCCAGGCGGGCCAGCGCGTCGCGCGGCGTGTTGGCGTGGATGGTTGTCAAACTTCCGTCGTGGCCCGTATTCATCGCCTGCAACATGTCGATCGCCTCACCGCCGCGTACTTCGCCGATGACGATACGGTCAGGCCGCATGCGCAACGCGTTACGCACCAGATCTCGCTGTGTAACTTCACCCTTGCCTTCGATATTCGGCGGTCTGGTTTCGAGCCTTACCACGTGTGGCTGTTGGAGCTGAAGCTCAGCAGAGTCTTCAATCGTCACGATGCGCTCACTTTCCGGAATATAAGCAGAAAGCGCATTGAGCAAGGTCGTCTTGCCCGCTCCAGTGCCTCCGGAAATCAGAACATTGAGTCGCGCGCTGACGCACATCTGCAACATGTCCGCGATGTCTCGGGTAAGCGCTTTGTTCTCAATCAGGGAAGTCATGCGCAGGGGCTCAGCGCCGAAACGGCGTATTGAGAGTACTGGCCCATCAATAGAAAGCGGCGGAATGATTGCGTTAACGCGTGACCCGTCACGAAGCCGGGCGTCTACCATGGGCGATGACTCATCAATGCGCCGGCCGACTGACGAAACGATGCGTTCGATAACGCGCATTAGATGTTCGTCGTCTTTGAAAGCAACATTGGTGACTTCGAGTCTGCCGTGACGTTCTACGTAGATTGTGCCGTGCGAATTGACGAGGATGTCGGAAATAGTCGAGTCGGCGAGCAGTGGTTCCAATGGTCCAAGTCCGAACAGTTCGTGCTGAACATCATTAACCAGGCGATCGCGCTCAGAGGTAGAGAGCGGCATCGCTTCCTGGGCCAACACGCTCTCAGCGAGCCGCGACACTTCGGCGTGCACCTGCTCTTGAGTCAGTGCAGCCAGCTTGGTTAGATCCATTCGGTTAATCAGAGCGCGATGAAGCCGCGACTTCATTTCCTGAAACGAATGCTGGCCACTGTTTTCCTGCCCGTTTCCGTTACCGGCCGCGGGCCCTCCAACTGTTTCTCTGATTAGTCTTTCTCTCAGTGCCATAATTTTTTGGTAACACAGACTGAAAGTCTGTGATGTTCATGGTTTACAAAATCATAGATCTAAAAGTCTCTGCTACTGACTTGAAGCTGAAGGTTGTTCGGAGGCGCCTCACGCTTGAAGACCGAATCCCAGAGCTTTCGGCGGGGCTGCGGTTCCTCGTGCACAGCGACTTGGTTAGTTGCGACCGTTCTGGCAATTCGCCTGATTTCCTGTGCGATTTTGGAGCTTGGATCCGACTGCACTAACGGCTGCCCAAGGTTTATTGAAGTCACCGCCGTTTGATAGTCGCTGGGTATGAATCCGATGACAGGCTCACCGAGAAACTTCTCAATCTGCCGCAGATCAATGTCGATTTGTTTACTCCAGCGATTCACGACAATACGAATTTTCTTGCGCGGATAGCCCAGTCGATCGAAGATTTCCAGCGCACGTTGTGTGCTGCGGATGGCCGGTATGTCCAGGGTCAAGACTAGAACGATCTCATCGGATTGATCGAGTGCAGCAAGCGTTATTGAGTCGAAAGTATGCTGTGGATCGAGTACGACGTAGTCGTAAGATTCGCGCAAACGCTGCAGCACTTCAAAAACGTGCTCAGGCTCAATCTCATCCGCCGAGTCTGCCTCTTTGGGTGCCGCCAATAGCGAGAGATTTGACGAATAAGGTGCGACGAAGCTGTTAATCAGAGCATCATCAAGTCTGGTGCGATTCTCCGCCATGTCTGCAAACGAGTACTTTGGGTCGAGGCCGAGAAACAGCGGCAGATCGCCAGCCTGAAGATTGAGATCAACCAGTACTGTGCGCGCGTGGGTTGAGGCGGCAAGGTTGGTCGCAACGAAAGATGTGCCGCAGCCACCCTTGCTTGAAAAGACTGCCACCATGCGTCCTTTTTTCTTAGGTGTTTCGACCTGGCCGGCGCAAAACTCAGCCACTCGGTCCAAAACTGTTTTCAGCTCCTCGGCGCTGATCGGAAGTTGAAGAAACTCGCGCGCTCCTGCCCGCAAGCTTTGCAGAAGCAGATCCGACGACGCGTTATGAGCCGCGGAGATCAGCGCGGTATTTGGTGACTCCGAATTGAGCCGCTGAATAAGCTTGATCGCCTGGTCTGGGTTTGCACCGAGAGCGATAATCGCCGCCATGGGTTTCAGGCGAACAATTTCTTCGTACAGTTGCTCAGCATCATTTCCGCCTGCCAGCAATTGGACGCGGCTGTCGGCTGACAAGGCCGTTCGGATTTGCTTGAAATTATCAAGACCGGTGCTGAGAACTACGATGGTAAGTGGTTGTGTCATTGCGTCGAGATGAACGTTTTCAAAATACAAATGCCAGACTCGGCACTTTGTCTATTTCTGAGGAAGCTTAGGGCATGACCCCCGCGTTTTCTGCGGTTAGGATGGTCGTGTAATCGGGCATCGTAATTGTGGTCCCGACAATTGGAATGGCGAAATGAAATTGATAATTCTGAATCGTTACCGCGACCGTCCCTTCACCCAGACCGAAATCCTGGTAATGTACCTTGATGTTATCCGGGGTCAGATCATTGACCATAGGCGTTGTTCCACCAGCTGGGTCGCCATACACCGCAACATTTTTGATCGCCGCGACGCTCGGTCCCACGTCGTCACCAGTGGTCTTAACGCCTGGCTTCGGACTACTGGCAGGTTGATGGATGGCGTAACGTGCGCCGCGTCGGGCGGCATCGGACAATGCATTGTGTGTCCAGAGTGCACGGCCAAACTCCAGG
>JBKOZZ010000019.1:0-35206 GCA_046726155.1 Acidobacteriota bacterium
TCCCCCGGCCAAACCGGTTCCAGAAAAAAGATCCTGAATGTCACGCAAACGGCAGGGCCTATCGTTCAGAAGATATTCGCTCTCGCCCGAGCGATAAAGACGGCGCGTAACCGACACCGCTTCCCCAGGCGCAAACTCCAATGCCAGGTTTCTACGCCGCCAATGCCGTTTGTGTTGAACTCTCGGCGCCGCCCCTGTTGCAATAACTTGCTCTTCGGGGCCGGCTTCGCCGGCAGCGACGTCCAGGTTGATTGGCCACTGCGGACCGATCGCTTCGATAGCGATCGCCTGCGCATCCGGCTCCTCGGCCAGTGCTACCTCGGCGGGAACAGCTGCATCGATCTCTATAAGGTGCTCATCAATTTGTTCCAGAGTTGAGTCGATGTCCTCGATGTCAGGCTCATGCTCGATAACCTCGTCTCGCACCATGTGCATGACGACTTCAGCCATGCCGCTCGGCGGGCGGTTGCGCGAGCCTTGAAAGATGACATCCTGCATGGCGCCCCCGCGGAGATGCTTTACACGTTGCTCGCCCAAAACCCAGGCGATTGCATCCGCCACATTGCTTTTGCCGCAGCCGTTTGGTCCGACAATGGCAGTAATTCCGTCACCTGTGAAGAGAATTTCGGTGTAGTCCGCGAAGGATTTGAACCCGGTAATCTCGAGGCGTTTCAGTTTGAACATGCGAGAAATCGTCTGCTATTTCCTAAGCCTGAACCCAGAATACCGAATTCGGGAGGGCTGTGCACAGGCGAGCCAATATAAGAGGCGTTTGCTTAGAATGTCAACTAAAACTTGAGGTTAAGCAACTTTAATGAAGCAGTCAGCAAAGTTACCAGCCTGTGCTTAAGCCGATCCCAGCTGGTAATACTGTCGATCTTCTGGTTCCGAAAACGGCCGGCTCTGTTCGGAGGTACGAGCCTCAAGGCTCAGGCGAGGATTTGCGGCCCATGATGAACTCGACGCCCTTACGGATTCCCTCGGGATTAGTGACTTCGGAGCGCAATTGCCGGCCTTCGATGAGCACCGTTGGAGTGCCATTAATACCAAGTTCTGCGGCCGCGTCCTGGTCCGCTTCAATCCTCAACTTAACCTGCTTATCGTCCATATCGCGAGCGAAACGGGCAGTATCCAAACCGAGATCAGCCGCAAATTTTAGAAAAATAGTTCTGGGATTGATGTCGTCCTTCCATAAATCCTGGTTCTCATACAAGAGGTCATGCATTTCCCAGAAGTGGTCCTGCATTCGAGCGGCCTCAGCGGCCTCGGCGGCTGCCAGCGCGTTTTTATGAATTGTCGTGAGTGGTAGGTTTCGGAAAACAAAATTGAGATTCGCGCCAAACTCCTGCTTCAGTTTCTTGAAAGTCGGATGAAGCGCGCCACAGGGTGGACACTGGTAGTCGCCAAACTCCTCGAGCGTCACGACGATATCTACCGGAACTTTTCGCTCTGGTTTCGTATCCGTCTGCGGAGTCGAGGCCGCTATGGAAGGCTCTTTATTCTGACCGGATCGAAAAAGGAGAAAGCCGCCAACAACTGCGGCTACCAGTACGATCGCAATGATTATGAAGGGACGATATTTTTGCATTAGCGAGATAACGCAAAGTAAACAGACCCAACTAGTGACGACGGTTTAGCGCCTCATTTTTGGACGCCGTAATCTAACACATCGCGCAAATGTTGAGCACTGAGCAATAGCGTTCACAACTGTCTCTGGAAAAGTTTGAGTTACTTTCCTCTACCGAACCAACTCACGTCGCGCGTAGAGAAGCAAATCCACTCCCGGTCGTAGGGGGAAGCTACCCGCCGCATTGAAACCGGAGTGTATCTGCTGATAACGGTCGCCAAAGGAAGCCTGGACCTCATCCGACTGTTCCTGTTTGGCAATAACGATCGGCTCAGTCGAAGGATTCATGTGGCCGAAATAACCCACTCGCTTGTAATTGCGGAGATACCATGGCAGGGGCCAGTAGTCTGGCGAAACTATGGTTATGCCGGTCTCGGTTCCCTGATGACTGCGCTGGGCCAACTGATTTATTTCCTCGACCAGCTTCAATGTTTCCCTGCGCGTGTGGGCGTAGACGTAAACGTAATACCGATTATCGTTGTCATAGTTGATGAAATTAAGATCGATTGTTTGATAACCGGGAATGAATGTCTTCCAATGAATTTTTGTTTGCGGGAGAGATTCAGCCAAACCGGTGTTAAGGATCTGATCGAGGGTTCTCACCACGCCGGGCAATGGCCCGGTCGCTACCAGCAAGATGCCTGCCAGAACGTATAAGCGCGTCCGCTTGCTTACTTGCCACTTGCCGAGTTCTTCATGGAACCACTCAAGTGCAACGCCGCTCGTAAGAGCTAAGGGAAGAATGAAATTCAGGCTGAGCCATGGCGTTTTGTAAGCGATCAAAGAATACGCAGCAATCAGCCCGAACGCCCATAGTGCTGAAAACAGCGCGAACGATTTCGCGGGTTTCAAGACCGCTACCACTGCGCCTATCACACCCAGAATGAGGAGTGGCGACTCCTGTAGCACTAGCCACAAAATATAGGTCACGAATGGATGGACATGCGCTTCTTTGCCCGTCTTGGTCCAAAACTGAAACGTCTTGAGCGCGTCGTAAACACCCTGCGGATAGTTCGTGAAAAAGGACGAATAGAACAGAACATTTACTGCGATGAAAATGATCAAGGCTACTATCAACCAGACTGCCAGACTGGTTGGGCCGCCGAGTTGTTCAACAAAATCGCGGATCCCTGCATCGCTTGCCGAATAACTCCGGCTCTTCTTTTTTCGCCGCCTGCGGTCACCGCCGACCGATCTCTCCCAAACTGAGCGATAGACTCTGGTGAGGACCAGCGCGATCACCAGGACTCCGGCTGAAATCATCGCAGTCTCTTTGGTAGCAAAGAGAAGTCCCGCCGACAGTGCTGCCAATATCAAATAAACAGGATGCCTGTCCTCGAAATACTTCAGAGAAGCAACAACGATCCCCAGGGTGAAGAAAACAAATAGCGTCTCATGAATGAAGTAGCGAGAGAGATAGACCGCGCCAGGCGAAATGGCCAACAAGAAGGCCGCACCCAGGGTACCGATCGTTCCCAGGTTTCGACGCAGAGTCAGGACAAGGCCAATTGTGGCGATGCCAAACAAGGCCGGCACACATCGGATTGCCACGGTGGTGAGCCCATAGTTGTCCTGCGCGTTGGGCCCGGACAGTAGCCTTAGAATCCAGGGAAAGACAGCCGCGAAGTAATAGAGCGTTGGGCCATGGTAGTTCGCCGGATCGTAATGGTACGCGCCTTCCCTGACTAACCGGACCAGAAAGTTTCCATTCACTCCTTCGTCATGATGAAGCGGAACCAGGTTAAGATCGTAAAGACGAAGAAAGGCAGCGAGGATAAGTATCACAACACAGGCGATCAACCACGTGCGGCCGGAGATGGCAGGTTCAGCCGGCGCCTCGACCGGCGCAGCGGTGCGTCCTCCAGTTGTCGGCACTCTCCCTTGACCGGTTCGTGGCTTAGGGTTGCGTGGTTTTGTAGAGGCGGTACCCACCTACTTCCCCCACAAGTTGAAATTTTGAGAAAAACTGTTCGTTGACGTTCATGACATTGCTTTCCAGCGGACTGACGACGACATAGTCAACGCCATACTTACTGAGGATCACAGCCGCGTCGGCTGCACCCGAATAAATTCTCTTAATCTCAGATTCCCGCGGCGCAAACTCAAGTCCGTGTGTCCAAACATGTCCGGGATAACCCATCAGTGATCTTCTTCCAGTCAAAAACACCGGATGGTTATGGACCGGGGCATGAACCACCATTGCTCTGGGTGCGGTCTGCTGTTTTATCAATTCCGCAAACTCGATCCCCTCCCCATCGAATACTTCGTGCCGGCTTGAATGCAGTACGATGACGGCGACATCCAGCGCTCCTGCCAGCGTCAGGCAAGTGAATAACACCGTTGCCATTACGCGCTTCAGCCCGCCCAGCCGCCAGAGCCGCGCAAGCAAGAGCGCTACCAAAGGAGCGGATGCGAGCCACCAGTAAAACAATACTTTGATGTTATCCCAAATCCACGGCGCCATCTTGAGTACATTGGGAACAACGAAGCAAAGGGTGAACGGCAAAAAGAAAGCGAGTAGCCGCCGAGAGACAAGCGGTCTGTTTTTGTTGCGCCAGAGTATCGCAGCGAAGGTGAGTGGAATGAAGAGTCCTGTGTTCCTAAACCAGAACCATACCGCATTTTCCTCACCGTGGTCCCAGCCAAACTGCCACTCAAAGAATTTCCCCGCATCGACGGCACTGTTGTGGGTTGACCACCACATCTGAGGCAGCGCGACTATCAACGCTGTAAGGAAGAACGTGTACCACACGGCGCGCCGCGCCGGCGGCAGAAGAAACCACAATCCCAAAGGCAAGCCAACGATCACCGCGCCCAGCGCCACGTTTGCGGCAGACATTGACAACACACCGGCCACCAACGCACCCAAAATAAATCGCACAACAATCAGAGCTCCAGCTACCAAGAACCAGGCGCGCCAGTAGTGTTTGAGCGCGATGCATCCTCCAACCACCATCACAACTACGAAACTATGAGCGTGTACCAATGGCAAAAACCCGGCGACCACGCCCGCTGCGATCATGCGCCTGACGGAAGGCAAAAGGAAAAAGGAAGAGGGTGAAGGTTCAGAAGCAGGAGCAGGTTCCGGATGGCTCTTTCTCTTCTGTTTCTTCTGGCTACGCTTGTCGTTTGTTTTCCCTTTTTCCTTTTTACTTTTGTCTTCGTCAGACAGCCACCACTGCGTAAATACGATGACGGCGAGCGGCAAACCGAGCAGAAAACCTCGCTGTGGGATCAGCAGGGTGGAAACTGCGTTTCCCCAGCGCCATGTGGTTCCCGGGATCACCGTGAAAGAAGAAGGAAGGTTCTGCAGGATGTCTGCCAGGCTCTGCTGACCCTTTTCCGTTACTGGTTTCCAGAGGAGAACCCAACCGAAGCCCCCGCTGAGAATAATGAGTATTGGCGTAATGACAGCCGCAAGTTTGTCGCGCAGGATTTCGAGCGCCCAACGATGTAACAAACCAACAAAAGCAACGGCGACTACGATATTCTCAATGAACATCGATTGGCGCAGATCGGCGCCACAGCGAACAAAAATCGCAGAAACAAAATCGGTCAGAAAGGGGTACGTGAACCGCACCCCCGCATAAGTTGGATCGTCAGGCGGAAAATTGTTTCCGTAAGCAAAACTGGTGATCACGCTCAGGTGAAACGGCAGATCGCCGAAGTTGTTCGTCACTCCGGTAAAGATACCTTCAGGCGCCTCAATCATCGCGCGTTGAAAGGCAAGCCAAAGGATCGCGGCCGTTACAGTGTAGAAAGCGATGTAGCCGAACGGTAGACGTCTGGGATCGAGGTATGCCTGACGGATCGCGCGATAGTTTGCCCACAGATCCTGCTGAATGATGAGTCTGGAATGCGGACTCCTCAAGACAAAGAGCGGCAGAGAAATTACAACCAGCAGCGTGAGCAGGATTGCCAGTGGCGTCAATCCGAGGAACGAGGCGAAGACAAAACCAACCAGACCGAGGGCGGTAATTCCAACGCAGGCGCCGGCGCAGAGGCGGGCAGCGAAAGGCGCGCCTTCGTCGTAAAGATAGCTGACCACTGTGCCGCCGGCGGTGACGAGCAGCACTAGCGTAAGCGAGATGATCACGCAATCAGCGACGGAAAGTTACGGAAGAGAGTAACGCCTTCCCGTCTGGTCCTTATAACAGAGTTGAATTATGTCGGCGGGATTATACGCGAACCACGGACCAATACCGCAGTCGTAGCGAAAACAAAATGTAGTTTAGAGTTAAACCTTCAGGTTGCTGTTTGCCAAAAGCAAGCTATAGATTGAACTCTAAACTTCTTGTGTAATTCCGCGTTTGCGCCATCGATTATTATCGGGTAGTTTTCAAAGCCGAGGAAAATCAACTAATGCTACGAGCAGGCATCGTCGGCTTGCCAAACGTTGGCAAGTCTACGCTTTTTAACGCACTCACCGCGCAGGCTGCTGCGCTGGCTGCAAACTATCCGTTCGCGACCATCGAGCCCAATGTTGGTGTAGTGGCTGTGCCCGACGAACGACTGGAGCCGCTCGCAAAACTGGTGAAAACAAAGGTGATCGTTCCGGCCACCGTGGAGTTTCTCGACATTGCCGGGTTGGTGCGCGGCGCTTCCAAAGGTGAAGGTCTTGGTAATCAGTTTCTCGCGAACATAAGAGAAACAGATACTGTCGTCCAGGTGGTCCGTTGCTTCGAAGACGACAGTGTTATTCACATCGAAGGCTCCGTCGATCCGGCTCGTGACATCGAAACAATCCAGATTGAACTTGCACTGGCGGATTTGGCGACTGCAGAACGCCGTCGCGAAAAAGCGCAAAAGAACATGAAAGGCGGTGACAAGATCGCCCGCGCTGAACTGGCGGTGCTGGACAAACTTCTGCCGGTGCTGGAATTGGGCAAGTCGGCACGGACTGTTGTCCTGACCGACGAAGAGCGTGCCGTGGCGCGAGACTTCTTCCTGTTAACGATGAAGCCCACGATCTACGCCGCCAACATCGACGAGAATACGCTGGCTAATCCGGAGACGAACGCTGGGATCCAGGCCGTTCACAAAATTGCCACAGAGGAAGCGGCAGAGTGTCTGGTGATCTGTGCTCACCTGGAAGCGGAACTCGTCTCATTGCCGCTGGAGGAACGAGCGGAGTATCTGAAGAGTCTGGGTGTTTCGGGTAGTGGGGTTGATCGACTCATTAAAAGCGCTTACCACTTGCTGGGCTTAATGTCGTTCCTGACGGCGGGCGAAAAGGAGGTGCGTGCCTGGACGATTCCACAGGGTACGCGAGCACAGCAAGCCGCCGGCACTATTCATTCAGATATCGAAAGAGGTTTTATTCGCGCGGAAGTGATTAGCTACGAAGACCTGATGCGCGCCGGTTCGCACGTCGCCGCGCGCGAACAGGGTCTTACGAGGTTAGAAGGCAAGGACTACATTATGCAGGAAGGCGATGTCGTTCATTTTCGTTTCAATGTCTAGATTCTATGGTCCTGCATTCACCGCAACACGGCACGGATGCCGACGAGAATCAGGTAACCGATTGCCAGAAAGACGGCCAGCTTGATGACCAGGACGGCGATGCTGAAGAGGATTCCGAGGATACCCAGAGTTATGCCCGCGGCTGCCAAAACGAGGGGAATGCCCACAGCAAGTACAAAGATTCCCAAAAGGATAATTCCGATTATTCTCAGTATGTCGGTTGCTTCTCTCATTGTTTCTTTCCCCAGTTCTTCCCGCTCCTCGCTTTGAATTACGCGGGTTATCTGCGTTCGGCTGTGTATACGAAGATTGCACGAGCGGCGTTCCCTGTAAGTTAACAAATATTCAGTGCACATTGAGGCCCGGACCCAATGGTCGGACGCGTCTGTGCGCAGTCGCGTGTAGCCATGGTTTCGGCGATAATTAGTTACGGATTCCAAACATGGCATATTCAAGGACAGGCAGTCTTTTTAGCAACTCAACCGCCGCTGAGTTTGTGGAGCCATCCACGCCGCTCGCTGAACGAATGCGGCCGCGTTCGCTGGCTGAGTTTGTGGGCCAGAGCCACCTCGTCGGCGAGGGCCGGATCCTGCGCCGGCTGCTTGACGGGTCGGCAAGCTTGCCTTCGTTGATACTTTGGGGAGCGCCGGGCACCGGCAAAACGACGCTGGCCCGACTGCTTGCCGAAAAATCTGAGGCCCGTTTTGTAGCGCTCTCGGCTGTTTTCTCCGGCGTCAAAGATCTACGCGCCGCTATCGCTGACGCGCGACGCGAGCGACAGTTTGGCAACCGCACCATTCTCTTCATCGATGAGATTCATCGATTCAACAAGGGACAGCAGGACGCTCTGTTGCCTGCCGTGGAGAACGGTACGATAACGCTGATTGGAGCAACAACCGAGAATCCTTCTTTCGAAGTTACCGGCGCGTTGTTGTCACGTTGCCGCGTCTTGGTGCTCGATCCGCTGACAGCCGATGAAGTGAAAACCATTCTCGAGCGCGCCCTCGCTGACGCGGAGAAGGGATTGGCAAAACTGCGGCCCGTGATTGCGGACGAGATACTGGAGCGTGTGGCGAGCTCCGCGGGGGGAGACGCGCGCGTGGCGCTGGCCGCACTCGAAGCGGCGGTCGAATCAACCGCTCCGGACGACAGCGGCTCGCGGCAGATTTCCAATGAGACGATCATCGAGGCGCTGGGCCGAGCGCATTATGCTTACGACAAGGGCGGCGAAGACCACTACAATCTGGCCTCCGCGCTGATCAAGTCGCTGCGCAATTCCGACGTGGACGCTTCGCTGTATTGGCTGGCACGAATGATCGAAGGCGGCGCAGACCCGATATTTATCGCGCGGCGACTCTGCATTCTGGCTTCAGAAGATATTGGTCTCGCAGATCCGCAGGCAATGGTCCAGGCGGCGGCAGCAGCCGATATTGTGAAACTTATTGGTCTGCCTGAAGGGTTATTTCCGCTCTCCCAGGCCACCATCTATCTCGCGCGAGCTCCCAAATCAAATGCTGTGAAGAATGCATACCAGGCTGCCGTGGCGGACGCGGCCGAAACTGCTCGCGAGCCCGTCCCGCTTCACCTCCGTAATGCGGTAACGCCATTGATGAAACACATTGGCTATGGTGAAGGCTACCGGTATGTCCACAGCGATCCAGAAGCGAAGGATGAGATGGCTTGTTTGCCGGAGTCTCTGCACGACCGAAAATATTTTGAGGAAGACAAATAAGAATTAGTTCAGATTTTCCATTTATCATTTTTCATTTGTCATTTTTCATTGAAATCATTAGTTGACTAAATACGCAGGAGGCTTTCAATGACAAGAAATGTCAAATGACATACGGAAAATTTTCTGTCTAAAGTTTCGGAAAAGGAAGCTGATCGGCAAGAATGCCGGTCCTATAACATGAGCCCGGCGAAGACGAGCAAGGAGTTGGCATTTTTACACGAGCTTTTCGTCGCCACCGATTGGGGCGAGAGATTTGCTGAGTTGATTGACGAACATGTGACGTTACCAAAAGAAGGTAGTGCAATGTATGTCGCGGCCGGCACAGGCGGCCATGCAATCGCGCTACAGGAGCGCGCCAGCGACGATTTGAGCTTTTTGTGTCTGGATGAGAATGAGGAGAGTCTCGAAGTTGCTCGAGCGAAGGCTGCGGCTTTGAAACTAAGCACCGCGTTTCGCCAGGGAAAAGTTGATGAACTCCCTGTTCAGGACAATCAATTCGACCTCGTGGTCGGCGACGGCTCGCTTATACATAGCGAGCGCATTCCCGAGATGCTCGCGGAAATGGCCCGAGTCGCAACTCCGGGTGCGACGGTGGCGCTCAGCCTTCCTACCTTCTCGAGTTTCGGCGAATTCTTTTCCATTTATTGGGAGGCGCTTCACAACTGCGGCCTGTTGGACCATGAAGCTGATGTGGAAAGTCTGATCACTACCTTGCCGTTGGTATCTTCTGTGGAAGCGATGGCTGAAGAAGCCGGGCTGGAACACGTCAGCAGCTGGACTAGAATTGAGGAGTTTGATTACGATTCGTCCGAGAAATTTCTCGATTCGCCTCTAATATCCGACTTCCTCACCCAAATCTGGTTCGAAAAATTGCCGCCGCAGTTTCACGAACAAGTCGTTAGGGAGATAGCGCGACTGATAAACGAGGAGAGGCACGAAGCCGAGTTTGCACTTACTGTTAAGGCAACTTTGGTGATGGGCAAGAAGGCGCTAAGCCAGTGAGGTAATCCCGCGCCGCCAAGGGAAGTTATGATTGCGAGGTCTTCTCTTTCTCTTCCTTTTGCGCTTCCCTTTCGCCTTCATCAAGCCCTTCCTTGAAGGCACGCTTACTTTGGCCCAGTGACTTTGCTAGCTGCGGCAGCCGGGTGGCTCCGAACAACAAGAAAATCACTACCGCGATTACCAGAAGCTCGGGAGTTCCAAGTCCTCCGATTGCCAGTATGATCTCGTTCATAATTCCTCTTTCCTGATTTTAACGGCAAACGATAGCGAACTCCGGAATTCAGCCATCAGTCACCATTGTTGGATTCGTAGAAGAGATACTTCCTCCACGTTTCGTCAGCGCGACCAAGGTAGCGCATGATTTGGCGATTCACGTGCAACGAAAAACCGCGCGGCCTTCGCAGCAAATGCATGCCGGATTCCTCGGGCGTTCGATTTCCCTTGCGATGATTACACTTCTTGCAACAGGCAACCAGATTGTCCCACGACGATTCGCCGCCACGCGATCGCGGCAACACATGATCCAGCGTCAGTTCTGATGGCGGATGCTGTCGTCCGCAATACTGGCAGGTTGAATGATCACGCAGCAGGATGTTCTTCCGCGACAGCGAACGTCTCTCGAAGGGAATATGCCTGTATTCCGTCAGCCTGATCACGGAAGGTGCATGAATTGCCAGTTTCGCTGAATGCAGCATGTGGCCATTGTGCTCTTCCACGCGGGCGACCCCCTTAAAGATCATTACCACTGCGCGCCGCTCATTGCACACATTTATGGGCTCAAACGATGCATTCAGGACTAAAACTCTGCCAGTCATACGAAGTCGATATTACGCGAGCCGCCAAGGTAGTGACAAGTAAGAAGCGGGAAACAGCCCGCGGCTAGCTAACAAGGGCCTTTAAGTTTGCTTGCCCAGCCGGTGGCTTATGCCACGGGCAAAGTTATCGGTCGCCTCGACCAACGCGTCAATTATTCCCGGTTCGCTGATTGAATGACCGGCATCGGGAATGATGCGCAACCGGGCTTCCGGCCAGGCCTGGTGAAGGTCCCACGCGCTCATAATAGGGCACACAACATCATAACGGCCCTGCACTATCACGCCTGGGATTTGGCGGATCTTTTCGACATTCTCGATCAAATAGTTGTCCGAGTTGAAGAAGGCATTATTCATGAAATAGTGGCACTCGATCCGCGCAAAGGCGAGCGCAAAGTCCGGGTCAGCGAATTTCTCAATCATGGCCGGATCGAAAAAGAGCTTTGAAGTGCTTCCCTCCCAGATGCTCCAGGCTCGCGCCGCTTCCAATCGTGTGGCGTTGTCCTCGCTAGTCAGCCGGCGGTAATAAGCACTGACCATGTCGGCGCGCTCGGGCTTTGGAATAACTTTCAGATACTCTTCCCAGACGTCAGGAAAAATCGCGCTCGCGCCTTCCTGATAAAACCATTGAATCTCTTTTGGTCGACAAAGAAAAATCCCGCGCAATACGAGTTCGCGCACACGATCAGGATGAGTCTCCGCATAAGCCAGCGCGAGGGTGCTGCCCCACGAGCCGCCGAAGACTTGCCACGTGTCGATGTGGAGATGTTCGCGCAATTGCTCTATATCGGAAACGAGATGCCAGGTCGTGTTCTCTTCCAGACTCGCATGAGGGGTGCTCTTACCTGAGCCGCGTTGATCGAAAAGCACCACCCGATAGATCGCCGGATCGAAGTAACGGCGATAGTCAGGCACGATGCCGCCACCCGGTCCGCCATGAAGAAATACTGCCGGCTTACCGGCAGCGTTACCTACCTGCTCATAGTAGAGCTCGTGAATTGGGGAAACCTTAAGGCGGCCGGTGTCGAATGGTTCAATTGGATCGTAGAGGGATTTTTTGTCTGCCATACTCATATCATAGCGGTGAGTCACCACAACGGTCGAATTGCATTGCCACCGGCGGGCAAAGGTCTTCCGTGGATTTTATGTCTTTGATTGCCATCAGAACTTTGATCCTCGCTAATGGAAAATCGAGCAGACGGTATTATAGACCGCCCGACTAGTCGTAGTTCGGCAATGTCGTCTTATTATTCTAAGATGATGCGCCTTTTACCGCTTTGAGACTGCGTTCGATGCAAGGCCATCGCCAGTGGACGCATATCTACTTCACATGGCGCGTAAATACGGTCTCACGTTGGCTTCACTCGAAAGTTCGCATGGCAACGCTCGATGATCCCCTGACCGCAACCTTGTTCGGTTAGTTAGAGTTAGTATCGCAGTGGCCGGGCGATCGTAAGCACAAACACTTCCGCCGCTCCTGCTTCCAACAAGGTCTTCGCGCAAGACGAAACGGTGGCGCCGGTGGTGAAGACGTCGTCAACCAGGAGCACTCGCTCGCCCACGATCAGAGCCGGGTGAGCCACGCGGAAAGCGTCTAGGACCGTTTCCCGCCGGCCTTTCACGTCCATTCCAGCGCGATGGCGATTTGCCTGGGAGGTGCGTTGCAAGCTGACTTCATTCAGCGGCAACGCGGTGGCGAGCGACAACTCACGCCCAATGAGACTAGCCTGATTAAAGCCTCTCGACTTCTGGCGTTCAGGATGTAGGGGCACCGGCACGATTAGTGTTGCCGTACACAGCGGCTCCTGACTTTGAATCTTGACCAGGTGATCTCTTAGCTTGCGACCAAGATACGGTTGGTGTTTGAGGTGGAGTACTGACGCACGTAAGCCCCCTTCGTAGGCCCCGCAGGCGCGAGCGGCCGTGAACGCATCCTGGTCGCAGCGATGACAGCGGACCTGTTCGCGTTTCTCATCCGGGACCGTTCCTCTGGCGGGCAATCCGCATTTCCAGCAAATGGTTTCTGCTCCTGAAAAGAGATCGGTTCGCTTCCAGCAGTTGGCGCACGCTACCCCCAATGCTCGCGATTCGACGCTGGCGCCACAAACAGCGCACGGTTGGGGATACACCAGTGCAAGCAAAGAGTCGTAACAGAGACTGGATGCGCGGGTCAGTAGCATCGAAGTGTTTCCGGAAATATTCATTGAGCCCGCAAATAACTAACGGCCTCCTGAGCACTAAACTCAAAGAGGCCGTATTATGCCATCAAGTATTACGAAGCTTCTATTCTTCGTCTTCGCTCAGCAGACCTCGCTCCTGTAGTTCCTGGCAACGTACGCAGTGGCGCGCCCAGGGTACCGCCTCCAACCGCTTTTCCGGCACTGCCTGTCCGCAGCGAATGCATTTTCCATAGCCGCTGTCGTCCATGCGTACCAGCGCCTCATCAATCAGATTGAGCAACTGCCGATCGTTGTCAGACATGGAAACCAACAGTTCTTTAGTGTAAGCATTTGCCGCCATGTCTGCGGGATCCTGAGTCGCCTCAGCGTCGCGCTCGCGACTGTATAGCTCGGCCTGCTGAACCTGACCCACCAGGCTCTCGCGGCGATCCAGTAGCTTATCGCGAAAAACTCTTACTCTTCTTTTATCCATTTTGCGTTAGATCCTCCCACCCCACTTGATAGTTTCGCTGAGTCACATTAGTCACTTTTGATACGGCAGCCCGTGAATGATCGTGTAGGCTCGATACAACTGCTCGAGCAACACGATCCGCGCCATTTCGTGAGTCAGTGTCAAACGCGAAAGACTCCAGCGCTTGCTTACCCTGGCCGCAAGCTCTGGCGACACTCCGTTTGGCCCGCCCACAATAAAAGTCACTTCTTTTGTCCCACTGTCCTGCCATCGCTGAATCTCTTTGGCCAATTGCTTTGAAGTCCATTCGCTACCCTCGGGATCCAGCAATACGTTTACAGCGCCCTCGCGCAGCCCGTCTGAGATGCGCTTCGAATCCCTATCGATGCCCACCTTCTTCCCGGAACCGGGACTCTCACGAAACTCGGAGACTTCGCATTTCACGAAATGGGAAAGTCGTTTCAAGTAGTCGTCCATGAGCGCTCGCAAATGAGCGTCTCTGGTTTTCCCGGTCCAGATCAGCCGCAGCCTCATTGTTAAAGGATGAAGGCGGAAGGATGAAGGATGAAGAGGCCGCTAGAGTGGGGCCGTATTTCATCGATCGTTTTCATCCTTCATCCCTCATCCTTCATCCTTTCCTTCCGGCGCGCGAGTTTCTCGTAAATGTTTTTCCGGCTGATTCCCAAAATTCTTGCCGCTTCAGTCTTGTTTCCTTTAGCGAAGGCAAGGATTTCCGTCAGATAATCAGCTTCAACTTCGGCGAGCGATTGCGGCTTTTCTCGTCGCCGTTGCACTCGCACGGCGGCGCGAATTGGTTCCGGCAGATCGTCGACCTCCAGACGCTTCGCGGTGGAAACAATCACCGCTCGCTCCATGGTGTTAGCGAGCTCGCGTACGTTGCCTGGAAACTCATACTCGCTCAGTACCGACAACGCCTCAGCTGACAAGCCGCCCACCTGCCGTCCATGCTTCGCCGAATAAGATTCGATGAAGGCTTTAGCCAGTTCCGGCAAGTCTTCCCCTCGCTCACGCAGCGGCGGCACCTTAATGTGAACAACGTGCAGCCGGTAATACAGGTCTTCGCGGAAGTGCTGGCGTTTAACCGCTTCGCTTAGATCGACATTGGTCAAGGCGATCAAACGTGCATCTACCTTAATTACCTTGCGCCCGCCAAGCCGCTCGAATTCTCTAGTTTCAATAACGCGCAGCAGTTTTGCCTGCGAGTCGATCGATAGATAAGCGATTTCATCGAGCACCAGTGTTCCCCGATGTGATGCTTCGAGCCGGCCCGGCTTTCCCTCGCTCGCGCCGGTAAAAGCGCCACGTTCATAACCAAAGAGCTCGGCTTCCAGCAGTCCGGTGGGAAGCGTGGCGCAATCGATCTTCACGAACGACTGCGTCGCGCGACCGGACTGGGAATGGATGTAGAAAGCGACGGCGTCTTTTCCCACACCCGACTCTCCCGTTATCAGGACGTTAGCGTCTGTTCCAGCGACGCGATCAGCGAGACGAACCGCCTCACGCATCGCTTCTGAACGCGCAACGATCTCAATCACGATTCGCTTCTCAAAGAACTGTTGACCTCACTGGCCAGCGCCGGCGGCAACTCGACGCGCCTTGATTCTCGCCAGAGCCTTTCGAGGTCGTAAAACTTTCGCGCCTTTTCATCAAAGACGTGCACTACAAAGTCGCCATAGTCGAGCAAGATCCATTCGGCGCTTTTGTAACCTTCGACACGCGCAGCCGGCGTGCCGGCTTTCTTCAGCGTCTCAACTACATCGTCAGAGATTGCCTGGACCTGCCGTTCGTTGGTTCCACTGGTTATGATGAAGTAGTCAGTGAAGCTGGCGATCTCGCGTAAATCCAACACGATGCTATTAATCGCTTTCTTTTCGCTGGCGGCGCTCAGGGCCATTCGAATTCTGTCGTCAAGCTCTACCTTCACCGGCTCGGCCGGCGTTGGTCTGAGTTGCACATTTCCGCTTGTTGTTGGGTGTAGCGATTGTTCCTTGGCAGTTGAGTTATGCTTCATGCGTATTTCTGTATAGCCTGTACTTTCGTATGTAATCCGCTACTTCGAGCGGTACCAGTTTGTCTAAATCCTCAACGCTGTTCGCGCGGGCCGCTTGCCTGACTGCTGTGGCGGAAACATCTGCCATCACCGCGTCAGTTACGAAGATCTTTGGCGCGCCGGGTTCTACCATTTGAGAACTGCGCTCCGCTGTCACGCCGCGAACATCAACAACCCTTCCTGCTGTTTCCGCGCCGACATGTTCGGCAGAGACTTCATATCCCGGCCGGGTGACCACGATCAGATTGGCTAACGTCATCAAGCGTTCCCAGTCCCGCCAGGACGTAATCTCTGCCCATGAGTCAGCACCCATTACGAAAAAGAGATCGGCTGCCCCCCCGAAGCGCGCGCGAAATTGAAAGAGCGTATCTACCGTATATTGCCGTTCCGGGCCCTCGAGTTCGAACGTTGAAATGCAGAGTCGAGGGTCTGTTCTGGTCGCCAGGACTAACATCGCGTGGCGGTGCAGCGACGACGAAACTTCACCAGCCAGCTTATGCGGTGCAACCCGCGCCGGCATGAACAAAAACTCGTCAATGGCAAATAACCGTGAAACTCGTCTTGCAACTTCCAAATGGCCCGAATGAACCGGATCAAACGTGCCGCCGTAAATAGCAATACGCTTCCGCTGTTCCATGGTAGGACGGGCATTCTTGCCTGTCTGCTCTCCAGGTCACTGCCCTAACTCAACCACGACAGGCAGGAATGCCTGTCCTACAGAGCCAACTCAATGACGCCAGCCTCACGGCTCGCATCCGGGTCGCCGAGCTGATCAAGCCTCGCGGCGATCGCGGCAACAAGTTCCTTCGTGCCCTTATTCGTGACCGAAGAAATCTCATAAAACGGCAATCCGTCTGCGGCTGCCTGATGTCTCAGTGATTCAACTCGCGCCGGCTCATCGAGGGCGTCAATTTTTGTGGCCACGACGATCTGAGGCCGCTTCGCCAATTCCGGGTTATATGCCCGCAGCTCGCGATTCACCGTCAGATAATCAGCGACCGGCTCGCGTCCGGAGGCCGAGGAAACATCCACCAGATGAAGCAAAACTTTTGTTCGTTCGATGTGACGCAGAAAGCGGTCGCCCAGGCCTGAGCCTTCGTGCGCTCCCTCGATCAATCCTGGAATATCGGCAACGACGAAAGTGCGAAAGTCGCCGAGATCAACGACACCCAGGTGCGGCTCCAGTGTAGTGAAGGGATAGTCAGCAACCTTTGGCTTCGCCGCCGAGATAGTCGAGATCAAGGTCGACTTTCCCGCATTAGGAAACCCCACTAAGCCAACATCAGCGAGCAGTTTTAACTCCAGCTGCAACTCCATTTCTTCGCCCTCGCTGCCAACCTGGTGATAACGTGGAGCGCGATTGGTCGACGTCGCAAAGTGGGCGTTACCAAAGCCGCCTCGCCCGCCTTTGGCCGCGAGCCAGCGCCCGCCGTCAGCCGCGAGGTCCTGCAGCAATTCTCCTGAAGTGCTGTCAAAGATCTGAGTGCCAACAGGCACTCTTACGATTCGATCTTGCCCTTCTCGCCCCGAGCAATTGGATCCTTCTCCGTGCCTGCCGCGTTCGGCGATGTGTTCCGGGTTATAGCGAAGGTGAAGCAAAGTGTTGAGGGAGGAATCCGCCACGATCCAGACATCCCCGCCGCGCCCGCCATCACCGCCCGAAGGACCGCCGCGAGGCACAAATTTCTCTCGACGGAAAGCCGTTACGCCATTGCCGCCCCTGCCGCCCTGTATGCGAATCTTGACACGATCAATAAACATTTAAATCGAAAGCGACGCCCGGCGCTAAGTCTATGACTTGGCTCAGGCGTCGCGTGATAGCGGTGTTTCGTTTGCACGGCCTATGCTGAAGACGCCTGCTCCTGCGGATAGACACTGATGAATTTCCCAGTGCGACCCTTGTCTTCAAACTTCACCACGCCGGCGACCAGGGCGAATAAAGTGTCGTCCTTACCGCGACCGACGTTCTTGCCGGGTTTCCATTTTGTCCCCCGTTGCCGGGCGAGAATATTGCCACCCAACACGCTCTCGCCGCCAAACTTCTTCAGACCCAGTCGTTGCGAATTAGAATCGCGGCCGTTCCGAGATGAACCAACTCCCTTTTTATGTGCCATTATTCAACTCCCGTACTGAGTTCTGTGTTCTGAGTTCTGAGTTATGAATGCATCTCTTCTCTTGTTCAGGACTCAGCACTCAGGACTCAGCACTTTTCTTTTCATCCAATCGAATCAATTGTTATCGTTGTATATCCCTGGCGGTGACCTTGTTTGCGCTTGTAGTGTTTACGCCGCTTCTTTTTGAAAATTACGATCTTCGCGCCACGACCGTGGTCAACCACAGTTGCAGAAACTTTCGCTGCACCCACTATGGGCGCATCCGCGCCGGCACCATCGCCGGCCGACAACAGCGCATCCAGCTCAATTGTGTTGCCGGCTTCCGCCTCAATTGAAGGGATCCGAATTGTACTACCCTTGGCCACGACAAATTGCTTGCCGCCTGTCTTAATAACTGCGTATGCCATCTCTTTATCCTCTCAGACGAGCCAAGCCGCCACCGAAAAGTCGATTATTATAGGCATCTCCCCCGCAAACAGCAACCGCCCACGCTTAGCGTGCAGGAGCGCCGACCCGGCTCTGTATTTTCGGCTCTTTCATTCCGTTTTGCGCCAGGAAATTCTCCATGAAGCTGGTCGAGATGTCGCCCGCCTTGAACTTTGGGTCGTCCATAATCTTCAGGTGCAGCGGGATTGTTGTTTTAATGCCTTCAATCACCATCGCCTCGAGAGCCCGTTTCATTCGAGCAATTGCCAAGTCTCGCGTGCGAGCATGGGTTATCACTTTGGCGATCATCGAATCGTAAAACGGTGGGACGCTATAACCTGCGTACACGTAGGTGTCGACGCGAACTCCCGGTCCACCCGGGAGGTTGAAAGCAGTAATCAACCCGGGCGACGGGGCAAACGTTTCCGGATTTTCGGCATTGATACGGCACTCAATCGCATGACCCACGATCAGAAGATCGTCCTGCGTATATCCCAGAGGCTCGCCTTCGGCAATCCTGATTTGATTACGCACAATGTCGGCTAGTGTCACCATCTCCGTTACCGCATGCTCCACCTGGATGCGCGTGTTCATCTCCATGAAGTAGAACTTGTTGTCTTTATCGAGTAGAAACTCCACCGTACCCGCGCTCGCATAGCCGAGCTTCTTGCAAGCTGCTACGGCCGCATCGCCCATTTGCTTGCGTAATTCCGTTGATAGCACAGGCGAGGGCGCCTCTTCCAATACCTTCTGGTGACGACGCTGTATCGAACATTCGCGCTCGCCGAGATGAATGCAATCGCCGAATTCGTCGGCCAGAACCTGAATTTCGATGTGTCGCGGATTCTGGACGTAGCGCTCGATGTAGACGCTGCCATCCTTGAACGCTGCGGCCGCCTCAGTGGATGCAGTTTCCAGAGCTTTGCCCAGGTCGTCTTCGGAGTGAACTATGCGCATGCCGCGCCCACCACCGCCGGCGGATGCCTTTACAATTACTGGAAATCCGATTTCGCGCGCCAACGTCAGCCCTTCAGCCTCCGAACTGACTGGTTCCGGACTACCTGGCAGGATCGGCAAACCGGCTTGTGCCATCGCGCGCCGGGCTTCAACCTTGTCACCCATCAAACGAATAATGTCTGCGGGTGGGCCAATGAATTTGATATTGCAGGCAGCGCAAATTTCGGCAAAGTAAGACGACTCGGCAAGGAAGCCGTAACCTGGATGAATCGCGTCGACGTTAAAAATCTCGGCGGTACTAATGATAGCCGGAATATTCAGGTAACTCTGAGCTGAAGGCGCCGGGCCGATGCAGGCCGCTTCGTCGGCAAAGCGCACGTGAAGCGAATCGCGATCGACGTCGCTATGAACGGCAACAGTGCGGATGCCCATTTCTTTGCACGTCCAGATAATGCGACAGGCAATCTCGCCGCGATTGGCGATCAGTATTTTTTTGAATTTTCGTGGGCCGGAGTTCATAAGTGGCCGACTACCCAAAACTGTGATGCCCAACATCCTGCTGCCCGAAACGGGCTTGGGACATTGGACGCAGGGCTGGTACGTTACTTCTTAATGCCGAACAAAGGCTGGCCGTATTCAACCGGCTGTCCATTCTCGACGTAAATCTTCGCGACCTCGCCAGTCGTTTCTGACTGAATCTCATTCATCAACTTCATCGCCTCGATAATGCAGACGACAGTTTCCGGCTCGACATGGCTGCCGATTTTTACAAACGCTTCGGATTGAGGAGACGCTGCGCGATAGAAAGTTCCGACTATTGGCGACGGGACGATGTAAAGATCCTGGTCTTCAGAGGCTTCTGTTTGGGCTTTCGCTCCCGGATGAGCTGGCGCGGACGCGGGTGAGGCTTTCGTTTCGATAACCGGATCACCAGTCGGCGCAGATCCAACTAAGCCTTGAGCCGGATCGATAAAGCCGGTTCCTGTTTCATTGGCTTCGGCGCCCCGGAGAAAACGCACTCGAAAACCCTCGCGCTCGAGCTCAAACTCCTTAAACTCGTTTTCACGAATCAACTGAATAAGCTCACGCAACTCATCCATGTTCACGGAAGTCTCAGCAGCAATCGATCGATTGCGACGCCGGCGGCCACGCGCGCGTTCATTCGAACTCTCGCCTTCGCTCTCGGCGGTTAGCTCGATTGCTGCTTTTTCGCTTTCCTGATCGTTCATCTTTTGGTCTTAACTTATTTCGCCAAGCTCTTGCACCCTATCAAAGTGTTGAGCCCCAAAAGACTCGGGTTGGCATAGCCGATGGTCATTTGGGGCATTGCTGCCGGTTGCTTTGTATCAACACCCGGCGTTAGTCAAACGTTTGGATCTAGTTCTCTTCGCCTGCGCCAGACTCGGACGACGCAGTCTCGCCAGACGGCTCGGCGGACCCCTTGCTTGATTCCTCTGCTGCTGTCTCATCCAGCTCAGCACCAGGGGCAGCTTTTGTCTTGGCACCGGCTGCTTCTTTTTGTGCCTCGCTAGCGCGTTTGGCGGTGGTGGCGGCCTTCGTCTCCCCGACTTTTTTCTTTTTTGAACTGGCCGACTTTCGTTTCTTCGCAGCTTCGAGGGCTTCGCGCTCGCTTTGATTATCCACTAATTCAATTATGGCTAGTTCGGCATTGTCGCCTGCTCGGCGTCCGAGCTTGAAGATCCTGGTGTAGCCGCCCGGTCTGTCCTTGTAGCGTTCTCCGAGTTCATCAAACAAGCGCTTCAACGCCGCCACGCCTGCCGTTCTGGGCAAGCGCACCTGACCGCGCCTTCCGGTCAACGCCGACTGTTGCATATTTCCGGAGTGAAAGAATCCCGCCGCCTGGCGCCGCAGGTGCAGAGCGCGAGCACCGGAATCTTCACCCTCAAGGCCATTGGCCTTGCGCGAAAGAGTGATAGCGCGCTCGACAAAAGGTCTGAGCTCTTTTGCTTTCGGCAGTGTGGTCACGATTCGCTCCTCGCGAGAATTGATTAGCGAGACGGCAAGGTTGCGAAGCATTGACATGCGATGTTCGCTTGTTCGCCCAAGTTTGCGATGTGCTTTTTGGTGTCGCATGACTCTAAAAACCCGTCGTATTCGTATTCATCCTGGTGATAGCGCGCTGCAAGCGCTGATGCCGTATTACTCCTCGTCGGCGAAATCGCTTAGATCGGCGCCGTCGCGACCGCCAGTCCCCGGGATTGGGTTTCCCTGCTCGTCAAATTCCATTCCGAAGTCCAGACCCATCCCGTTCAATATTTCCTTAATTTCGTTCAGCGACTTCTTGCCGAAGTTCTTCGTTGCCAGCATTTCCCGTTCGCTGCGTTGTACCAGATCGCGGATGGTCCTGATGTCTGCATTCTTCAAACAGTTGTAGGAACGTACAGACAACTCGAGTTCGTCCACAGAACGATCCAGTTGATCATTACGAGGCAATGGTGGCCGTTCGATCTTTGAGTAGGCGAAATCGTCGGTGTCTTCTTCGAAGTTGATGAAAATCGACATGTGATCTTTGATCAACTTTGCCGCCAGACCGATCGAGTCTTCCGGCTTAACGGAGCCATCTGTCCAAACCTCGATTGTCAGCTTATCAAACTCGGTGTTCTGTCCGAGTCGCGCGGCTTCAACCGTGTAGTTGACCTTCTTGACCGGCGTATGCACGGAATCAATTGGAATGTAACCGAGCGAGAGATCTTCGTCGAAGTTTCTATCGGCGGAAACGTAACCGCGGCCGCGCTTCAGCCGCATTTCAACTCTCAGCGAGCCGCCCTCGCTAACTGTCGCAATATGCACTGAAGGATCGAGAACTTCCACATCCGCATCAGCCTCAATATCCGCGGCGGTCACTTCGCCGGCTGACTCTTTTGAAATCCTCAGAGTCTTCGCCTCGTTGCCGTGTAATTTGAAAGGCACCTGCTTCAGATTCAGAATTACGTCAGTAGCGTCCTCTACAACTCCTTTAATTGAGGAGAACTCGTGCTCGACCCCTTCGATCTTTACAGCGGTTACTGCGGCACCCTCAATGGAGGAAAGCAAAGCTCGTCTGAGCGAATTGCCAACGGTCGTCCCGAAGCCGCGCTCGAAAGGCTGGGCGGAGAAGCGGCCGTACCGTTCGGTGAGTGTTTCAGAGTCCGCGGCCAGCCGACGAGGCATCTGAAATCCGGTCCAGAGATTATTTTGGTCAATAGCCATAGCGTTTTGAGTCCCGATTTTGGAAAAAGCTGTTATCCGCGAAACTGCAATTCACTTGCAACACGCGGGTCTGCGCATTACTTACTATAAAGTTCAACGATAAGCTGCTCGTTAATTGAGCGGTCAATATCTTCGCGAGCGGGCAGTCCGCTGATACGTGCGGACATGTCTCCGCCATCCTGTGAAATCCAGGACGGGCGTCCGCGCCCCGAGGCGGTCTGCCACGCGCCTTCGATGTGCGGATTCTTGCGGCTTCCCTCTTTGATACTGATTGCCTCGCCGGTCCTGACCTGATACGACGGAATGTCTACTTTCTTTCCGTTTACCAGAACGTGACCGTGATTAACCAATTGACGTGCTTGTCGGCGAGAGGTTGAAAACCCGGCGCGGTAGACTGCGTTATCCAAGCGCCGCTCCAGCAGGAACAACAGGTTTTCACCCGTGATTCCCTTCATGCGCGCCGCGCGTTCGAAATAGTTGCGGAACTGTCCTTCAAGGATGAAGTAGATACGCTTGACCTTCTGCTTTTCGCGCAATTGCTGGCCATAACCAACCAGCGCCTTGCCGCGACGCATCGAGTTGCCGTGTTGTCCGGGCGGTTGAGTACCGCGCTTTTCAATCGGACAAGAAGGCTTGTAACACCTGTCACCTTTAAGAAAAAGCTTTGCGCCCTCGCGGCGGCATAAGCGGCACACCGCATCTCTATACCTAGCCAACTGTTTTCGCCTCCAGTCTAAATTCGACGGAAAAGTTTACAGGCCGCGTCTCTCTTGAAATCTGAGATATCCAAGTCTGAAATCTCAGAACACTAACGCTTGGCCCTTCATCCTTTAGGTTATTTTTATATCAATTTCCGATTGCCGATTCCTAAACTCACCTCCGGTTCGCTAATCCCAGTAAATCGGAAATTGGCAATCTGCAATCCTTAAACTCTTCTGCGCTTGGGCGGCCGGCAGCCATTGTGTGGAATGGGTGTCGTATCGCGAATCGTCACTACCCTGATTCCGGCATTGGCGATCGCCCGAATCGCGGATTCGCGGCCGCCACCCGGGCCCTTAACTCGAACCTCACACTGCTGCATTCCGGCCTCGTGCGCCTTTTTCGCAGCTTCATAAGCGGCCTGCTGTGCGGCAAAGGGCGTCCCTTTGCGCGAGCCCCTAAACCCGCGAGCGCCGGCTGACGATTGGGCGATGAGATTACCTTCCAGGTCCGTAATCGAGATCATTGTGTTATTGAAAGAGGCGGCAACATGGGCAATACCCACGGGGACATTCTTCTTCTCTTTCTTGCGAAAAACTTTCTTCTTTCCAGTTGCTTTTGCCATAACTTTGTCAGTAATCAGCGGTGGTCAGTTGTTGGTGGCCGACAGTTGAAAACGCGGCACGAACAACTGACTAATACTATTTCTTACCTGGCGCCTTCTTCTTCGCGATAGTTGCGCGTCTTGGACCTTTGCGAGTGCGAGCGTTTGTGTGCGTGCGCTGGCCACGAACCGGAAGCGATCGACGGTGACGCAGTCCCCGATAGCAACCGATATCCATCAATCGTTTGATGTCCATCTGGATGCGCTTCCGCAGGTCTCCTTCAATTTCACCTTGCGCTTCGAGAATCGCCCTGATCCTGCTCAGTTCGTCCTCATTCAAATCTCTGACGCGAGTATCAAGATTGACGGCCGCCTCGGTAAGGATCGAGCTCGCGCGCGAACGACCGATACCGTAGATGTATGTCAGCCCAACCTCGGCCCGTTTGTTTGGTGGAAGATCGACGCCCGCTACACGTGCCATTTTTTGTAAATACTCTCCAGTTTATCTTTGACTGCGCAACGCGGTTTCGATCGCAAGTCGCAAATCAAAAGCGAAAAAGTTTATCCCTGTCGCTGCTTGTGTTTTGGATTAACGCAAATCACCCGCACCACTCCCTTGCGGTGAATGACTTTGCACTTGTCGCACATTTTTTTTACCGAAGCACGAACTTTCATTTTATCCAACCCTCAAATCTCTTCTGCTCAAACCCGGTATGCTCGTTATTTATAGCGATAAGTAATCCGGCCCCGGTTCAGGTCGTAAGGCGACAACTCTACCAGCACCCGATCCCCGGGGAGAATCCGAATAAAATGTTTGCGCATCTTTCCGGAAACGTGCGCAAGCACCTGATGCTGGCTGTCTTCCAACTCGACCCGAAACATAGCGTTAGGCAAAGTCTCGAGGACCTTGGCCATGACTTCTATCGCTTCTTCCTTCGCCATACCCGCTCAGAACGAATTTTGCCTGTACCGACAAACTGCAAATAGTACCATGCCCTAATGGCTTTGCCAAGCCGCGCTGGCCGTTAGGGTTACGGCCTTAGCTTGAAGTCGCAATCCCGCTTTCAGTGGCTGTTCCCGGCCGCCACTGGGACGCAATTTTAGTAAGCACTTCCGGGCCTTCCTCGGTTATCGCTATGGTGTGCTCAACGTGCGCGCTGGGCTTTCCGTCCAGGGTCACAACCGTCCAACCATCCGCCAGAACCTTCGTGTGGTATGACCCCAGATTGATCATCGGTTCAACGGCGAAAACGTATCCGGCCTTAATTTTAGGGCCCTGTCCCGGCTTGCCATAGTTTGGTATTTGCGGGTCTTCGTGCATCCGGCGACCTATTCCATGACCAACATATTCACGCACAACTGAGTAGCCGCGGGTCTCGGCGTGCTGTTGTACAGCGGCGCCTATATCTCCTAAATGTTTTCCCGGCCGGCACTCCTCAATGGCCAGGTCCAAACACTGCTCGGTAACCCGAACCAGCGCCAGCCACTCTTCGCTTACTTTACCGACCGGAACCGTGGTCGCCGTGTCACCAACAAACCCATCCAGCGTAACCCCACAATCGATGGAAAAAATATCGCCCTCTTTCAGCTGGTAGTCGGATGGAAAGCCGTGAACAACCTGCTCGTTAACTGACGCACAAATGGAATAGGGAAAACCGTGATAGCCCTTGAAGGTCGGCAAGCCGCCGGCATCGCGGATCATCTTCTCCGCGGCTCGATCGATCTCGATAGTAGAAATGCCGGGTTCTACCAAAGCCTTGAGTTCCTGAAGAACGAGCCCCGTGAGTTGTCCCGCGGCCCTCATCTTCTCGAGCTCCTTTTTTGATTTCCCAATAATCATAACTAGCGCGAACAAAACCTCTTGCTGGTAAAACAGTTGCCGTTAGTCGTCTGCTGTCACTATTTTCACAATGTCCTGGTAAATCGCTTCGGGTTCTCGAGTGCCTTCGACCACATGCAGAAGATTCGCTCCTTTATAATAATTGAGGAGCGGTCTGGTCTGTTCCTCATATGTAGCCAGGCGTGCCTCGACCGTATCCGGATTATCGTCGGATCGATGGTGAAGCTGAGCCTGCGGATGCAGGTCACAAACGTTATCAAACCTGGGCGGCTTAAAATAAATATTATAGATCTCACCGCAGACAGGACAGTTTCGACGCCCCACCATTCGCTTGGCGAGTAGTTCCAGCGGCACTTGAATTTCAATGGCCTGAATCTTCTTGTCCTGTTCAGCCGCGAGCTGCTCGAGCATGGCGGCCTGCGCGGGCGTGCGCGGAAAACCGTCAAGGATGTAGCCTTTCCTACAATCGTCTTGAGCAGTCCGTTCTCGAACAACCCGGAAGGTCAGATCGTCAGGCACCAGTTGCCCGGCCTCCATCAATGTACGTACCTCAGCCGCTAGTGGTGTTTGCGCTTCTTTAAGCGCGCGAAACATGTCGCCAGTCGAAATTTGGGGCAAATTCAAGCGTTCATGAAGCAAGCGCGCCTGCGTGCCTTTTCCAGCACCAGGCGCACCCATCAGGACTATGATTTTCGACATAACGAATCTTCGATTGCAGATTGCCAATTTCCGATTGGCCTCTCGACCTCAGCTTGAGTCACCTGAAAATCGGCAATTGAAACCTGGCAGTCGAAAATGACTTAAGCCCTCCGGCCCCGAAGACGTCCGCCACCACCAAGGAATCCTTCGTAATTCCGCATTACGAGTTGGGCTTCTATCTGTGCCACGGTATCCATGGCGACGCCGACGAGAATTAATAGCGAGGTACCGCCAAAATAAAACTGATAACCCATACCGGTTGGAATCCATGATAGACCGGGCGTGCCGGTTACAAACGCATCAAGCCAGGCGCCGATCAGCGGCAGACGGGCAACCTTAAATCCGCTCAACATAAACTGCGGCGCGAAGGCAACCAGGGCGAGGTATAGAGCGCCAACCGCGGTCAACCGCGTAAGAATGCTATTGAGATACTCAGCGGTGGCCCGGCCCGGTCGAATGCCCGGCATAAACCCGCCGTGCTTACGCAGGTTATCAGCCACTTCCTCAACGTTGAATACGATTGAGACGTAAAAGAAAGTGAAGAATACTATCAACGAAAGAAAGATCAACTCGTAATAGGGATCACTGGCATGAAAGGTTTGAAAGAAGGTCCAGATCATTCCCCACGTCGATTTCAGCTTATTGGGATCGGGAGGAAACGCCGCAAAAAGACTCTGCGGCATTGAAAGGACTGATGACGCAAAGATCACCGGGATGACGCCGCCCATGTTGATCTTCAGCGGCATCGTCGTTTGCTGACCACCCACGAGCTGACGGCCTACGTGGCGTTTGGCATAACTTACCGGCACCTTGCGCCTTGCCGCTTCGACAAAAACGATAAAGGCGATTATTCCTACTAAAGCCACCAGCAGGCCGAAAACTCCGAGTGTCTCGAGCGTGTCACCACTGCGCAGCCGCTCGGCTACCTGTTGGACACCGCGGGGCAGTCCGATGACAATGCCCGCGAAGATCAGCAGTGAAATTCCATTGCCAACGCCTCGGTCGGTAATCTGCTCGCCAAGCCACATAACAAAGATAGTGCCCGTGGTTAGCGTAAGCACAGTCGTCAAAAGAAACCCCCACGTTGGGGCGCCAACGCCGTTTACCTGGAGCCAGTGAGCGACAAACGACGTCTGAATAGCAGCGAGACCGACAGTCAAATATCGAGTCCATTGATTGATCTTTTGCCGGCCCATCTCGCCCTCTTCTTGCAGCTTCTTCAACTGCGGCGACACAACCGTCATCAATTGCAAAATAATTGAAGCGGTGATGTAGGGCGTAACGCCGAGAGCAAAAATTGAGATGGTGCGAAAGTTTCCGCCTGAGAAGAGATCCAATACGCCTAGAAGCGTTCCCGCCACGTCGTGCCAAACCTGGTCCAGGCGATCTTTGTTGATTCCGGGCGCGCCGATGTGTGCACCGAGGCGATAGACGGCGAGCATGCCAAGCGTAAACAAAATGCGCCGGCGCAGATCCGGCACATTGAACATATTGCGAATAGCCGCAAAAAACTTATCCATCAGCGTCCTCTCGCTTGCGCGTATCCAGCTACGCTACCTTGCTAACTTCCGCCCCAAGCTCCGTTACCGCGCCACCGGCTTTTTCTATTTTCTCGCGTGCGCTTTTCGTAAACCGGTGAGCTGAAATACGAAGCGGCTTCGACAATTCTCCGTTGCCAAGGACTACAACGTCATGTTTAGCTTTCTTGATTATCCCGCGAACATGCAGGAGTTCGGGAGTCACTTCTTCGTTGGCCTGGAAACCGCGATCCAGTGCAGCCAAACCAACTTCCAGCCAGCGCTTCTTAAAGATGTTTGTGAATCCACGCTTCGGCAAACGACGATGCAGCGGCATCTGGCCGCCCTCAAAGCCGATCTTGGCAGAATAGCCGGAACGAGATTTTTGTCCTTTTTCGCCGCGAGCGGCGGTCTTTCCCACTCCAGAGCCCGGCCCTCTGCCGACACGCTTCTTCTTATGTACCGAGCCCTTAGCGGGTTTCAGATTATTGAGACTTAATACCATGATATTTTGCCTTTGAACTTTGTACTTCAAACTTGCGCTTTGAGTTCTGTCCTTGTCACTCGGCTTATAAAGCGCAGGCATTAAGTAGAGATCACTATTCAACGATTCGCAATAGATGCGGAATCTTGGCGACGGCGCCGCGCATCGAAGCAGTATCGGGACGCTCCACGATTTGGTTGAGCTTCGTCAATCCCAGGCTGCGAACCATCTGCTTATGAGTTTTCGGCGTCGCTATAAAGCTTCGATAATATTGAATGCGAATCTTGCCTTCGCTCGCTGAACTCTTGGCCTTGGCAGCCTCACTTTTTGCTTTTCTAGGCATAACACCTCAATTTGGTAAATCGTAAATGGTGAATAGTAAATAGTGCGCGGCAATCGTAACTTCAGCTTTTTCTATTTACGATTCACCATTTACCATTTACCAGATATTAGATTTCCTCGACCTGCTTACCCCTTAGCCGCGCCAGCTCCATCGGATCCTTCATCCTGAGAAGGGCGTCGAAAGTTGCGCGCACAACATTGTGGGGATTGGTCGAGCCCAGGACCTTTGTGCGCACATCATGTACGCCTACAGCCTGCATCACTGCACGCACTGCGCCACCAGCAATCACTCCGGTACCTTCCGAGGCCGGCTTAACCAAAACGCGACCGGCGCCGAATTTTCCAATCAGTTGGTGCGGCACTGTGTTCTGGATCAAAGGCACGCGTATCAAACTCTTTTTAGCGGCTTCGATTGCCTTCTTGATCGCCAGGGGCACTTCGCGCGCCTTGCCCGTTCCAAAACCAACGTGGCCGCCTTCGTCACCCACCACGACCAGGGCAGCGAACGACATATTCTTGCCACCCTTCACCACTTTGGTCACACGGTTGATGGAGATAACTTGATCTTTGAGATCCAGGCCCTGGGCCGGGATGCGCTGCTTAGGTTGTCTCATTGCTTTTCTTTGGTCTTCTTGCGCGGTTTCCCTTCCGCTTTTGCTTCCACGTTCTCTTCCACCTTGGCGGATTCTTCGCCGGTGGCTAATTCATTCTTGTTTAGACCAGCTTCTCGAGCGGCGTCGGTTAGGGCCTTAATCCGGCCATGATACAAATAACCGCCGCGGTCGAAGACTACGCTGCTGATCCCTTTTTCGAGCGCGCGTTCCGCAATTGCCTTGCCGATCCGCCGTGCAGCATCGAGATTACCGCCGGTGGATCCACGCAAATCCTTCTCTGTGGTCGACGCTGAGACAATCGTCCGGCCAAGTTGATCGTCAACTACCTGCGCGTAGATATGATTCAGGCTGCGATAAACCGCCAGCCGCGGTCTTTCACCGCTACCCTTTACCTTGCGGCGAATTCGCCTGTGAATCGCCTCGCGAACTGTTGCTCTGCTCGTGTTTGCCATTTCTTTTTCCCGTAAATGGTAAATGGTCAATAGTGAATAGAAGAACCACTATTTACCATTTACGATTTACCGTTTGCTTATTTACCTGTCTTACCAGGCTTCAGCTTAATGGGCACATCCGCGTAGCGAATGCCTTTGCCTTTGTAGGCGTCAGGCTTGCGCAATTTATGCATTTCCGCGGCGACCTGTCCGAGCTTCTGTTTATCGATGCTCGTTAGCGTCAGCGTTGTCTGATACTGCTGGATACTTCCCTTGGTCGTCATACGTTCGGCTTTGGCCACAACACCTTCCGGCAAAGGAAAGTCAATCGGATGTGAATATCCGAGTGAAAAGACTATCCGCTTCGCCTGCACATCCGCCTTGTAGCCGACGCCGACCACATCCATTTGCTTCGTGAACCCCTCGGTTACGCCGACAATAGCGTTATTAGCCAACGCGCGAGCCAGGCCGTGCAGCGGCGCCAGATCATCCGAGGTGCGTTCGGCGCGAAGCTGATCGCCTTCAAGTTTGAATCTGATGCCTTCGGGAATCGGAGTTTCCAATTTGCCTTTGGGGCCTTTCACCTCGAGCATTTGCTGCCCGATAGTTACGGAGACGCCCTTAGGTAACGTGATTGCTTTCCTGCCAATGCGCGACATAATTAGAACCTCAAGGATGAACGCGGAAGGATAAAAATGACACCAAATCTTATCTCCGCCTATTCATCCCTTCCTTCATCATTCATCCCTTAGTAAATCTGCGCCAACAATTCTCCGCCGATGTTTTCGCGGCGCGCTGCTTTCCCGCTCATCAAGCCCTTGGAAGTAGAAACAATATTCACGCCGTAGCCGCCGAGAACTTTCGGAATCTCGCTGGAGCCAACATAAACACGCCGGCCTGGTCGCGACACTCGCTGCAGGTGCGTTATTGACGATGTGCCACGAGCGTCGTAGCGCAGAAAAATACGAATCGTGCGCTTCAGGCCCTCGCCCTTCAGGACGAAGTTATTGATGTAGCCCTCTTCTTTTAGAATCCGGGCAATTTCAAGCTTCAGTTTCGAGGCCGGAATATCCGCGCGCGAGTGCTTTGCCGCAATAGCATTGCGGATTCGCGTCAACATATCGGCGATAGGATCAGTCATCTACAAAACTCCATTTTCGATTGCCAACGCCAAGTGCCGATTATTCAAGTTGGAAATCGGCAATCGGAGATCGGCAATGCTCTTACCAACTAGACTTAACAACGCCGGGAATCTGCCCTTCCAGCGCTAACTGGCGAAAACAGATGCGGCACAAATTAAACTTCCGCAGATAGCCCCGCGCCCTGCCACACCTCTTACAACGCGTGTAGACACGGACCGCAAATTTCGGTTTTCGCTGTGATTTCGCAATCAGTGATTTCTTTGCCATAGTACCTCAGAGATCAGATGTCAGGGGTCAGAGGTCAGTGGTCAGTGGTCAGAAAGTCGCGTCTCCGACCTCTGATCGTTGACCTCTGATCTCTCTATTGCCGAAAGGGCATTCCCAATCCTTTCAAAAGTGCCCGAGCCTGTTCATCGTTTCGTGCCGTGGTAATAATCGAAATGTTCATTCCGCGCAATTTGTCGACCTTGTTAAAGTCGATCTCGGGGAAAATCAATTGCTCGCGCACGCCGATGGTGTAATTGCCGCGGCCGTCGAAAGCTTTTGGCGAGACCCCACGAAAGTCACGGACTCGAGGCAGCGCAATCGAAACCAGCCGATCAAGAAACTCGTACATGCGATCGCCCCGCAGAGTGACCATCACCCCAATCGGCATTCCCTGGCGAAGCTTGAATGACGCGATCGACTTCTTAGCCTTGGTGATGACTGGCTTTTGACCGCTGATAGAACGAAGCTCGTCCGCTGCCGTGTCGAGAATTTTGGCGTTGGCAATCGCTTCGCCCATGCCCATATTGAGCACGACCTTTTGAACACGCGGGATCGCCATCGGGTTTTTGATCCCAAACTCCTTGGCAATTGCCGGAGCAACCTCTTTTTGATACCGCTCTTTTAACCTTGCTGCCATCTCAATCCTCGTAAATGGAAGATGGTGAATAGTAAATGGTAACCAGATCCAATCTGTTCTATTTACTATTTACGATTCACTATTTACTCGTCTTCATTTCTCCAACGACTGGCCGCTGGCCGCCGCGACACGAATCTTGGAGCCGTCACCCTCGATTTGATACTTCACCCGCGTCGGCTTGCCTGACTGCGGATCGATCAACTGCACGTTGGAAATGTTGATAAAGGCTTCCTTCTCGATGATGCCGCCGCCGCGGTTGCTCTGCGGGTTTGCCCGCTGGTGGCGCTTGATTACTCCCACGCCCTCAACTTTTATTTTCCGGTTGGCCGGCGCCACTTCCAGCACGCGGCCACGCTTACCCTTGTCGCGGCCCGCAATGATCGCTACTTGATCGTTCTTCTTGATTTTTGAACGTTTTGTTCCTGCCATAACTCTTAGATAACCTCCGGCGCGAGCGAGACGATTTTCATGAAGTTCTTGTCGCGCAGCTCACGCGCCACCGGGCCGAACACGCGCGTGCCGATCGGAGTTCCATCCTCTTTTATCAGCACTGCCGCATTCTGATCGAAACGGATATAAGTTCCATCCTTGCGACGCACTTCCTTCCGCGTCCGCACGATCACTGCATCCTGCACGGTTCCCTTTTTGATCGTGCCGTCCGGCGATGCCTCTTTGACGGTCACCTTGATCCGATCACCCAGGCTCGCGATCTTTCCGGTTGACCCGCCGATGGGCATGATCATCTCAACCCGTCTTGCGCCTGAATTGTCGGCGACCTCCAAAGAGGTCTGCATCTGAATCATGTCTACGCCCTCAGAAATTCGAATTTCGAATTTCGAAATTTACTTCGCTGCCTTCTGCACTATCTCAATCACGCGCCAACGCTTCCGTGCGGACATCGGCCGTGTTTCAACAATTCTCACCTTATCGCCAATAGTTGCGCCCAATTCATCATGCGCCATGAATTTTGACGTGCGCCGAACATAGCGACGATATTTCGTATGGCGCACCAGTCGATCAACGCGAACAACGACCGTCTTCTGCATCTTGTCGGAAACTACTGAGCCGACCTTCTGCGAGCGGTGCGCGCGCTTGTTGCCGTTAGCGCTATCGCCCGGCGTAGTCGCGGCCGTAACGTTGTTGCCTTCATTCGCCGCGGCATTGCTGCCGGGGGTGCTGTTATTGCTGTCTGCTTGATTCTCTTCTGCCATTCTTCTCACTCAGTTGCCGGAGCTCCGGCGGTTCGTACTCGCTTTATGTCCGGGCCAACGCGTCAAGCAACTACCTCCGCAGGCGCCTATGTTTCCGGACTACTTCATCGCCGCTGACGCTTTACTCGGCTCCGGCTGACGTTGCCGCGTAATCGTATAGAGACGCGCCAGCGACCTCTTTTCCTCACGGATACGTTTGACCGCATCCACTTCGCCGAGCGCCAGCTTAAACTTCAACCGAAATAGGGACTCTTTCAAACGGGCGGTTTCCGCTCGCAATTCCTCTTCCGAAAAGTCGTGATACTTGTCCAGCTCTTCGCGCCGTTTCATATCTAAATAGCGCCTCCCTCTTGATCCGCGCGGGTAACAAATTTCGTCTTGATGGGAAGCTTTTGTGCGGCGAGCCGCATAGCGTCGCGCGCTGTTTTCTCATCCACTCCCTCAATCTCGTAGAGAATCCGGCCTGGTTTAACGACGGCCACCCAGTATTCCGGTGCACCCTTGCCTTTGCCCATGCGCGTCTCCGCCGGCTTCTTGGTTACCGGCTTGTCGGGAAACATCCGGATCCAGATTTTGCCGCCGCGCTTGATGTGACGGGTCATCGCAATGCGCGCCGCTTCAATCTGGCGATCCGTAATCCACGCCGGCTCCAAACACTTGAGGCCATACTCACCAAAGCTGACCTCGCTGCCACGAGTCGCGGCGCCAGTCATGCGTCCGCGCATCTGCTTTCGGTGCTTAACTTTTTTCGGCATCAACATAGCGTGTCACTCATTTCCGATTGCCAATTTCCGATTGCCGATTTGAAAACTCCGTCGGTCTGTCTTTCAATCGGCAATTGGCAATTGCCAATCGGCAATCCTTTATCCGTTTTCCCCGCGCGGCCGCCTGCCGTCAGAACCGCCACCGCCTTCACGCTCGCGACGAGTGCGCGGACGCCGCTCGCGCTCACCCATTCGAGTCTCGTTAATCGGATCCGATCCGGTGCCGCGGGCCATGGCGGCTTTGGCGTCAAGAATTTCGCCGCGGTAGATCCAAACCTTCACACCAATCTGGCCAAAGGTCGTGCGCGCTTCTGCCAGGCCGTAATCGACGTCGGCCCGGAGTGTGTGCAGTGGCAGCTGCCCTTGAAGATGCCACTCGCTGCGCGCGATTTCAGCACCGTTCAAACGCCCGCTGACTTTCACCTTGATTCCCTGCGCCCCAAACCTAAGCGACTCTTCCACCGCCTTGCGCATGGCGCGGCGAAAGGCAATGCGTTTTTCAAGCTGCGCGGCGATTTTTTCGGCCTGCAGTTGCGCGTTCAATTCGGGCTTATGAATCTCCTGAATCGAGACCAAAACTTCGCGGCCGGTCTTAGCCGACAGATCGGTTTTCAGCTTGTCAATTTCTGCGCCCTTGCGCCCGATAATAATTCCCGGACGCGAAGTGTAAATAATGATTTTGAGCCTGTTTGCGGCGCGTTCGATGTCGACGTGTGAAACGCCCGCGCCGGCGAAACGTTGCTTCAGATCGCGCTTCAGCCTGAGATCCTCCAACAAGTACTCGCCATACTGTTTCTTCGCAAACCAGTGCGAATGCCAGTCCTTGTTGTAACCGAGACGGAATCCGTAGGGATGAACTTTCTGACCCACAATCTTCTCCAGTTCTTTGCTTTCAATCCAGGATCTGAAACTTCAAATCCAAGATCTGGTAAGACTTGAAATCTGCGAAGTTCAAGTCTGCAATCTGCAATCTGGTATTTGAGATCTGATATTTGAGATCTCAACTCCAAACCTGAAACCTATTCTTCTTCTGCCTTCTTCGCCTTCTTCTTCGCGGCGCGCTTGGTAGTCTTCTTCTCGCCCGCTGCCTGATCGGCAGCCTTGTCAGAAGCCTCGGCCTTCGGCGCTACACGCTTAGCCCGCGGCGCGGCCGCTGCTCCGCCGCGTCTTCGGCCCTTGCTCTCCGCCAGCTTCGCCGGCTTCGCCTCTACCGTTTTACCGTCGCCCGGCAGTTTCGTTTTAGGCTCCGGACGCGCGTCATTCGACAGCAAAATCGTCACGTGACAAAAATGCCGCTGCTCGCGATAAGCCCGACCCTGTGGCGCCGGACGCACGCGTCGGCGGCCCTTGGTCGGTCCGCGATCAACGAACGCGGTCTTCACCCAAAGATCGTCCGGGTCAATGGCAACGTTTGCCTTCTCCGCCGCTTCGTTGGCATTTGCAATCGCCGAACGCATGCACTTCTCAATCAAATTTGAAGCGCGCTTGCTCGAATAGCGCAGAATGGCCAAAGCCTTATTGACGTCTTTGCCACGAATCATATCGACAACGAGCCGCGCTTTTTGCGCTGACCCGCGAAGATACCTGGCACTTGCTATCGCTTCCATACTCAGTTCCCCAGTTTCGCGTTTCGAGTGGCGAGTTTCGAGTTAGTTTCTTCAACCCGGAACTCGAAACCTGAACCTCGAAACTTATTTAGCCGCCGGCGCTACTTTCGTTGCCTTTTCCACCTTGGTGCCGGAGTGTCCCTTGAACGTGCGCGTGGGAGCAAACTCGCCCAGCTTATGGCCCACCATGTTTTCCGTAACGTAGATTGGCAGGTGGCGCTTGCCGTTGTGCACGCCAAAAGTCAGACCAACCATGTCCGGCGTAATAGTCGAACGCCGCGACCAGGTCTTAATTACCGGAGG
>JBKOZZ010000020.1:0-81581 GCA_046726155.1 Acidobacteriota bacterium
TATGCCGAAGATCAAGCCTCTCAAAAAACTCGTAAACAAAGCGCGAGAACTGCGGGACAGTCACAGAGAACGTCATCGGCCCACGGGCTTCGGCTTCGCGCTTGCCGACAGTATCGATTATCTGGACAGCATCCAATGGAATACCGTTGTCGGTAACAATTCATTGTTTCTATCGCAACCTTACCTGCGCGTTCTCGAGCAAGCGGGGCCGGACAACCTGCGCCAGCGTTACGCCCTCATTTTTCGCGGACCTAAACCGGTGGCAGCCGTTGCCGCGCAGAGCGTGATAGTTTCCCTTTCCCGCGTTAGCCAAAAGCCGAAGAAAGGGAGAGCGGCAGCGCCGCTTGAAAAGCTTCAAGAGAAGATGCTTATCTGCGGCAACCTGCTTTCATGGGGTATGCATGGCATTGCTTTCGCCCCAAACGAAGACCCCACAGCGCTCTGGCCTGCGATTGCCGAGTCACTCTACCGTCTTCGTCGAGCCGACAAGCTCTTCGGTGATACTGATCTCATCATGGTTAAAGATATTCCCAACGCTCACGCCGCAGGCGCCTCGGCTCTGTCGCGCTTCTCTTACCGGCAACTGGAAACCGAGCCCAACATGGTCCTGGATATTTCCAGCAAGTGGCGGACCTACGAAGACTATCTGGCCAGTCTGACTTCCAGATACCGCAAACAGGCGAAACAGATTGACAAGGAAGTTGCGGCGGCCCGCTTTCAGGTTGAACTTCTAAGTGGTCCAGACGAAGTCGCGCGTCACGGAGAACGTCTTCATGAGTTATATCTGCAAACGCATCATAACGCGCGTCTGAGATTGGTAACCCTGTCTCCAGAATTCCTGCCGACGCTGGCGGCGCAACTTGGTCAGGATCTGCGCTGCACGATTGTCAGGCGAGACGATCAACTGTTGGGGTTTGTAACCACTGTACGCGATGGCGGGACAGCGGTTGGCTATTACATCGGCTTTGATAGGAAAGTTAACGCGGACGTTCCAATCTATTTTCGTCTACTCCAGGCTGTAGTCGACGATGCAATCAAATTCGACTGCCGGAGTCTCTCGCTGGGACGGACGGCACTTGAGCCGAAAGCGCGTCTCGGCGCCCGCCCCGACCCATTCCGCATCTGGATTCGCCACCGCATTCCAATGCTCAATGTGCTTGTGCGCGCCCTGCTCCACACCATCTCCCACCACGATGAACCGCCGGAACGAAATCCCTTCAAGTAGACTTCTGTGGGGACGCGTCGAAGTCCAGTTAGTGGCACTACAGTTTGGCAATCAGTGCAGCGAGTAATGCCCCACGGCGGGGAATGTCATCGACGATAATGTGTTCATGAGTAGCATGCGCGCCGTCTCCATCGATTCCCAATCCATCAAGAACGGGTATGCCTATCGAAGCGAGAAAATTTCCATCGGACGCTCCACCCACCTGAGTTTCACCAAGCTCATAGTCGAGCATGGCGGCAATCCCACGAGCAAGCTCATAAAGTTTAAGCACCTTCTCGTTCCGTTCCAGCGGCGGACGGTTAATACCTCCAGTCACTTTCACATGCACGCGTTCATCATACGGAGTGATACTCAGCAAAAACTCGTCGATCGCTTTCGCTTCCGCCGCCGTTGAAAAGCGGACGTCTATCTCGGCTGAAGCCTCCGCTGCGACCACATTGGAGCGCGTTCCCCCATGGACCACGCCTACGTTTACACTTATCCCACTGCCTGAACTGTTAAATTCATGCAAGCGCACAGTCTGTTTTGCCAGCTCCTGAATAGCGCTCGCTCCCTTCTCCGAATCCAGCCCCGCGTGCGCAGCGCGGCCTTCCACACTCATCTGGTAAATCCCCGTGCCTTTGCGACCGGTCTTTACGCGTCCGCCTGGGGCGGGCGGCTCGAGTATCAGCGCGGTCTGAACTCGTTCCGCCACGGCGATATCCTGCAGCAACGGCCAACCGGAAACGCTCCCAACCTCTTCATCACACATCAGTGCGATGGTGACGCCGCATCTCGGCGCCACATCAAAATCATCCCAGGCATGCAGCAGTGCGACCGCCAGTGCACAGTTGGCTTTCATGTCGAATATGCCGGGACCGTAAATGCGGTTTTCCTCAAGCCGCCACGGCCGCTCGGCGACGGAGCCTCGCGGATGAACGGTGTCTGTATGTCCCACCAGCAGGATGTTTCCCGATTCGGCTCTTTCCTGGAAAGCTCGAATTACCAGATGCTCGCCAAAATCTGGAACATCCACGCGGTCGATCGAGCTCACACAACGAGCATTGCCCGCTGCATTTGCCAAAAGATTCACAACGGCACGACTGCCGGCCACGTCGCCGGACGGCGACTCTGTTTCAACTAATGCTCGTATTAGCGAAACTATCTGTGGCTGCCGTTCGCGGAAACGATCCTGAAGATCGCGTACCAGATCAGTTGAGATTTCGGTCTGCATTGATTCAGTTTCCACCTTGTTCGCTGCGCATTACCTTTGCTTGGATCGTTTCCTTGCGAATAGTGAGTGCATCTATCCGGCTTCGGTTGATTTCAAAACCCAACCCGGGCTTCTGTGGCGCGACAATAGTTCCGCGGGCAGTGACCGTGACGGGCGGATCGATGATGTCCTCCTGCCAGTATCTCGCGCTAGCCGATACGTCACCGGGGAGCGTGAATCCCTCGAGCGTGGCCATCCCGATGTTGTGCGCGCGGCCAATGCCTGACTCGAGCATGCCACCGCACCAAACCGGGATGTTGTTTTCACGGCATACTCGCTCAACCTTTTTCGCCTGCGTGTGACCTCCTACCCGGCCAAGCTTGAGATTAATGATCCGCGTTGCGCCCAGCTGAATTGCATGCTCGGCGTCGGCGTTTGAACGAATGGACTCATCAAGACAAACGGGCGTGGCAAGCTGTTTTTGGAGTTGGGCATGATCGAAAATGTCATCGTGGGCGAGCGGCTGTTCAATCATCATCAGGTTAAATTCGTCCATCTCCTTAAACAGAGCCGCGTCGGCGAGCGTGTAAGCGGAATTCGCATCAGCCATCAAGCGGATGCCGGGAAACTTTTCGCGCACTTGCGCGATGATCTGAAGATCCCAGCCGGGTTTGATCTTAATCTTTATGCGCTGATATCCCGCCGCTAACTCTTTTTCTATTTTCGCAATCAGCGCGGACGGCTCCTCCTGTATGCCGATTGAGACGCCACTCGAAATCTCCGCATGCACGCCACCAAGGTGTTTCCAAAGCGGCAGTCCCAACGAGCGAGCTTCGAGATCCCAGCAGGCAGTTTCGATTGCAGCTTTCGCCATGCGATGGCCGCGCACCGGCCCCATCAGTTCCCACGTATTCGCCGCGCTATCGATCTCCTTGCCAACAACCATGGGCGCGAGAAAGGTGGTGATTGTGGTCCACGCCGTTCCCGTCCACTCGTCAGAATAGAACGGCCCCTCGCCGGCGGTGCATTCACCCCAACCTTCGGCCCCATCTTTGTCCGTAACGCGGGCAAGCAAAATTCGCCGCTCGGTGGTGCGCCCGAAACTGGTCTCGAAAAAGTGAATTAAAGGAAGTCGAATCTCACGCAGTTCAACGGAAGAAATGATCACTTGAGTCCAGACTCCATCCAGAAACGTTTAGGGGTTAAGCAATCCGGAGTTCAGCATTATGCCCACCCTTGATACGTTTGTCAGCTTGAGCGGAAGTGTTCGCCGCAGCGAATGGTTGTACCAGTGCAAAAACTCTTGCACTACAAACCGAGCTTGAAACTCAATAACCACTATGGATTAAAGGCAAAATAGCCATGCAAACATCTTCGAAAATATTGGCGGAAATACCGCTTTGAATATTGATGCAAAAACCTTGGCATCGTTCCTTGACCCCTTGCAAGAATACTGGTAAAAACTTCTTTCACATTCCTAGGGCTCGCCTCTGGTAATTCCCGGTATCAACGTGCGGTTTTTTTTCTAGACCCGACTTGAAAGGACCTTTCTATGCCTAATGCGCCCTACTTCGCGTCGCGAGCCTCGCTTGCATTCATTTCAGTTCTTATGGTTTTGCTGCTCATCGGGATTTCAGCCCTGGTCCCGTCCTCATCGGCCCTTACCAACAACGGCAGTATTAATACGTTTGGCACGCCACTGACAGAAAACTTCGACACGCTCTCAGCCGGTGGAACTTGGACCGACAATTCAACCATTCCGGGATGGTACTCGTCGCGAACTGCTTACGTGCTTGGCACGGGTAGTTCTAATACCGGCGCACTTTACAGCTTCGGCGTCGCAGGTGTTAACCCTGCTACAGACCGAGCGTTGGGTTCGGTTGGTTCAGGCAGCACTGGCACGATTTATTGGGCCGTGAAGCTGACAAACAATACCGGCGGAACTATCACGTCGCTAGACGTCAGCTATATAGGCGAGCAATGGCGAAACGGTGGCGCCACCTCCCCGAATGTCTCAGTTGCACAGACTGTCGACTTTCAGTATCAGGTCGCAAATGCTGGAGCAATTACCGGCGTCAATACGCCTATGACAGGGTGGCTGGATCACGACCCTCTGGACTTTACGAGTCCAACCTTTGGCACAACGGCGGCAGCCACACTCGACGGTAATGCGGCAGCGAATCGGGTCGCCAAATCAGCAACGCTTTCGATTACGATTGCTGACGGCCAAGAGGTTTGGCTGCGATGGAAGGACATTGATCATTCCGGCAACGATCATGGTCTGGCTATAGACGATCTTTCCGTGACAGCAGCCGGCGTTCCCCCATCGCCCACTCCGACACCAACGCCAACGCCCACCCCAACTCCAACACCCACTCCGACGCCGACTCCCACACCAACACCTGCGCCGGATAATAACGTAGTTATCAGCCAGGTCTATGGCGGAGGAGGTAACACCGGCGCAACGCTGAAGAACGATTACATCGAACTTATTAACCACAGCAGTTCACCGGTTAATCTAAACGGTTGGTCGGTGCAAGCGTTCGTTAGTACAACCAGCACCTGGCAGGTCACTCCGCTTACAAACTTCACGCTTCAACCGGGTCAGTATTATTTGATTCAGGAATCACAAGGAGCGGGCGGCACCGATAACCTGCCGGCGCCGGACGCTATTGGAACTATTCCGGTAAGCTCGACCTCTACCAAAGTTGCATTGGTAAACAACACCACTACTATAACGGCGGCCTGTCCTAATGCGGGTGCCGCAGGAATAGTCGATTTGGTCGGCTATGGTGGGACGGATTGTTTCGAGGGCTCGGGGACGGCCCCGCTGCTCTCAAATACAACCGCGGCTCTCAGACGCAACCAAGGCTGTTTTGACACCAACGAAAACGCCAACGATTTCGTTTCAGGCGCTCCAAATCCGCGCAACAGCTCGTCACCGGTACACGATTGCACAAGCCTTACAGGTTACGGCACCGCGAATCCGAGTTCCGTGCTGCAAGGAGATTCCACCACCCTTACCGTTTACGTGGCGGCGGCGCAGAATCCGACAAGCAGCGGCGTAGGTGTGACGGCTGATCTATCTTCCATTGGCGGATCCCCGAGCCAGATTTTCAGCGGTGGCGCGAATAATGTTTTCACTTTCAATGCCACGGTGCCCGCCAACCAGACTCCGGGTATGAAATCTTTGCCGGTAACTATCACCGACGCGCAAAGTCGCACAGCCAGCACAAATATTCTGATGAGTGTCCTGCCGCTGATTCCGGACCACATCACCATCAGTCAGGTTTACGGTGGTGGCGGCAACACCGGCGCGACGTACAAGAACGATTACGTTGAGCTTTACAACCCGACCGCAGCCACCGTAACTATCACCGGCTGGTCTTTGCAGTACACCTCAGCGACTGGCACATCATGGACTAACAAACAGCCGCTCGGCGGAATTATTGGTCCTGGCGAATACTATCTAATCGGCCTTGCGTCAGGCACGGTCGGTGATGGTGCGCCACTGCCTACACCGAACATTTCCGGTGACATAAACATGTCGGGCACAACCGGAAAGATTGCGCTCGTCAGCAACTCTGCCAACCTATCTGGGGATTGTCCTTTGGGCTCAGATCCGGACATCGTTGATTTTGTCGGTTATGGAACGGCGGCAACCTGTCATGAAGGGAGCGCCAACGCACCTGCGCCAAATAACTCTACGGCGATCTTTAGACTAAATGGTGGTGGCACGGACAGTGATCGAAATGGCAATGACTTCATTACCAGCGCGCCGAACGCTCGCCGCACGGCGCCGATTGTCGAGTTAGGTCCGTGGGTATCCGGAACCGATCCGGGAACTGACGATAATACTATCCCGTACGACGCGACCATCACCGTCAACTTCAGCGAGCCGGTGACGGTTGACTCCGGTTGGTACAACATCACTTGTTCGGCCACGGGTCCGCACATCAGCGCCACTGAGGCTCATACTAATGATCTAAAGACCTACGCCGTTACCCCAAATGCTAGTTTCCAATTTGGGGAGCAGTGCACGGTCACGATCACAAAGACGGCCATTCACGATCAAGATCTGGATGATAGTGGCGCGGACACTGACAATCTGTTCGCCGACTACATTTGGTCGTTTACGATTGTCGGTGCAGGCCAGGCTGCGCCGCACCCGCCCAGCGTTCACTTGACGATGGGCAATCCGTCGAACGCAACCGCGTCCCTGTTGAATCCCAATAACTATCTAATGGAGAAGCCGACCTATTCCCTCTCGTACAACCGAGATCGGGGAACTCCGAACTGGGTAAGCTGGCAGCTGGAGACCTCGTGGTATGGCACGCTCGCGCGCGTCGACACGTTCCGACCCGATCCCGCGGTTGACCCGACGTGGTATCGCGTCCAGGCGTTCGATTACTCAGGCAGTGGTTTCGATCGCGGCCACATGACACCTAACGCTGACCGTGACAATCAGAATCGGATTCCGATCAATCAGGAAACCTACCTGATGTCCAACATGGTTCCGCAATCGCCTGATAACAATCAGGGCCCATGGGCGAATCTCGAAGCCTACCTGCGGACCCAAACCGACGCCGGCAACGAGATCTATATCGTTTCGGGGCCTGCGGGTGTCGGCGGTACCGGCAGTAACGGTTCCATGACGACAATCGCCAATGGAAACGTCACCGTGCCGTCGCACACGTGGAAAGTCGCACTGGTAATTCCAAGTCAGTCGGGAGATGACGTATCGCGCGTGAATTGTTCGTCGCGAACTATCGCCGTAATCATGCCCAATATTCAGGGCATCCGGTTTACTCCCTGGGAGAACTTTCTGACCACGGTCGATGCGGTCGAGGCCCTGACCGGTTACGACTTCTTTGGAAACCTGCCTGCTGGCATCCAGAATTGCGTCGAAACAGGTACCAATGGAAACGGCAATCATCCAGGGACGGAAAGTCAGTCGGTAACGACAAATGAAGATACTTCGGTCGCAATTACGCTGACGGCTGAGAGTGCCAATGCCAACCCGCTCACTTACACCACTGTCAGCGGGCCAATACACGGTATGCTTAGTGGAACGGATGCTAACCGGACGTATTCACCCGATGCTAACTATTTCGGATCCGACAGTTTTAGGTTCAAGGTGAATGATGGCTCTAACGATTCCAACATCAGCACCGTCAGTATCACTGTTAACTCTGTGAATGATATTCCAGTCGCCACGGGTGACAGTTATGCAACTGACTCGAACATACCCTTGAATGTCCCGGCGCCGGGTGTGCTTTCCAACGACAGCGATATTGAAGGCCCGCTTTCAGCGATGCTTGCTTCGAACGTCTCTCACGGGACGCTTACGCTAAACGCTGACGGTTCGTTTAGTTACAGCCCAAGTCCGGATTTTGAAGGCATGGATAGTTTCACCTACCACGCTTATGACGGTTCAGACAATTCCACCGACGTTACGGTAACAATAACGGTAAACGATAAGGTGCCGCCGGTACTTACTTCTTCCGTGGCTATCAGCCTGCTGTCTGAATCGAACAGTAATTTGGTGAATGTGGGACTGAATGCCAGCGCTACCGACAATAGCGGAGATCCGGTCACAATCCAGGTGGCGGTCTTTGGGGACGAAGATGACCAGAGTCCTACGTTGCCGGGAATAATCCATTCGCCGGATGCGAAGGACATCGCGCTGGTGACACTGCGGCTGCGAGACGAGCGCATCGAAGCCAACGATGGGCGGGTGTATCTAATCGTAGTCACGGCAACTGATCCCTCGGGCAACATCCGTCGCAATTACCATACGGTCGTGGTACCGAAAAACAATAAGCAGGCAAATATCGATTCGGTGAACGCGCAAGCCGCGGCGGCAGTGTCTTACGCCCAAAGTCACAACGGTGCGCCGCCTGTCGGGTATTTCGTAATTGGTGACGGGCCAATTATTGGTCCGAAGCAATAGCGGATGACCGCGCCAAGGAAATTGGCGATCGGGCCGGAACCTGAAACTAGAAGGGACCGAGCAAGACAACTGCTCGGTCCTTTTTGTTTCTGCGGGAAGGCCGCTGGTTATTCAGTCGAGACGAGTTCCTGATTGTTCAGAGCCGCGTGCAACGTGTGCCAGGGTAGTGAGGCGCATTTAACCCGCACCGGAAACTCGCGCACGCCGGAGAATATCTTCAGGTTGCCGAGATCATTCGCCGCAGTGTCTTCATCCAGTTCTCCGGTGACCATGCGGTGAAATTCACTGAAGAGTTTCTCAGCTTCCTGTTTGGTCTTTCCCTTCACCGCCTGGGTCATCATGCTGGCCGCGGCCTTGGAAATGGCACAGCCGGACCCTTCGAAGCTTATTTCCCTGACGGCGTCGTCTTCGAGGTTTAGATAAACAGTCAACTGATCGCCACAGAGTGGATTGAAACCCTCGGCAGAGTGATTAGCCGTCTCGAGCTTGCGAAAATTTCGCGGCTTCTTATTGTGATCGAGAATGACCTGTTGGTAGAGTTCGCTTAGTTCAGACATGGGATTTAAGTGTCCGATAAACTTCAGTTTGTCGAAAAATCGTGTCAAGCGACAAACTAAAGTTTATCGGACATACATTTACGAGAAGATTTCAACCACCTTTTCAATCGTCCGCGCCAGCACGTCTACTTCTTCCTTCGTGTTGTAGAAAGCAAAAGAAGCGCGAGCGGTTGCCGGAATATTAAAACGCTGCATCACAGGCTGCGCGCAATGGTGGCCGGCGCGAACAGCAATGCCCTCCTGATCAAGGATCGTGCCAATGTCATGCGGATGAATGTTGTCAATCACGAACGACAGCACACTGGTTTTTTCCCGGGCAGTCCCGATGATGCGCACTCCCTCAATCGCCTTCAGGCGCTCCGTGGCATAGCGCAACAACTCGTTTTCGTGCGCCGCCGCTTTCTTTCGATCTATCGAATTCAAATAGTCGATTGCGGCGCCAAGACCGATCTGCGAAGCGATGGCCGGAGTGCCTGCTTCAAACTTATTTGGCAAGTCGGCATAGGTTGTTTTTTCAAATGTCACGCTTCTGATCATGTCGCCGCCGCCCTGGAAGGGATTCATTTTCTCCAGCAGGTCGGCCTTCCCATAAACTATGCCGCTGCCCGTGGGCGCAAACATCTTGTGCCCGGAGAACGCATAGAAGTCGCAGTCGAGATCCTGAACATCGATGGGCATGTGGGGAGCGCTTTGAGCGCCATCGATGAGAACCGGCACGCCATATTTATGCGCCTGGTCGATCATCTCCTTGACGGGGTTGATTGTGCCGAGCGCGTTCGACACGTGAGTGAAAGCCAGAAATTTCGTCTTCTCATTGAGCAGTGCGTTGTATTCATCCTGCAGTAACTCCCCGGCGTCATTCATCGGAATTACTCGCAGGCGAGCACCCTTCTCTTCGCAAAGCATTTGCCAGGGAACTATGTTAGCGTGATGCTCCATCGCCGAAATAATGATCTCGTCGCCGGGGCCAATAAACTTCCTTCCGTACCCGTGCATCACCAGGTTGATACCTTCGGTCGCGCCGCGGACAAAGATGCACTCTTTCGCCTCGCGGGCGTTGATGAAACGCTTCACCTTCTCGCGCGCGCCTTCATAGGCGGTGGTAGCTTTTTGGCTTAAATAATGTACGCCGCGATGAATGTTGGAATGTTCGTCTTCGAGATAAATACTGCCGCGGTCGATAACAACCTGGGGCACCTGAGAAGAAGCTCCATTGTCCAGATAGACAAGCGGTTTACCGTTGACTATCTGGCGAAGCACGGGGAAGTCTTGGCGGATGCGTTCCACGTCGAAACTGTTCGAAGAAACAGTCACCGGCGGGTCGTCGATCAAAAGTCTTTCAGTGCTACTCATGACGCTAGGCCTCAAGTCGTGCGTTGAGGCGGTTCAGGACAGCCTCGTCCAGCTGGGCCCTGATCGAGTTAAGTTTTATCTTGCCAATCACTTCTTCCGCGAACCCATAGGTCAAGAGATTGCGCGCGAGGTCGTAGTGAATCCCACGGGTTTCCAAATAAAACAGTTCGTCTTCGTCAATCTGTCCGACCGCGGCGCCGTGTGCACACTTCACATCGTCCGCCAGTATTTCCAGTTGCGGTTTTGTATCCACCCGAGCCTCGTTCGAGAGCAACAGGTTTTTGTTTGTCTGCATGGCATCAGTCTTTTGCGCATCATGACGAACGTAGATCTTACCGTTGAAAACCGCGCGCGACCTGCCATCAAGGATGCCCTTATAGAGTTGACGGCTGGTGCAGTGGGGCATCCTGTGATCGATGACGGAATGGGTATCCGTGTGTTGCCCGGCGGTGACCAGGTATAAGCCGTCAACCCAACACTCTGCACCTTCATGATCCATCGTCACCTTGATGTCGTGTCTCGACAGCTGCGCCCCAAACGTGATTGTGGTTGCGTCATAACTGGAATTCACACCCAGGTCGGCCGCGGTGGTGGCAACATGAAAAGCCGCGCCGCTCTCGCGCTGCACCTTGTAATGCTCCAATCGCGCGCCCTCTTTAAGCGCAATCTCAACAACGGCGTTTGTGAAATACTGGGTGTCGCCAGCGCTGACATAGTTTTCAACCAAAGTCGCGCTGCTGTTTTCTTCGGCGATAACGAGCACGCGCGGAAAAGTTACCTTGTTTGCCTCGCTCGAGTCAGAAATGAAAAGCAGATGCAAGGGCACGCTTACCGAGACGCCTTTGGGAATGTAAATAAAAGCACCATGGTCTACGAAGGCTGTGTTGAGAGCCGTAAAACCATTAGTTACGTAATCGGCATGACGGGACAGATGGGCACGCGCGACTTCGGAGTAACGCTCGTCAGCTAGGGCCTCGGAAAGATCCAGCGCAACTACTCCTTCAGGAAGGCCTATTAGTTTTGAGAGATCATTTCGCAACCTGCCGTTAACAAAAAGCATTTCGCTGTCTCTGGCTTCGACCACACCGAAGGTTGTAAGTTCCTTCGCATCTGAACTGTCCGCGTCGCTTTCAGCCGCCATCTGAGGGGTGAAGTTGGCCTTGGCAATCGGAGTTACGTTGGTGTATTTCCACTCTTCCTCTTTTACAGAAGGAAAGCCCAACTCTTCAAATCGCGTCATCGCGTTCTCACGCAAGCGCGCCAGCCATGAAGCCGATGGGTCCCCGCGATGCTCCCGAAGAGTGCGAAAAGCTTCCTGGTACGAATTCTCTGTTGTTGCTATTTCGGTAACCATCGTCTTAGTTTGTCTGCGCCCCAACCACGCTCGGTTCGGTAGCGGTCTTCAGCCAGTCGTAGCCCTTCTCCTCGAGTTCCAACGCCAACTCCTTGCCGCCTTCTTTAGCTATGCGGCCGTTGGCCAGCACATGCACATACTGCGGCACAATGTAATTGAGCAGACGCTGATAATGCGTGACGAGTATGACGGCATTTTCTGGGTTATGAAGCTGATTGACGCCGCCAGCCACGATTCTGAGTGCGTCGATATCCAGACCCGAATCAGTTTCGTCGAGAATCGCAAGCCGTGGTTCGAGCACCGCCATTTGCAGAATCTCGTTGCGCTTTTTCTCACCTCCAGAAAAACCTTCATTGACGGAACGCGTCATAAAACTCGCATCCATCTCAACGACCTTCGCGCGCTCCCTCAAAAGGTCCTTGAACTCGAGCGGATCCAACTCTTCCTCGCCCAGGTGCTTGCGCTTCTCGTTGTAAGCGAGCCGCAGAAACTGGGCATTGGAAACGCCCGGCACTTCAATCGGATATTGAAACGCCATGAAGACGCCCTCGCGCGCGCGCTCATCGGGCGCCATTTCAAGCAAATTCTTGCCTTCGTAGAGGATTTCACCCTTCATGACTTCATACGCCGGATTCCCGCTCAAAACCATGGCGAGAGTTGATTTGCCCGAACCGTTCGGGCCCATAATCGCGTGGATCTCGCCCTTCCTGACGGTCAAATTGATCCCCTTGAGGATCTCATTGCCGTCGATGCCTGCATGTAAGTTTTTAATCTCTAACACTAATGATTGCTCCTCAAAAAATTACGCGGTGACGTGGCCGAACGGGGACGCGATGAATATCTTCGCGTCGCCGCGTCGCCTAATCTCCGCGTCCGATTATCCGACGCTGCCCTCGAGCTTCATGCCCAGAAGCCGTTGCGCTTCGACAGCGAACTCCATCGGCAACTGCAAAAAGACGTCCTTACAAAAGCCGTTAATGATCAGCGACACCGCATCCTCCTGCGAAATGCCGCGCTGCTGCAAATAGAACAACTGCTCCTCGCTAATCTTTGACGTGGATGCTTCATGCTCGACACTGGAGGTGTTGTTCATGACCTCGATATAGGGGAAGGTATTCGCGCCGCAGTTTGACCCGATCAGCATCGAATCACACTGCGTATAGTTTCGCGAGGTTTCCGCTTTGGGCATGACCTTCACGAGGCCGCGATAGCTGTTGTTCGATTTGCCCGCGGCAATCCCCTTCGAAATAATCGTCGACCGAGTATTCTTGCCGAGATGGATCATCTTCGTTCCGGTATCGGCTTGCTGGGCATGGTTGGTTAACGCGACTGAGTAGAATTCACCGATAGAGTTGTCGCCCTGCAGAATGCACGAAGGATACTTCCAGGTTATTGCCGAACCGGTCTCAACCTGGGTCCACGAAATCTTTGAATTCCGCCCGGCGCACTTTCCGCGTTTGGTGACGAAATTGTAGATGCCGCCAACGCCCTCTTCATCGCCCGCGTACCAGTTCTGGACCGTAGAGTATTTGATCTGCGCATCATCAAGCGCGACCAGTTCCACGACCGCTGCGTGCAATTGGTTCTTATCAAACTTAGGCGCCGTGCAGCCTTCAAGATAGGAAACGTAAGAGCCCTCCTCAGCCACAATCAATGTTCGCTCAAACTGCCCGGACTCCGAGTTGTTAATTCGGAAATAGGTCGAAAGCTCCATCGGACAGCGCACCCCTTTGGGAATGAAACAGAATGAGCCATCGGAAAATACCGCACTATTGAGCGCCGCAAAGAAGTTGTCGTTGGTGGGAACAACCGAGCCGAGATATTTGCGGACGAGATCCGGATATTCGCGAATCGCTTCCGTAAACGAACAGAAGATGACCCCATGCTTCTTGAGTTTTTCTTTGTAGGTTGTAGCAACTGAAACCGAATCGAAGACTGCATCGACAGCGACGCCGGCCAGTTGCTTTTGTTCAGTCAAAGGAATCCCGAGCTTCTCAAACGTGCGCAACAGCTCCGGGTCTACTTCGTCGAGGCTGGCTTTGGTGGCCTTTTGCTTCGGCGCGCTGTAGTAGATGACGTCCTGATAGTCGATCTCCGGAAATGAGATATTCGGCCAATGCCTCGGCTCGGTCATCGTTAGCCAATGACGATAAGCCTTCAGCCGGAAATCCAACATCCAGTCAGGTTCGTTCTTGATCTTAACTATCAGGCGAATCGTATCTTCCGTGAGCCCACGCGGAATAACGTCCGACTCGATGTCTGTGACGAAACCGTATTTGTATTCTTGCTTACCGAGTAATTCTGCTGTGCTCATCTGTTATTAATCCGTACCTTCCAACCTTCTGTCGGAGAATTATTCCAATTACACCTGCATGCGACTCGGTTCCGTTCTTTGCATTTCCCTCGTGCCTTGAATCTTATGAAGCACGGCATCTACGTTCGCCTCCGTGCCGAGCAATTGGGACAACGTAATCTCAGACAGGGCCTTGTCGACAATCTGATGTAGCTCCACGATGACGGGTCTAATTCCACAGTCGCCGGTATGCACACAAGAATCAAGCACACCCGCATAGGTTTTGCAGTGCGTCTCAACACTTTCGTCATCGAGCACGCTGATGACCTCGTTAAGATGAATAACTGAGGCTGGCCGGGCGAGGCGATAGCCGCCCTTAGTACCTCGCTGCGACTGGACGAACCCGGCCTTATTAAGAATCCACATGAGTTTCCCGGCGTTCGCGACGGAGATGCCTTCCCGGCGCGCTATCTGCGCGAGAGTTAACGACTCACCTTGCGTGTCCGCACGCGCGAGCTGCAACAAGCAGCGCAACCCATATTCTTCCTGTGCCGAGATTTTCATAATGCCTATCGTCGAAACCCGGACTGCCCTACTAGCACAAACATCCCAAAACCGATTATTGATGGAAGCAGTTTAACCAATCCTTACTTTTAAGTCAACATTAGGTAAGATATTGCGCGGCGGGAGGATACAGGCTCTTCGGTTTTAGCTGAAGTGTCTAGAGCGTGAAGGTGAAGTCGATATATCCGCGAACGCGCATTGGCTGGCCATCGGTCGAGGTCGCCTCAAAAGACCACTTCCTGGCAGCTTCTTCCGCTGCCGCCCTCAGAAGCATAGGTCCTTCTGAACCGTAAACTCCGATAACCTTGCCGGTCTCGTCAACAATCACGTGAACCCTAACCAAGCCGGTGGTGCCATTCTGTCTTGCGATTGGTGGATACCGTGGCACTGCTCTCTTCTTTGCCTTCGCATTCAAAGACCCGGCATCGGTAACCAGCGGCTCGCCGGGCTTTACATCACTAGAGGCTTGGGCTTTTGTTTCATCACCCTTTGAAGATTGCGCCGGGCTGGACTGCGACGCGGGTTCTTGCTCTGGAGATCCGGCGTTCTTCTCGGGCGCCTTAATCGCAAGAGGCGAGTCGGAAGTTTTCTTCGTAGAGTAGGGCGAAAGTGCAGACGCTTTATTCACTGGCGATTGACCCGGGCGCAGGGGCGGAATACCACCAAGCGAAGCTATCTGTGTTTGCGATGACGCGAGTGCTTCGCGCGCGCTGGCATACTCGACTTCCCACTTGGCTTGATCCTCGCTGTCTTCCGCAAGCGACAAGCGAATTCCGAGCACATCTTCAAGCAAAGATAGAGAGTCGTAGGCCCTCCGTTTCGTCGAAATCTCTTTGGCCTGGGCGATCATTCGCTCCAGCAATGCCCGCAGGCGATTCAGATCGCTGGCTGCTTCTGCGGGCAGGCCGGCGTCGGTGGTGTTGATTCCAAAACTGCGATAACGGGCGAGATGGGTCCGGGCGCCGTTTACGGCCTGACCGGCCAGCGCGAAATATGTCCCGAGCGACTCATCCTTTTGCGCTGAGCGTGCTTGATAGTTCTCTTCGAGCAATGCTTCAGCTCGACCGTAGTTGCCCTCCTCCAAATAGACGCTCATGAGCATTATTGAAGTGATGTTGCGAACCGCGTTGTCCTTTGTTGCCGATCTGACCGACTCAAGTTCACTGGCCGCAGTATCCAGCCGGTGAGCAGCAATCAGGGCACGCGCCCGAGTGATGCGGTCCTGCACAGCTTCCGCGGAGGGCGCTGCACTTGTCGTGGTCGATGTTGTAGCTGGATTTGTAACGGCGGGCTGGGCAGGTTGCGGAGACGACTGGGCTCGCAGCCCTGTTGAGCAAGATAGCACCAGAAGTGCTATTAGTAAGATTCCATTAAAAGGGGAAAGTCTGTTGGAGGAACTAACTTGGTTCACTAAACAATACTCCTAAAACTGCAAAAGCGAGCAGTCAAGCTCGCTTACCAGTGCATCGACTGGTGTCGGTATTATGAACAGATCACAGTGGTATGGCAAGTGTGCCGAGAATGTTTCTATATGGTGATTTCATTGCAACAGGAATTACCTCAGTCTTTTGAACCCGTTATTGTGGGATGCTTGAACCGCCGAAACTTTTTATCACTCTTTCTCGGAAAACTCGCGCGCTCTCCTTTATCGCGGCCTCATTGAGCGTCAGCAATTGCCGGTCGCGCATTACCACGCGCCCATTGATGATGACTGTTTTTACGTCGGAAGCTTTGGTGGCATACACCAGATCGGAATAGACATTGTAGAGCGGTATTTGGTTGAGCGCATCGCGGTCGACGATCACCAGGTCGGCCCGCTTTCCCTTCTCTATTGAGCCAATCTCTTTTTCCATGTGTAGCGCCTGGGCGCCCCGAATCGTCGCCAGCTCAAGCGCTTCTTCGGCTGGCATCACTTTAGGATCGCCGCTGAAAACCTTGTGAAGTTTTGCGGCCGTGTCCATCTCTTCCCACATGCTCAAATCATTATTTGACGCAGCGCCATCGGTGCCCAGGCCCACTCTTACACCTGCCGCTATCATCTTCGGAACCGGCGCCACGCCCGAAGCCAGCTTCATGTTTGACTGCGGATTGTGGACCACACCGACCCCGGTTCGCCTCAATATCTCGATCTCGCCCGGGCTGGGCCAAACCATGTGCGCGGCAATGACGCGTTCATTTAGGAATCCAATTCGGGAGAGGTAGTCGACAGGACTGGCGCCTTTGGCCTGGAGGCTATCATCCACTTCTTTTTTCGTTTCCGAGATGTGGGTGACGATTGGGGCGCCAGTTCGATCGGAGAAAGCACGCACCGCCTTCAGATGCTCTTCGGAAACGGTGTAGGGAGCGTGCGGTGCAATCGCCGGCACGATCAATTCATTGCCTTTCCACTTCCTAACAAATGTCTCGACATAGGCCATGACCTCGGCGTTGGTCTTGTTATCGGCGACCGGAAAGTCGATGACAGTCTCTCCCAAAACTCCACGCATGCCAGCTTTCGCAGTTTCGTCGGCAATCGCGTCTTCGAAGTAATACATGTCGCAATAAGTCGTCGTGCCACCGCGAATCATTTCCGCTAACCCTAATCGCGTTCCTACTCGTACGAATTCCTCTGAGACATTCTTAGCCTCGGCTGGGAAGATGTACTTTGTGAGCCACTCCTGAAGATCGAGATCGTCAGCCAGACCTCTAAACAACGTCATGGGAATGTGAGTGTGCCCATTGATAAGGCCAGGAATGATTATCTTTCCGCTCGCATCTACCCTTTCCGGAGCCGAGTACATCTTGATGATGTCGGTAGTCGTACCAACGGCTACGATGCGACCGCCGTCCACAGCAATGCCGGCGTTCTGAATGACACTATGGTTTTTATCCATGGTTACCAGCGTGCCGTTCAGCACCAGTAAATCCACTCGCATCATGCGCCGGCCCCTGTTCCGTTGCGCCGCTGCCGGCAATACACTGCTAAGCATTGTGGTGACAACCGTAAAGATGATGAGTATTTTTTTGGACATACTCTGAGTGGCAATGCCGCGTTCCGTCAACTAAAAATGATATCCGTTAGCGGATCAGGTTGATGTCCGATAAGCTTTAGCTTGTCGCGGAGTCACGACAAACTAAAGTTTATCGGACACTTTCCTGACCCACTACGTGATATCCGTTTAGAACCCCGGACTTGTCCGGCCGGCCCACCGTGGTGCACAAGTGCACTTTCTAAACGAGAAATGCCGCGTTCCGTCAACTAAAAATTATATCCGTTAGCGGATCAGGTTGATGTCCGATAAGCTTTAGCTTGTCGCGGAGTCACGACAAACTAAAGTTTATCGGACACTTTCCTGACCCACTACTACCGCCAGTGCGAACGTTCCGGTCCCATGAGGTCAGTACCACCTCGCGGTAGCGGGTGGGTCATCGCAACGAATGACTCTAATATGGACACCACCGAAGCGTTGGGTTAAGTGCTCGTGGCGACGGCGACCCACCGGCTACCGCCTGGTGGTACTGACCTCATCGCACCGCATGTTGCTAATTTGCGAGTCGTTCAACTACATCACTAACCTTTTTTTGCACCGCTAAGAAAACGCGCGTCAAAAGCACGCGGCAGGAGTTCTCTTATTGAAACTATCTGAGTTTCACCACGAAGATTCCCCAGCACGATGGTGGCGTTCTTCGCAAACTCCCAGATGATTTGGCGGCAGGTGCCGCAGGGGGGCGTTAACGATTCCGTGTCGGCAACAATAGCCAGCTCGGCAAAGTTTCTTTCGCCTTCCGACAAAGCTTTCCAGATGGCGACGCGCTCTGCACAGACCGTGAGTCCGTAACTGGCACTCTCCACATTACAGCCCGTGTAAATCTTCCCTTCGTCGGTTTTCACCGCCGCCCCGACTAGGAAGTTTGAAAAAGGCGCGATCGACCGCAGCCGCGCCGACTTTGCCTTTTCAATAAGCTGCTGCAAACTCTCTTCGCTCAAGACTGGCCTCCCACCGAGGTTAAAGCGCCAGCCAACCTCTCACGAATCTTTCCGCTAATCAAATCTATGCTCACCAAATTATGACCACCTTCCGGAATGATGACGTCAGCGTAACGTTTTGAGGGCTCGACAAACTGCATATGCATGGGCCGCACAGTCGCTATGTATTGTTCGATCACCGATTCCACTGTGCGGCCTCGCTCGGCGATGTCGCGGCGCAAACGCCGAATGAAACGAATGTCGTCAGGCGTATCGACGAAGACCTTGAGATCCAACTGCTCGAGCAGGCGAGGATCGACAAAGATTAGTATGCCTTCGACAATAACAATTGGCTTGGGTTCGACGAGCCGGGTTTCGTTCAAGCGATTGTGTGTTTTGAAATCGTAGATAGGCAGTTCAATTGCCTCTCCTGCTTTTAGTTTGCGAATGTGATTGACGAGCAGGTCGTTATCGAGCGCGTCGGGATGATCGAAGTTGGCAACCTGGCGATAGTCAAGCGGTAGATCTTTGAGGTTACGGTAATAAGAGTCCTGCTGAATAAAGACCACTTCGCTCGCCTTAACCGTTTCCAGGATGCGGTTTGCTACAGTAGTCTTGCCGGATCCGGTGCCACCGGAAATACCAATGATTAGACTCACAAAAACCTTCCAGGTTATCAGAACGATTCGTTTAGACGCCGGATGTCCGGCGAATAGTTCAAAGCTGAGGCCATTCCAGCAGTTTAGAGTTCAGCCTTTAGATTGTGACTTCGCAGTGGGCAAGCTAAAGCTTGAACTCTTAACTTCTTGTCGGCATTCCAGCAGTTTAGAGTTCAACCTTTAGGTTGTGCCTTCGCAGAGGGCAAGCTAAAGCTTGAACTCTTAACTTCTTATCGCTACCTGCTGCCGGCCCACGTTCTCAGCTAAGAATTTTCTCCCGCCTCGCCGTAGTTTTGTGGGACCCTGGCGATAATGTGGCGAAGCAACTGCGTAAATGTCTCTCGCACGCGCTGGCCCGTCTCTATCACTTCCTCATGATTAATCGGAGTTTCAGTAATGCCAGCGGCCATATTTGTAATACACGAGATACCTAAGACCTTCATGCCCATTTGCCGCGCCACAATAGCTTCAGGAACAGTGCTCATTCCCACGGCATCGGCGCCACAAGCTCGAAGCATGTGAATCTCGGCCGGTGTTTCATAACTGGGACCCGCGAGTGCGGCATAGATGCCACGCCGGACGTCAATTCCCAGAGCCTTCGACTCTTCGATTACCAGTTCCTGTAGCTCTCGAGAGTAAACTTCCGACATGTCAGGAAAGCGAGGTCCGAAACGTTCGTCGTTGGGACCGCGCAGCGGGCTCACTCCCATCAGATTCAAGTGATCGCTTATGACCATCAAGGCGCCTTGATTTAGTTGCACATCGATGCCACCGGCTGCGTTGGTCAGGATCAACGTCTCCACGCCCAGCAGCTTGAAGGTCCTGATGGGAAACGTAACCTCTTCGAGCGAGTAGCCTTCGTAATAATGCACTCGACCCTGCATTGCAAAGACCGGCTCGCCCTCAACTTTTCCAATTACCAGCTTGCCGGCATGTCCCTCGGCTGTAGAAGAGACGAATCCCGGAATCTCCCGGTAAGGCAGTGTGACAGGATCTTTAAACTCGTCGGCGAACCCGCCCAACCCACTGCCCAGCACAAGCGCGATGCGCGCTTCATCAGTAATGCGCGAGCGGATTACGTGTGCCGCGTTTTCGGCGCGCGAATAAAGATCCGTTTTTGCTGTTCCTTCAACCATGACTAATGAAATCAGTACCACTCCGGCAGTTTAGAGTTCAAGCTTTAGCTTGCATCCAGAAAGGCACAACCTAAAGGTTGAACTCTAAACTTCTTGGATGATACTGACACGTTGATCGTGCCCTTTCTTATCGCTCCTTCTGGTAGGGAATTCCCAGGGCCTTTGGAGGCCGGGATGAGCCAATGAACCCCGCCAGCACAATAATGGTCAGGACGTAAGGAACCATCTGAATAAACTGGACCGGGATGTCGTCTCCGGAGGGAAGTTTCACCACACCCTGCATCTGAATTGAGATGGCCTCAGTAAAACCAAACAACAAACACGCGAGCAACGTCTGAACGGGACGCCATTTACCAAAAATCAAAGCAGCCAACGCAATGAAGCCGCGACCTGAAGTCATATTTCTGGTAAACAACGACGACTGCCCGATTGAGAGATAGGCTCCTCCGATCCCTGCCAATACTCCCGACAATAACACTCCGGCATATCTCATCCGCGCAACGGGAACTCCGGCGGCGTCCGCGGCTTCCGGGTTTTCACCAACCGCACGCAGCCGCAACCCGAAAGGAGTTTTATAAAGGACGTACCACGAAAGCGGGACCAGGGCGAAGGCAAGGACAATTGGAATCCACGGTATCAATTGCTCCTTGGGAATCTGCGGCGTGGATCCGGAGGATAGAAAGAAGGCGCCGCTCAGGAAAGCGGGCATGCCGATCATCAGAATGTTGATCGCGGTGCCGGTGACAACCTGATCAGCTTTGTAACGAATACAGGCAACAGCATGGATTGCGGCTATCAACATCCCCGCCATCATTCCGGCAACCAATCCCACATATGGACTGCCGGCGGCATAAGTGACCGCGGCGGCCGTGAACGCACCAGCAAGCATCATCCCTTCCAGGGCGATGTTGATGACGCCGGATCGCTCGGAAAACATTCCGCCCAGCGCCGCGAGAATTAGCGGCGTCGAAAGCCGTATGGTTGACCAGATAAGCGCTACCGTGAAGATTTCTGTCATTACTTTACTCTCGGATTTCACCCTTAGAGGCTTACACTTTTGAGCGCCTTAGCAAACCCCATTTCGCGAATGGTCCGCGGAAGAAAGCTTCCGCCGCTACAAACAGAATTATTGTTCCCTGCAACACCTGAACAATATCTTTGGTCACGTGTTGAGTGAAAGCATCGACGGGAATACCGCCGCGCTGGAGAACAGCAAACAACAGCGCCGAGATGATAACGCCCACCGGATGGTTGCGGCCCAGCAGCGCTACCGCAATACCGGTGAAGCCATAATTATCAGAAAACCCGTCATAGTAACGATAGCGATAGCCAAGCACCTCGTTAATGCCAACCATTCCCGCAAGCGCGCCGGAGATCGTCATAGCAATCACAATCTGCTTGCTCACCGAGATGCCGCCATACTCAGCAGCAGTGGGATTGGTTCCGGTAGATCGCAGCTCATACCCCCATTTCGTCCGCCACAGAAAAACATAAACGAGCCCGCAACAGAGTAGAGCGAGGATAAACGCAAGATTGAGAGGAATGAATTCCGGCATGCCGTGAATAAATTTGCCTAAACGGGAGATGTGCGCACCCGGTCCGATCTGAACTGTCTGCATGATAGGATCGCCGGGCATTTTGTAGTGATACTGAGTGAAATAACTCAGCAAGGCGACTGCCACGAAGTTCAACATGATAGTGTTGATAACTTCGTGAGAACCGAAGCGAGCTTTCAAGATCCCGGGAATCGCGCCCCACAACCCGCCTGCGAAAATCGCCGCCACTAAGCAGCATAAAATGAGTAGCAGAGCAGGCAAATTTGCGATTGGCGAGCTAATGATAGTGCCATCTGCGCCCTTAATGAACACGCCACCAAACTTTATTCCCACCCAGGCGGTGGCGAATGCCGCTACGTACAATTGACCTTCCGCTCCAATGTTGAGCAGGCCGCAACGAAACGCCACCATCACGGCGAGCCCAGTAAAGATTAATGGCGTCGCATAAAAAAGTGTGTAGCCGATGCCAACGGGCCAGGATAAAGCGCTGCCGAAGAGTAAGCGGTACGCCTCGATTGGATTATCGCCAATTATGATGATTAGGATCCCAGCAACAACAAAAGCAGCAATCACAGCAATCAGCGGAAACAGGAGTTCGCGTAGAAGTGTCATTTGTTTTTCAGATCTTGAATCTCAACTTTGGATCCAACTCTCTGGAACTTTGCGCTTTGAGCTTTGTACTTCGCGGATTCAATCCCAATCAGAACCGGGAGCGGACCGGGGTCCCCAGCCGGGCAGCCCGGCTGGGGGTGGTGGTAGCGACCGGCCAAGGACTCAACCGCAGTTGTTAGTGCTTGAGTGACCGCGATCAGCGATTGAAATACTCGACTGGTAAAGTTGACTCCCTGGCCGGTCGCTACCGCTCCCGGTTATGATTCGGAGTTGCATTTGAAACTTGAATCCACCCTTTGTTCTGTGCCCTAAGCCCGGTTGTTAGAATGGTCGCCACGGAAATCCAATTTTGGCGGTACAAAATACTAAGTACAAAGCTCAAAGCACGAAATCTAAAAAGGAATTTGGCAATCGCAAATCGGCAATCGGAAATGACCTAGTGCCCGCGCGTCATCAGCAATCCGATCTCTTCAATAGTTGCGACTTTTGGATCAACTTCGCCTGCGATGCGGCCATCATGAATAATCAATAGCCGGTCTGAGAGTGACGTAACTTCTTCAAGTTCGGCTGATACAAGCAACACGGCGCAACCCGAGTCGCGCAGAGCGACGAGCTTACGATGGATAAACTCGATTGCTCCAATGTCAACTCCTCGCGTCGGTTGCGACACCAGCAAGAGCTTCGGATTTACTTTAAACTCTCTGCCAATTATTAACTTTTGCTGATTGCCGCCGGAAAGCGACCGCGCGGGAAGTTCCGGATTAGCCGGACGCACATCAAACCCTTCGATAATTTCCTGCGCGCGGTGGCGAATTGCTCCCCTATCCAAAAGTACGCCTGCATAACTAACGATTGGCTTCCGATAATGCACACCGAGGATCGAATTCTCAGCGAGATGAAATTCCAACAGCAGACCGCGCCGATGCCGATCTTCCGGTATGTGAGCAATTCCCAGCTCCCGCCGCAGCCGCGCGCCGTCTTTGGTAATATCCCGATCCTCAAAAAGAATCTTGCCAGAGAGTTGCGACGGACTCACTAGTCCCGCAAGCGCTTCGATTAATTCGGTCTGACCGTTCCCCTCCACCCCGGCGATGCCGAGGATCTCGCCCTTGCGAACGTCAAAAGAAACGTCGTCAACCCGCTTCCCGCCGTCCTTGGTAACTATTGAGAGATTGCGTACGCTCAACTCCGCGCCGTTCGGATTCGCGTCCGGTTTTTCAACCCGCAGCAGCACTTCGCGACCCACCATCATGCGAGCCAGTTCGGCAGCATTGGTTTGGCTGGTCTGGACACGCCCGACAACGCGACCATCGCGCATTACAGTGACTTCATCGGAGATTGCGAGGACCTCAGCGAGTTTGTGAGTGATGATTACTACGGTTTTACCCTGCTCGCGCATTCGGCGCAGAATGGAAAAGAATTCTTCAACTTCCTGCGGGGTTAATACTGCGGTTGGCTCGTCGAGGATTAGCAAGCGCGCGTGACGATAAAGTGCCTTTAGAAGTTCAACGCGCTGCTGTTGCCCAACCGAAAGATGTTCGATGACTGCATTTGGATTAACTGCCAGTTTGAATTCTTCAGAAAGCTTGCGGATTTCTATGCTCGCTTTGGCAAGATCGAGAGCAGCTTCGCTGCCTGGCTCGGCCCCGAGCACAATGTTTTCGGCGACGGTCATCGTATCCACCAGCATAAAGTGCTGATGGACCATGCCAATGCCCAGGGCAATCGCATCATGCGGCGTCGCTATATCTTGAACCTGGCCATCAACCAGGATTTCGCCTTCATCGGCTTTATAGAATCCATACGCGATACGCATCGCCGTGGATTTGCCGGCGCCGTTCTCACCAACGATCGCGTGAATCGTACCCGGCTCGACTTTGATATTGACGTGGTCGTTAGCGAGTACGTCGCCGAAGCGTTTGGTTATATTTCTTAACTCGATCACTAGTTTGGGTCTTGGGTCTTTGGTCTTTGATTTCCAAGCGAGCTCAGCTGTTCCTGGCGAGACCGCGTCGTGTCTTTGCCAAGGACCCAATTGAACTTAGATAAGCGTTCAACTTGGGCGTCAATTCTTTCACTAAGGGCAGAAGGTCGCTAATCTGCTTCTCACTAAGCAACTTTCGTCGGAAAGCTCGTCGCAGCCAATGCTGCGTCTCATATAACGAACCCCTGGCTATCCTCAAAAAACGACGAATCTCTGGGTCGGTTCCTCTTCCACTTCCTTCTGCGATGTTAGCGCCAATGCTGTCACCTGCTTATTTCCCCATCAGATCCACAACCTTGATTTCGCCGCTGATGATTTTTTTCTTTGCTTCCTCGACCTGCTGAACCATTTCAGGAGTTACCAGGTCCTTGTTGTTTTCATCCATTGCGTAGCCCACACCATCTTCGTTCAACCCATACACGTGAAAGCCGGTCTTGAATTGTCCGTTCACCACGTCCTGAATAATTGCATAGACGGCATTGTCGACACGTTTGACCATACTCGTCAGAACAAAACCTGGCTTGACCATGTTCTGGTTGGCGTCGACACCGATGACCAAGTGCGTTGCGCGTCCGTTTTGTTTACCAGCCTGCTCAACCGCATCAAAGGCGCCCAAACCGGAGTTGCCGGCGGCCGTGAAAATCACGTCTGCGCCCTTGCTGATTTGTGCCAGCGCAATTTCTTTACCTTTGCCGGGATTGTTCCAGGCGGCGTCAGTGACGCCCACATAGTTTGGTATTACCCGAATGTTAGGATTGACGGCGCGCGCGCCTTCCTCGTAGCCACCCTTGAACCGGTGAATCAAGCCGATGTCCATGCCGCCAAGAAAACCAATCGTTCCGGTCTTGCTGGTCTTGGCAGCCAACATGCCGACCAGATAGGAACCTTCATGTTCCTTGAACACCAGCGACGCGACGTTCGGCAGATCGCTGACACCGTCGACTATCGCAAAGCGAATGGTGGGATAATCCTTGGCGACGAGTTCGATGATTGGCGTTTGCGCGAAACCGATCCCGATAATCAGGTCGTAGTTTCGTTCAGCAAACGCGCGCATGGCTGGTTCGATAGAGGTCGGATTGCCCGGCTCTATATCGCGCAGCACAATGGGCAGCGGTGGTTTGCCGCAATTAGTACCGTTGGCCCACTTGCCGGTTTCCGCGCACTTCGCGCCGGCCCATGCGGCGGCGTTGAACGAACGATCATCTTTACCTCCGATATCGAAAACGATACCCACTCGGACCTTCGACTGGTCGTCGGCACCGTAACTGCTGCGGTTACAGGCCGAGCCGAAAATTGCCAGCAGGCAAATAACAACGAGCGTGGAGCAGAATACGATCTTCATTCGTTAATCACTTCCCTCATTAATTGCGGAATTTCCTTTGGGGGTTGGTCGCCGATTTCGTATGCGGACTGAATGCGTTGCACGGCCTCGCCGGCCTTTGAGCCATCACGACAATAGACTGTGCCGAGCGTCGCCCCAGCACCAACGCTATCACCGATTTTGATTTCAGAAAGAAAGCCTACGGTGGGGTCTATGCGATCGTCGATGCGCACACGACCGCCGCCGATAGCCGCAATCGCATAGCCAATTTCCGCAGTATTAACTTTGCTAAGGAAACCAGAACGCGGGGATTCTACCTTAAACGATTCCGTGACCAAAGGAAGAAACTTCGACGGGTCATCGCAGACCCTCGGCTCACCACCCTGCGCTTCTACGTTCTGACGAAAACATTCCAACGCTCGTCCCGAACCGAGAATCCCCTGCAAACGACCGCGAGCTGCTTCAAGAGAATCATCGACGTGGGCCAGAACCAGCATGTGAGCGGAAAGCTCAATTGAGAGATCAAGCACCGGACGCGCACCTTCTGGCGCTTCGCCACGCAAGAGCTCAACACACTCCTTCACTTCCAGCGAGTTTCCCACCGCCTGGCCCAGTGGCTGGTTCATATCTGTTAGTAGAGCACGCGTCCGAATGCCGCAAGCGTTACCCGTTTTCACCAGAGAGTGCGCCAGCTCTTTTGCTCGATCTTCATCGCGCATAAACGCGCCCGAGCCAACCTTCACATCTATCACCATTGCGTCGAGGCCGGCAGCGCCCTTTTTTGAAATAATTGAAGCGACAATGAGCGGAATTGCTTCGATAGTGGCGGTGGCGTCGCGCAGCGCATACATCTTTTTGTCCGCCGGCGCCAACTCCGCCGTCTGTCCCGACATTGCGTAGCCCACAGTCTTGAGTACCCGCTCAAATTCAGAAGCACTCAAATCCACCTGGTAGCCGGGAATCGATTCGAGTTTATCGAGCGTGCCTCCCGTGTGTCCCAAACCACGTCCGGAAATCATCGGCACACAAATTCCGCAGGCAGCAACCATGGGCGCGATCAAAAGTGATGTCTTGTCGCCAACTCCTCCGGTGGAATGTTTGTCAGCTTTCGGTTTTGCTATGTCTGAAAAATCGAGGGTGTTTCCAGAATGCAGCATTGTGCCCGTGAGGATCTCCTGCTCGGTATCGTTCATCCCGTTCAGATAGATGGCCATCAGCAGCGCACTGATCTGATAGTCGGCAATGGTTCCGCGCGTCACTCCATTGATGAAGAAGGTGATTTCTTCACGCGAGAGCTGATCGCCGTCACGCTTTTTGCGGATTACGTCCTGCGGTCTCAAAAGTTTCCTCTCAAGTTGTGTAACGCAAACTGTCGGGTTGCGCTGCCGGGTTGGCTCTCAGTTTAGATTTCTGTGTCCGACGCAAATTGAACGCTTTGCGTTACGACTGAAGAAGAGCCACAGCTTGCGCGGAAACGCCAAGCCCCTGACCAACTGCATCCAGTCCTTCTCCCGTTTTGGCTTTAACGCTCACGCAAGAAGGTTCCACTCCCAGGACCGAAGCAATGTTATCCCGCATCGACGCCATGTAAGGTCTGAGTTGCGGCTTCTCGAGCATGATGGTGGCGTCGATATTCACCACATGAAGACCGCGCTCATGGGCCAGCCACGCCACACGCGAGAGTAGCTGCATACTGTTCGCATCTTTCCATTGCGGATCGCTATCGGGAAAATGGACTCCAATATCGCCCTCGCAGATTGCGCCCAGTAACGCATCAATGATTGCATGCAAAAGAGCATCAGCATCTGAATGGCCTTCGCCGCCGCGCTCAAACGTCACGTGCACACCGCCGAGCATCAAGGGCCGGCCTTCAACCAACCTATGTGTGTCATTACCAATGCCAATCCGGAACATAACAGACTGTTGTTAATCAGCGGTTTTACAATTGGGTTCAAGTTAGGTAACACACCGGCTACCGAGGCTAACGACCAATAAATTGACTTAGTAAAGCTTCCCCAATCAACAGATCTTCCGGCCGCGTGATCTTGATATTGCGCGAACTTCCTTCAACGGTAACGATTCTCACGCCCAGACGCTCAACCAGTGAACTCTCATCCGTCAATTCCGGATCAGAAACATCAGCTTCTTCATAGGCGCGGCGCAGTAGTTCATATGTAAAGCACTGGGGTGTCAGCGCGTTGCGGAGATCAGTTCGCTTCAGGGTCTTGACGACCGCTCCTTCCCTAACCTCTTTTACTGTGTGTACGGCAGTAGAAACCAGAATCGCGGCGCCTGCAAGCCTGGCAGCCTCAACCGTGCGTGCAATTTCATCAGGCGTTACGAACGGGCGCACGCCATCGTGGACCGCGACGATTTCTGCCGTTGACTCGTCGACCGCACGCAGACCATGAAGTACCGACTCGGCTCGAGTTGCACCTCCGGTAACCACTGTTTTGATCTTCCGGAGATCGTATTTGTTAGATAACGGAAGAAAGCCGGCGACTTCGTCTGCCGTCGTGACTACTATGATTTCCTGGATTGCCTCACACTGCTCAAAGGCCCTGAGCGTGTGAAAAAGAACGGGAGTGCCCGCCAGCTCGAGAAACTGTTTCGGCCGCTGACCCGCCATCCGCGTGCCTTGCCCGGCGGCGGCAATGATGGCGACATTCATAGTGAATGACGGTCGTCTACAATTCCGTTATTGGTTCATTGTCAGTAATGCGCACTGGCAATGGCCCGCTGCGCGGATCGCGCGATTGGCGCCGCGTCGAACCGTTAATACGGTGCTCGCCACTAGGTGAACCATTCTCCGGTTCTTCCCAGAGACGCCCGAAGATCATCTTGCCGGCAGTTGTCTGCAGCACGCTCGTCACCGCGATATCAGCGTTTTTGCCAATCAGCCGGCGGGCGTTATCGACGACGACCATCGTGCCATCATCAAGATAGGCAACGCCCTGATTGTATTCCTTGCCTTCCTTCAAAATGAACACGCGCATTGCTTCGCCAGGAAGCACGACGGGTTTCAGTGCGTTTGCCAGTTCGTTTATGTTGAGCACACTGACGCCGCGCAGTTGCGACACTTTGTTGAGATTGAAATCGTTGGTAACAATAACGGCGTCGAGCTGTTTACCAAGCTCGATCAGTTTCAGATCAACCTCGCGCACGGCGGGAAAATCGGTCTCGACAATTTGAATATCGAGCGAACTATTGTTTTGCAAGCGGTTGAGCATGTCCAGGCCGCGCCGCCCACGCTGTCGTTTTGAAGAATCAGGAGAGTCGGCCACCTGTTGCAGCTCACGCAGGATGAATTGCGGAATGATGAGCGAGCCGGTAAGGAATCCAGTCTCGGCGACGTCGGCGATCCGCCCGTCGATGATTACGGAGGTGTCGAGAATCTTCAGGTCGCGGCGTGACGCTTTGTCTGTCAGAATGCCACCCAAAGCGGACAGTTCCAGATAGTCGCCTTTGGCAGCGCCGACCATCAGACCGACGTAGGCCATGAAAAACGTGAGTGCCAGAGTTATATAAGTTTTGACTTCGGCAGGCACCGCCGGCGATTCCTGGCGACTAATCAAAGAACCGATCAAAAAAGCTCCGACGATTCCCATAATGGAACCAACCGCTGCTCCGATCAGGGTCTTCAATGAGGCGCGCCTAATTCTTCGTTCGAATAGGATTATGCATACGGCGATGACCGCGCCGATGCCGGCAGACAGCCATGGATTGCCACGGAAAGGTTTGAGAACGTATCCAGAGGCAACGAGAATTCCAGTAAAAATCAATCGGATAATAACTACATCCGCATGCATAATGGCTGGAATCTTAACACGGCCTAACCTGCCCGTCACCAAAAACTGCCGTAATGCGGCGATTTAGTGGCCACTTCGCGGGTGGCGGGTGGGGTCTCCCTCGGGATTTTCAATTTGCAGGTAAGGTCTTTGACCTCCGATGGCGGCAAGTCTCCGATTTGCGGCTAGCGGGTGGGGTCTCCCTCGGGATTTTCAATTTGCAGGTAAAGGTCTTTGACCTCTGATGCGCGGCAAGTCTCCGACTTGCCGGCGACCTTTCTAAATTCTTTAAGGTCTCCGACCTTTGAGACTCCGGTCAAAGACCGGAAAATTCGGGTGCAGTCCTCGGTAAGTCGGAGACTTACCGCGCATCGGAGGTCAAAGACTTCTTACCGCTTCACCCTTTCCGAGCAAGTTCGCTGCGCGGACCGATCTATCTGGTCACCGGTAGTCGGGATAAATGACGCGGACGCTGAAGCTGCCGCTGTTATCGCTATAGTTGTCGTCGTTGACCACCAAGTACAGTCGTCCGTCAACCGGGGTGGTAAGTGTCGCCTGGCTACCAGCCAGGAAGTATTGCGACGGCTGGCCGTTGGTTTGAAGTATGTAACCTACCAGGGCGCCCACTCCCGCGTTCGGCACGGGGCGCCGGCTTGTGCCAAGGATGCTGCTGACACCTACGCGGCTGCCATCAGCAGACACGACTCCAACTCGCTGACCTGCGGTTATGCTCCCGGTAGCGGTGATTGTTACCTGATCCCCTGAGCGCAGATCGATCCCGGTGTCCACACCACCCGACTGATTACCAGGCACTGTAATAACGCGCTCCAACGTTCGATTGGTCCGGCGGTTGCTCGCGGTTGGGTTGTAGTCTCCGGGTTGCCGTGAACGTATGGGGGCCGGACCAGTTCCTGATCCTTCCGGCAGTCCAAACGGATCGTAGCTGTTATCGTTCGGATTCCGATTTTCATCAGCTCTGGCCATTGCCGTTAGATCGACTTCTTTTCGTATCCGGACGTTAAAGGCGCCCCGCGCGTCGGTGTAGCTGCCGCGGTTGATCGTTAAGTAGAGACGGCCATCGCGGTCCGCGGCGAATTCGCGGCTGGAACCAATCTCAAGGATCGGGGCATCGTAATCGTTACCGATAACGCCGATGAGTTCACCTTCTGCGGCTCGCGGCAAGGGTGCATTCGGATCGGTCGTGCTCAAGCCTGCGGGCGTGATTCTGGTGCGGCCTGCGTAGATCGTTCCCGTCGCATCAACCCTTATTCGCTCGCCGCGTCTTACATCAACTCCAGTGTCAATCCAATTTGAGCCTAGCGAGACATCAACTGTGCGAGTTTGATAACGAGCTTCATCGAGTGAACGGCCGTCAATCTCGATGCGTTCGATGTCGCGCGGACGCAGGAAAATCACTTCACCGGCGCTGACAGTACGAGTGGTGCCCGTAGTGGTGCTGGGCTGGTTGCGATTGTTCACAGGATTGATGGACAAAGTTGCGCTATTGGTCAACTGGATCGCAAACCGGCCGTTAACGAAGCCGAGCACATTGCCGCGCAGGGTGGTACCGCCGCGCAGGTAAATCGTGTCTGCCGCGGCAATAGAAACAGAACCCAGAATAAGCAACAGAACAAGTACTAGTCTTTTCATCTTCGTTTCCTCCTGTGCGTCACCGAAAGTGTCAAAACCCTCTTAAGCTTCATTCGCCAACCGTGGCTGGCGCACTACGCAAACGAGACCCTTCGTGACACTTTCTCTTCAACTAGTAGGTTATCTTCAGGGGGCGTTGTACTGGGAGAGCAATGTTTGTGCAGAAGGCGCTGCTATTTGTTTGGAACCATTAAGAAGGGTACACCCAAGATAAAGCAGAGGCAAGTAGCGCTACAATCCTGTCATCACACGCTGAGCGTGGGTGTTAGTCAGATCAAAGTATAAAGCACCAAGACAAAAGAGCGGGGGCAAGCCCACCTTCCCCACCACGAGCTTGTGCAGCTTGAGTTATTGGTCCTTGATTGAAAGACTCTCAAGTCTGGATCTATCGAGCCCATGGGAGAAGCTCTCAGGTCTGGAAGGTGGGCTTGCCCCCGCTCCTCTCTATCCGCTACGGAGTCGTTCCCGCAGCAGTTGCGGGAGGCTTCACCGTTACTGCGGGGATGTTCTGGTCGCGTACGACTTGATTAAAAGCCGGAACGTCTGTCTTCATGATCTGCGCAAACTTTGTCAATTGCGCATCAATTTGTACTACCAGCTCATCGTAAACAGCATACGATTGATCAGTGGGCGCGGCGTCCGCGCTCTGCACTACACCGGCCAATGCCGCCAACTTGTTGTTGAGGCGGATGGGATAGTTTAAAGGATCTTGACTGCTCTGATTTTTAGTTTGATACAAACTCTCCTCGACGCCAGCCAGATTTTTCTTCAGCCCCGTCGCCGCGTCATTAATGACCTTGTAGCCCGGCTGACCAGCAACACGCTTCAACAGGTCGTCGACTTGTTTACGCACATCGCGAATTTGAAGGATCGCATTGTGCATTTCCGAAACTTTGTCGCGAATCCTTAAACCGAACTCAAGTTGTTTCGCATAGTCGGCGGCAGGAGTCCGCAAACGTGGATCGGGCTTCACCTCAAAACTCTCACTGCTTGTCTTACCATCGACAGTAAGCCTGACTTGGTACATTCCCGGTGCGACGCGCGGGCCGCGCATCTCGCCTGCCCACAAAATTATGCCCGGAAAACGAACAGACTCGCCATAACGTAAGTCCCACACAAAACGATTGAGTCCAACGTCGGTGGTCACGCGTGGCTGCCTTCCAGCACCGAACGCTTCCGACTCTTCACCCGAAGGCGCTTGCGGTTCCTCGGGAGGCGTTGTCACTTGTGCGGCGCCTGGCGTAGGTGTCGAAGCCGGAGTTGGTCCGGCAGCCGGCGAAGCCTGCGCGGCGGCTCCGGGTGAGGCGTCCGGCGACGGTTCCGGTGTTGCTCCGGGCTTCGTTGCTGAGGGCGCCTTGGCAGTAAACTTCTGGATCGACTTGCCTGAGGAATCGAGAAATTCCAACACCACATCAGTCGTGGGCTTAGACTTTAGTGAATAATAAACAACTGCTCCGTTGGGTGGATTCCTTCCAATCGTCGCGTTAGCGGGAAGCTGAGGGCTACCACCATCCATGCGGTAAGGATTCTCTGGGCGAAAAAGTTTCGTCTGCTTCACGGCATTCATGCCACCGGCATCCATCATCTGATGAATTAAAGGCAGATCGTCCAACACCCAGAACGAGCGCCCCTGCGTCGCGGCCACCAAATCCTGTTCGCGTTTGTGGATTGCCAGGTCGGTGATGGGGACCACGGGAAGATTAAACTGCATCGACTGCCAATTGGCGCCGTCATCGAATGAAACATAGAGACCGGTTTCAGTTCCCGCGTAGAGCAGGCCACGCTTGTTCGGATCCTCGCGTATGACCCGTGTAAAGGCCGTGTTCGGAATGCCGTTGGTTATCTTTTTCCAGCTCTTCCCATAATCGCTGGTCTTATAAAGGTACGGCCTATTATCGTCCCACTTATACATCGTCGCGGCGACGTAGGCAGTAGCTGGATCGTGTGGCGAGGCTTCGATAGAATTAATTTGTATCCAATCCGGCATGAGGTCTTTTGGCGGCGTCACGTTGCTCCAGGTTTTCCCAGCATCGCGCGTCACCTGCACCAGGCCATCATCCGAGCCCGTCCAGATAACGCCTTTCTGAATTGGCGACTCCATCACCGTAAAGACGGTGGCGTAGTACTCAACACTGGTGTTGTCCTTGGTGATTGGGCCGCCCGATGCGCCCTGTTTCGACTTATCGTTTCGCGTCAGGTCAGGACTAATCACTTCCCAGGTTTGTCCGTCGTTCAATGATCGGAAGAGCACATTGCCTGCCGCGTATAAGGCGCTCTGATCGTGAGGCGAAAAAAGGATGGGAAAGTTCCACTGGAACCTGTATCTCAAAACATCCGCACCGGCGCCCATCGGATTATTCGGATAGGGCGACACGTTGCGCAGCTGCCCGGTCTGATGATCGTAGCGGGTAATCAACCCACCATACGAACCGGCAAAAACAATCTGCGAATCATTCGGCGACGGAGCAATCCAGCCAGACTCGCCGCCGCCGACGTCATACCAATCCGTCCGTGTGATGCCCAAGTCAGTTGTGCGACTCGCTATGCGCACGGTTGAATTGTCCTGCTGCGCGCCATAGATGTTGTAAGGGAAATCGTTGTCAAGCGCGACACGATAAAACTGCGCCGTCGCCTGGTCTTGCTCAGTCCAGCTTTTCCCACCATTGAACGAAACGTTCGCGCCGCCGTCATTGCTGTTGATCATTCGATTGGGATCATCCGGAGCGATCCACAAATCATGATTGTCGCCGTGCGGCACTGAAATCGGCGTGAATGTCTTGCCGGCGTCGTTTGACTTGTAGAAGCCCGTGTTCAAAACGTAAACCGTGTCGGCGTTTTTCGGATCCGCATAGATGCGCGAGTAGTACCAGGCGCGCTGGCGCAGGTTGCGCTGCTCGTTAGTCTTCGTCCAGGTTTTGCCAGCATTATCTGAACGGAACACACCGCCATCTTCCGCCTCGACAATCGCCCAAAGACGATCGGGATTTGCGGGCGAGACAGTGATCCCAACGATCCCGATCATACTTTTCGGCAAGCCGGGATTACGCGTGATCTCGGTCCAGGTGTCGCCGCCATCGGTCGATTTGAATATCCCACTACCTGGGCCGCCGCTCTCCAGCGTCCAGGGTTTTCGATAAACCTCCCAAAAGCCGGCGTAGAGAATGTTTGCATTAGTAGGATCGATTACGAGGTCGCTGGCGCCGGCCTTATCGCTGCGATAGAAAACCTTCTGCCAAGTTTTGCCGCCGTCCTTTGAACGAAACACGCCGCGCTGTTCGTTAGGCGCCCAAACGTGTCCCTGCGCTGCAACGTAAACAACGTCCGGATTTTTTGGGTGTACTCGAATACGCGAAATCTGTCGCGTATCTTCGAGTCCCACACGTTTCCACGTCTTACCGGCGTCGGTCGATTTGTAGACGCCGTCGCCATGCGAGACATTCCCCCGGATCGGCGACTCCCCCATGCCCACGTAAATTGTGTTGGGATCGGAATCCGATAGACCAATTGCACCTACTGAGCCCGTGCCGAATACCGAATTATCCGTGATGGGTTCCCAATTAATGCCGCCGTCTACTGTTTTCCACACGCCGCCACCGGTGCCTCCAAAATAATAGACGAGTGGTTGAGAAGCGACGCCCGTCACAGCCGTCGATCGCCCGCCGCGAAACGGACCAATCAATCGCCACTGAAGCGCCTTGAACGGATCAGAGTCGCTCGCCGCGGGACTGGTGGTTGGAGTTGGCCTGTTCTGTGCCTGGGCCCAGGTGCAATTGAAAGCTGCAAGAGCCGTGAGCAGGAATAAGATTAGTAGACAGCGAGACGCGCGACCTTTGCCGGGCGAGGTCTTGAACATTATCGTAGACTCCTTTAACTTTGGCGCATGGAAACGTTGGGAACTTTGTGAACGGCTGCGAATAATATCAATTCGACTCGTGTTCTGTCGCGTCCAGGTCCCACTACTGTGGAATCGGTTCAGGAAACTACTAGCCGTAAAGAACACAAGGTCTTTGACCGCCGATGAGCGGTGAGTCTCAGACTCACCGTTAATTGCTCCACCAAGACTTTTCGGTCTATGACCGCAATCCCAAAGGTCAGAGACCTAAAGATAGATGAGAAGTCAGCCGGCAAGTCGAAGACTTGCCGCGCACCGGCGGTCAAAGACCTTACGCCTTTTGCTGTTTACCTATTATTCATGATCGAGAACTAGCTCTGGGGGAACCCCTATGTCTCGCATAGCGCGAATTTTCTGTTTGAGGCTGACGGCTATCGTGGCCTTCTCTGCTCTTGCTTCCGCCACTTACGGGCAAGCCGGAAACTCAACGCCTGTTGTTCCCGACAACTTCTTTTCGGCAATGCAATGGCGTTGCATTGGCCCGCATCGTGGCGGCCGGGTCCTGGCAGTATCAGGTGTGCGCGGCGAACCAGATACGTTCTACTTTGGCGCGGTTGCCGGTGGTGTTTGGAAAACAATCGACGCGGGTCGCACCTGGTTGCCGATCTTTGATAGCCAACCGATCGCTTCGATCGGCGCGCTGGCTGTTTCCATTTCTGATCCAAACATCATCTATGTTGGAACCGGTGAAGCTGACATGCGCTCCGATATTTCTTTCGGCGCCGGCGTTTACAAGTCGGTCGACGCCGGGCGAAGTTGGTCATATCTTGGACTTTCAGATACGCGCCAGATTGGCCGCGTGCTAGTTGATCCTAAAAACCCGGACGTCGTTCTGGTTGCCGCGCTTGGTCACGGCTTTGGTCCAAATTCAGAGCGCGGTGTATATCGCACGACTGATGGCGGCAAAACCTGGACCCGTGTCCTCTATAAAGATGAAAACACCGGCGCGATTGATCTTGCTTACGATCCTGACAACTCGCGGACGGTGTACGCCTCGCTCTGGAACGCGCGCCGCCCTCCCTACAACTCCTACCCGCCAATCACCGGCCCCGGCGGCGGACTTTACAAATCCACCGATGGCGGCGCGACCTGGAAGGACATTGCCGGTCACGGATTGCCCACCGGAACGCTTGGACGCATCGGCCTAGATGTGGTCGCGGGTCAGCATGGCAAACGCGTGTACGCATTGATCGACTCGGGAACAACACCCGGTCCGCTACTACCACCGGGAAGGGCAAGCGGACTTTATCGTTCTGATGACGGTGGTGAAAATTGGAATTTAGTGAGCACTGAACCGCGCATCCTCAGTCGCGGTTGGTATTTTGGCGAGGTTAGAAGCGATCCGAAGAACCCGGATGTAGTTTATGTTTCAAACGTCTCACTTTATCGCTCGACCGATGGCGGCAAAAACTTCAAAGCAATTAGAGGCGCGCCTGGGGGCGACGACTATCACTCGCTTTGGATCGATCCGGCAGATCCGAGACGAATGATTGCAGGCGTCGATCAAGGCACCATTGTCACTGTGAATGGCGGCAAGACCTGGAGCAGTTGGTACAACCAGCCGACGGCGCAGTTTTATCACGTCGCCGTGGATAATCAGTTTCCTTATTGGGTCTACGGCGCGCAACAAGACAGCGGCACGGCGGCGGTAGTGAGCCGCAGTGATTATGGACAAATAACCTATCGCGATTGGCATCCCATCGGCGCGGGTGAGAGCGGTTATATTCTTCCTGATCCGGTAAATCCCCAGATTGTTTATGGCGGCAGTACGGGCGGCGAACTCTATCGTTTCGACACGAAGACAGGACAGGTCCAGGATGTATCACCCACGCCCGCCGAGATAGGGGTGAAAGTGCGGCATCGTTATCCCTGGACCACGCCGATTGCCTTTTCGTTACAGGCGCCTCACGCGCTCTACCAGGCATCGCAGTTTCTTATGAAGACGGTGGACGGCGGCAAGAGTTGGAAAACTATCAGTCCGGATCTCACGTTGCTGCCGGGTGAAAAAGAAGAAGCAGCTAAGGGCGTCATCTATACGATTGCGCCTTCGCCGCTTGCCGCCGGCACAATTTGGATCGGCACTGACAATGGCCTGGTTCAGTTGACCCGAAACGAGGGACTGACCTGGAGCGACGTTTCACCTCGAGGTTTGCCACCATGGAGCATGATCAGTTTGATCGACGCCTCCGCACATGACGTGGCTACGGCCTACGCGGCCATCGATCGCCACCAGATGGATGACATAACGCCACATATTTACCGCACTCACGATTTCGGCAAGACCTGGACGAAGATAACAAACGGTATTCCCGCGACTGCTTACGTGCACGTGGTGCGCGAAGATCCCATTCGCAAAGGTTTGTTGTTCGCAGGCACCGAAACGGGTGTTTATGTTTCCTTCAACGATGGTGAACTCTGGCAACCCTTGCAACTCAACCTCCCGGTCACTGCGGTTCGCGACCTGGTGGTTAAGGGCCAGGATCTTGTTGTTGCCACACACGGACGTTCCTTCTGGATTCTGGACGACATTTCACCGCTCCGCGAATTGTCTTCTCAAACTATCGCGGCGAGCGTGCATCTGTTTCATCCGGCCACAGCAATTCGAATTCGCAAGAACGCTGCTCGCGATACGCCGCTGCCGCCGGAGACACCCGCAGGGAAGAATCCTCCGGCGGGTGCAATCATTGATTACAGTTTGCAATCAGTACCCGCGGGAGAAGTGACGCTTGAAATCGTCGACAGCGCGGGAGTGAGCGTCAGAAAGTATTCGAGCAACGATCAACCCAGGAAGATTGATGAGACGCAGGCTTTCCCGACTTATTGGTTCAATCCGCCGGCGCCGTTATCCAAGAAGCCAGGACTGAATCGCTTCGTCTGGGATTTGCGTTATGAGCGGCCCCCATTCAGGCGCTACTTCTACAGTATCGCCGCGGTTTATGGCGAAGATGCGATCATGATACCGGAGGGTCCGCTGGCTTCGCCGGGCACGTATCAAGTGAAACTAACGAGCGATGGGCGGACCTACACCGCGCCCCTCGAGGTCAAGATGGATCCGCGCGTCAGAGTGGCTCCATTGGCTCTAAGCCAACAACTTGCGCTCGAGATGAAGATCGTCGAGGCGATGAAACAAAGTTATGGCGTGGTACAAAAGATCACAGACTTGCGCAGTCAGTTGAAGGAGCTGCAAACGAAACTAAATTCCGATTCCGGCGCGAAACCGATATTCGATGCCGTCGCCGTGCTCGATAAGAAGGCGGCCGAGCTAATAGCGGTAGAGCAGACGTATCCGCCAATCGGCATTGTTTCAGCAGCATCATTAAATGGCGCGCTTGGCTCACTGTTGCTGGCAGTCGAAAGCTCAGACGCTGCGCCGACAGCTCCCGCTGTAGCAGCATTCGCGAGTTACCAGGGATTGCTCGACCAGCAAATGGCAAAATGGGCGGAGCTAAAGCAAAAGGAGCTGGTTGTAGTGAATGCATTGCTGCAGGCGCGGCAGCTGGAAATGATTTCGATAAAAAATTGAACCTTGTGTTCACCGAACTCGGGGATGATTGGCGCGAGCTCAATCGGCTACTAATGAGGCGATAATTTGCTCATCGGGACAATTCAACAAATCTGGCGCTACCCGGTAAAGTCCATGGCCGGTGAACGACTAGCTGGCTGCAGCGTCGGATCGCTGGGCCTGCCCGGGGACCGTGGCTGGGCGGTCAGGGATGAAATTGAAAGCGAGATCAAAACCGGGACGCGGATCCCGCTCTTGATGCAATGTGCTTCGCGGTATCGGGAACCGCCAAGCCACGAAAACATTCCAGACGTAGATATCATTTTTCCAGATGGTTCCACCGTCGCGAGTGATGACCCTGAAGTCAATGCCAGGCTGTCCGCTGTTCTCGGAAGACGGGTTAAGTTGTGGCCGCGCCAGCCAGCGAGCAACAAGGACCACTATCGTCGGCACGGTACAGCCGCGCGACTCATTGCGCCGCTCACAAACCTTCCCGGCTTTCGCGCACTGCTTCCGACGATAACAAAGCTTCCCAATCTCGACGCCACTTTGCGGGCCGCCTTCAGTCGCACTCCTGAGGAGCCAATTCCTGATATCTCGAAACTGCCAAAGGAACTCTTCGAGTTCACGTCGCCGCTCGGCACTTATTTTGATGCCTTTCCAATCCACGTGTTGACCAGCGCTTCCTTGGCTGTAATGTCGCAATCGAACCCGGCGGCGAATTGGGACGTGCGAAGGTTTCGCCCAAACTTCCTTGTCGAAACAGTTGAAGGTATTGAAGGACTTGTCGAATCTGACTGGGCGGGAAAGACTTTGCGAATTGGCTCTGCCGAGCTGAAATGTGAAATGCCAGCGGTGCGTTGTGGGATGACAACTAACGCGCAAACAGGATTGCCAAAAGATCCTTCGGTGTTGCGAACAATTGTGAAAGACGCTGCGCAAAACCTTGGTGTATATGCCAACGTGATGACCGAAGGACAAGTGTCTGAAGGTGATGGGGTAGAACTGCTCTAGTGGGACCAGGTCTTTGACCTCCGACGTGCGGTAAGTCTCGGACTTACCGTAAGCCAAGTCTTATCTTTTTCGGTCTATGACCGGAATTCCAAAGGTCGGAATATTTAATGAAACCAGCGGGGGCAAGCCCGCCTTCCCAACCGAGAGGTTCTCTTATTGGCTCCATAGAAATTGGGTCGGAAGGCTTTCAATCAGAAATCAAAACTCAACTTTGAGGAGCTCGTAGTCGGGAAGGTGGGCCTACCCCCCGCTCATTTTGCACGGGCTAAAATCTAGAATAATTCCGCCAGCGCTTCTTCAACCGATCTCACTCCCACAACGTGCACGCCCAGCAGTCGTTCCAGGCCTGACTTGTTCGAGCCCGGCATTACAATCTTCTTGAAGCCCAGAGCCTGCGCTTCGCGCGCACGTACCGCGGCCTGCGTTGTACCGCGCACCTCGCCGGTCAGGCCCACTTCGCCAAAGACTGTCGTGTGCGCATCAATCGGAATGTTCTTAAAACTCGAGGTAATCGCCGCCACCACGCCAAGGTCGACCGCCGGTTCGTCTACCTCCAGACCCCCAGCGATGTTGACAAACACATCGTCTCCTAACATCTGTAAGCCAAGTCGCTTTTCCAGCATGGCCATCAAGAGCGCCACTCGATTCTGATCCACTCCCTGGGTCATGCGCCGGCCGGTGCCATATTTTGTTTCGGAAACCAGCGCTTGAATCTCAACCAGCAGCGGTCGTGTTCCTTCCATGCAGGCGGTGACGACCGAACCCGCAACGTTCTGTGGCCGTTCCTGCAAAAACATTTGCGAAGGATTTGCAACGGGCACGAGTCCGGCGCCAGTCATTTCAAAGACTCCAATTTCGTTGGCGGCCCCAAAACGGTTTTTGACCGCCCGGACAATGCGATGGTTGTGATGCCGCTCACCTTCAAAATACAACACTGTATCAACGATGTGTTCAAGGGCTTTTGGGCCGGCAATCGATCCATCTTTGGTGATGTGGCCAATCAGGAAAACTGGAATCGTCCGATTCTTTGCCAGCAGGAGAAACTGATGGGCCGCTTCCCTCACCTGCGACACAGAACCCGGCGCGGATTCGATCATCGCGGAAAAAACGGTCTGGATGGAATCAATAACTATGGCCGTCGGGCTGAGCCGTTCAACCTCATGAAAAATATTTTCCAGATTTGTTTCCGGCAACAGGAAAAGATTCTTCGCTTCGATGCGCAGTCTTTCGCCGCGCAGTTTGATCTGCCGTTCGGATTCTTCACCGGAAATGTAGAGCACCGTTTCTCTGTTCGCGCTTAAGCGATCCGCAACTTGCAGCATCAGCGTGCTCTTTCCGATACCGGGATCGCCGCCAATCAGCACCAGCGTTCCCGGTACAATGCCGCCACCAAGCACGCGATCAAACTCGGTCACACCTGAGGAAACGCGTGCTTCATCCTGCGATTCGATTTCAGAATATGCGACTGCCGCGACCTCGCGGAGTTTGAATCCACTGCGGCGGGTGCCTTTCTTTGGCGTACGCTCGCGTTCTTCAACGAGCGAATTCCACTCGCCGCATTCAGGACACTTTCCCAGCCACTTGCGCGATTGATGGCCGCAAGTCTGGCAGACAAAGATGGTTTCAGGTTTTTTCAATTGAACCTCGTCATAGATTCAGTGGCGGCTTTGCCGCCTGATGTGCGGTGGTGGCTCCGCCCCACCGGACCGGTCGACAATTCATCAGGGCTGCGCCCATTTCTATTGGGGCGTAGCCCCGGGTGCAATCCGAAGCGAGACGGTGGGGCACAGCCACCACCGCACATCGGGCGGCAAAGCCGCAGAACCTACAACAACGATTTCACATTCTCGGTTGGGCGGCCCAGTACGGCGCGATTGCCGCGCTCGACGATGGGCCGCTGAATCAGATCGGGATGCTTGATCATAAGCGAAACGATCTCATCGTCGGTAAATTCGCCCTTGCCCAACCCCAGCTCGCGATAGATTGGTTCGCTTGTGCGCAACAGATCGCGCGGCTTCATTTTCATTTTGCCCAGCAGTTCGTTGAGCTTTTTCTTGCTCAAGGGCGCCGTGTAGTAATTGACCTTCTCAAATGAAACACCACTCTCCCGGAGCAGCTTGTCCATTTCACGACACTTCGTTCAAGTCGGTTTTTCGTAAATTACAATCTTCATAAAAATGGTCGTCGGTCTTCGGTCTTTGGTCTTCGGTCTTTGTAGTTCGGCTCCTGAAATCCAATGTCTTGGATGAAAACCAAAGGCCAAAGACCTAAGACCAAAGACCCAAAACCCAATTATTCTTTTACGGAAATATTCCACGTACGCGTGTTGCTTCCGCGACGCGATCTACTGCCAGGATGTAGGCGCCGGTGCGCATGTCAGTATCATAACGTTGTGCGGTTTCATGCACTGAATTGAATGCGGTCCGCATAGTCTGTTCCAACGTCTCATTGATCTGCTTCTCCGACCAGAAGAACGAATACTGGTCCTGCACCCATTCGTAATAACTCACCGTAACGCCACCTGCGTTAGCAAGAATATCGGGAACCAGGAAAATGCCATGATCGGCCAACACTCGATCGGCGCCCGGCGTAGTCGGGCCGTTAGCCAGCTCGGCAATAATCTTCGCCTTCACCTGACCTACATTCGCCAGGGTGATCGCATTTTCCAGCGCTGCGGGCAACAGGATGTCGCAGTCAACCCCGATGATCTCTTCCGGTGAAATCGCCTTCGGACCGGGCAGCCCCGCCAGTGATTTAGTTTCGGCCTTGTGTCTCAACGCTGCCGGGATGTCGATGCCCGTCTCCGCGTAAAGGCCTGCTTTAGAATCGCAGGCCGCTACTACTCTCGCGCCATCCTCGGCGACCAGTCGCGCGATGTTTGCTCCGGCGTTGCCAAAGCCGTGCACAGCCACCCGCGCTCCCTTGAGATTGATGCCGTTCACTTTGCAGGCCTCGCGGAGCGCGTAGAGGCAGCCGCGCGCCGTAGCTTCTTTGCGACCCTGTGAGCCGCCGAGTGAGATTGGTTTTCCGGTAACTACGCCAAGTTCAGTGTGGCCGCGCACCATTGAGATGGTGTCCATGATCCAGGCCATTGTTTGTTCGTCGGTGTAAACATCGGGCGCGGGGATATCGCGATCAGGGCCGATGATAGGTGCGATCTCAAACGCGTAACGACGCGTCAAGCGTTCCAATTCATTGATCGAAAGGCTTTTGGGATCGCAGATTACGCCTCCTTTGCCACCGCCATAAGGAATCCCCACCGTCGCACACTTCCAGGTCATCCACGTCGCGAGCGCTTTCACTTCATCCAGCGTCACGCTCGGGTGATAGCGTATGCCACCCTTGCAAGGCCCGCGGGCTATGTTGTGTTGCACGCGGTAGCCCTCGAAAACTTGTACATCGCCACCGTCCATTTTCACCGGAATAGAGACTATCAACTGCCGCTTTGGGGTACTCAGAACATGCCGCGTCGAATCATCGAGCTCGAGATAGTCGGCAGCGCGATCAAACTGCTGCCGGGCAATCTGAAACGGATTAAGTTCTTCCGAAAGAGCCTCCCTGGTCGCCATTTGTTCTTCTCCTGAAAATGCGGTTTACAGAGCAGAGCAATCCTATCAGCCGCGCCTCTGAAGTCCAAAGTCTCAAGTTTTGGCTTCCGAGTTTAGAGTTCTGAGTTCGAGGGAGCGCGTTTCAGTTCAAGCGTCCTCAGTTAGATCCAAACGCGAAAGCTCAAGCAGTTGAGAGTACAAGCTTCAGCTTGAGTGCGTTTCACCGAACAACCTGAAGGTTGAACTCTAAACTGCTCGAGACCTCCCATGCAGACGGATCTGTGAAAGTCCAGAACTCGAAATGCGGAACTTCCTCGCGCGGACGGAGTCTAATGTCACCGAGTGGGCTCCTGCGACCCGAACGGCACCGGCAAGGGAGAAGAGATGTTTAATAACCTGATTGAATCCAGTTCGCACGCACGCGAATTCAAACGCCGCGGTTCGTTCGTTCTCTTTACCACCGCAACCTATGTGTTGCTCTTCATTATCGCGGGCGTGATAAGCATCTATGCCTACGACGCTCGCCTGGAAGACCAAAACACCGACATCGTGACGATGCTGGGTCCGGTGGAATTAGAGGCACCAAAACCCGTCGCCACTACGCCCAAAACCACGCCGCCGAAGGGCAACAGCAGCAAACAGAACTATGTCGAGCGGGCGACGGCAATGGTTAGCGTCAACCGGCCTGACATCGTACCCAATAAGGCTTCTGCACAGCCGAACACGCACCTTCCCCTTCCGGATACCGGCCTGTATCGCGTTACTGGTCGTGACTTCGATCCTGGAGTGCCTGGCGGATCTAGTGCCTCAAATAACGGTGGCGGCAATGAAGTGCGGGGACCTGTTGCGGCCGCCATCGAAGTCGGTGCACCACCTCCGGCTATGGCTCCAATTCATATGTCTCCTCCGCGAGTTGTGAGCAAAGGACCTATCACTGGCCTCGCCCTCCTACTGCCAAAGCCACCCTATCCTCCGATAGCCAAGCAGGCCGGAGCACATGGCCCGGTAAACGTGCAGGTGTTGATTGATGAGACGGGGAAAGTGATTTCGGCAAAAGCCGTTAAGGGCCATCCGCTGCTGATGGCCGCGGCCCAACAGGCAGCTTATGGAGCACGCTTTTCACCTACTAAACTCGGCGATCAGGCGGTGAAGGTTTCAGGTGTGATCACTTACAACTTCCTGCTGCAATAGAAATGGGGCGTTATCGGGCGTTGTGATTCTGCCACTAGTTACCATTAATGAAAGGAACGAGTTTGGTAGGATCGTGTGACGCGAAACTATCGCCAATGTCTAGTCTTTCATTTTCACGCGGATCACCCCCCGCGCTTCTCCTGTCATGACTTCTTTCGCGTACTGGTTGCGGCAGACCCACCTTGATATTACGCGGACGAATTCTTCTTCGATTTGCAACTCGACCAACATCACGTCACAGGAAATTGTGTCGCCGGCAAACACCGGCCGATGAAACTGGAACGTCATTTCGCGTGCAATAAAATTGAGATCGCCGCCAATCTTGGTCGGCAGGGTCGCCGTAAGCAGACCGTGGGCCATCAAGCGGCCATGCTCATCAGGCACGAGATGATGTTCACCTTCGTCTCCGGATAATTTTGCAAACAGACGAATATCTTCATCCGTGAAAGTGCGTTGCCACGAGATTACATCACCGATTTGCATCGTCCGGTCTCGATAGAATTTAACGAGAGTCTACGGCAGGAACGGCGTCAGTTTCTTTACAATCACCTGCTGGCAAACGGCGCAAAATGGATTACTGAGGTTGCGCATGCGGCAGTTAAATTCTGCCCGATAGACGCCGCAGTGGTAGTAATCCGCACCCTCGAAGAGCCCAACTGTTCCGGAAGGGACCGGCGCAGGTTGAGGATCGCAGGCGGCGCAGTTTGCATTCTTAGTCGTCGGCACGGGAGTGGTGGCCTGTATCAGACCTCGCCATTTGACAGTGGCGCGGTTTTTGTTTGTAGTGATATTGGGCTGACTCGGCTCGCTTCCGGAATGTTTATCGTGTCCGCTGTCGCTGGCGCAACCCGAATAGTATTCATACTCGTCGGCAAAACCGAAAGCAGTATGGCCCATCTCATGTAATGCTACCTCGACAGCGCCCGGAGCTTTTGAAAACGTAGCCACCGCTCCACCCGAACCGCCGTAGACGGGGCTGTTCACGGCAAGCATTGCCATGTGCCATTGCGGCACCTCCTTGTTTAAGACTTTCACAACCCGGCCGCTATTCCCTACCAGCAGACGCCGGATGCTATTAGTGCAAAACGAGGCATCGAAGTAGGTCCGCGGCTTCACTCCTGTACCACCGCATTTAGTGGGATCTTTTGCGCCGCTGTCTGTAGACGTTACATCCACGCGATAGACATTGATTGCTCGGCGCAAGCGGTCGAACGGTGCCGTTGCTAGTAAGGTATCGGCTAGCTGCTGGGCGTCCATGGCAAACTGGCCCATCTCGCTGCTGCGATAGCCTTCAGAAACGACCGCAAGATTCCAGCGCTGCGCAGGAGAACCCGCGTCGACAATTCTTGTCGCTCCCAGGACTTTGCCATCTGACGTGCCCATGATCTGTTCCTTCTAGTTAAGTGAGATGAGGTTTGTCATTTCTTAAGCTTAAAACGGGCAATCTCTCTGGCGGGCTTACCGGCCAATGCACGTATTCCACGCATCGGGCCTCTGCGGTCTGGGGAACTCCGGGACAGCGTCACCTCCTGACCCTCGATTGCATCGGGAACGACGACCACGAATATGCCCTTTCGCTTTGGTGCCGGCGCGCGCGAGATGCTCTGTTCGGGATCGTCTGAAAAAATCTCAGCGTCATTTCCGGTTGGATTATGCATAACGCGACGATAGAGAGTTTTGTCCTGGTCGCTTTTGAGCTCCGCCCAGAAGCCCTTGTGCTTTTCAAAGCCTTTCACAGGATCTGACGGTGGAACCGTCATCTCCACAACTTGCTGGGAGATCAATTTCACCTTGTCGCCCTCGTACGAAAAGGTTAGCCGCACAGCCTTTGTAGATTTTGTAGTAGATTCTTCTGGCGTTGTCCCGCGCTTGCCGGACTTCGACTTTGCCTTGCCAGATCTGGCGTTTGCGCGAGGTTTACCAGACTTCAACTTTGATGAAACTTTCCTGGTTTTTGCCATTGCTCTATTCCTGGCCTGTCTTTCTCGTATTCAAACCAGCGACGATACCGATCAACCACTTCAGTAGAGGTGCTGTTATTCATCTCTGGGTGAGTTTCTGCAGGAACTCCGGATTCTGGAATTTCTTAAAGCCTGCCTTTGTGATCTTTTCCAACTCTTCTAAAAGTTTTTCATCAACTGTCTTGAAATTAAAGCATGACTTGCCTTGCATGCGTCTCCGCAACTCCGGAGACATGGCCTGAAGCAAGTCTGAACTGGCGTAGACCGGCATCAGGTGAAAACTGACATACGCTTTGCCTATTCGCACCGCGGCGAAAAAAAGCCGGTGCTTATTTTTCATGACGTAGTTGGTGTCGAGATAATAGTTCCTGTCTGTGTCGTGAACGACGACAAGTTTAGATTCATAAGGCTTCAGTATTGCCTTGAGCTTTTCGAAAATAACCGGGAAATCATTCTTTTCTGTCATGTCTACTCCTGGTTACCAATCGACCGCTTTGCACAAAAAGTAGCAGAAACCCCGCCCGCGAAGCAGACCACCGACAAGCGCCTGCGGCTTTGCCGCCGCACAGTGCGGAAAGGCTGTGCCTTTTCGGCGGGCGATATTGTTTCTTTTATCAGGCTATGCCTCATGAATCCGGAGGCGTAGCCTCCCTAATTATTAAAGGCTACCTGCGGTAAGGCGGAGCCTTTCCGCACTGTGTGGCGGCAAAGCCGCGGAGCAATTGTTCATGCGTGCGCTCCACACACGGTTGTATGACTTTTTATGCAACGACCCGACTCGCTGCTAGTGCAGGCTGACCTGCTCCTGATCCACCTAAGGCTCTTTCAGTGCCAGCTTCAGCACGTGCTTGCGGGCTGCGACAAAGAGTTCGTCCTTATCATTGAAAACCATACCCGACGCGGTGCCGCCCGGATCGAACACTGCCAGATAACGGCCGTTTCCATCAAACACCTGGATGCCTTTGAAATCGCTAACGTAGACGCGGCCTTTTCCGTCAACGGCAATAGCTGATGGCGCGCGAAATTGCCCCGGCTGGTCGCCATCACTGCCAAAGCGCGTTATGTACTTTCCTTCCGGCGAAAACTTGAAGACAGCGTTGTTGAAGGAGCCGAGCGCATAGATATTTCCTAATCCGTCTACGGCCACGTGAGTATCGAGTTCTGAGTCGTCAGTTACCGAACTGATTGCGGCGCGAATTGTGCGAACGGCGTGGCCGGACGAATTGAAACGCACTATATCGTCGCGATTCTTGTACCACGAGGTCACCAATCCTCCATCGGCTGCAACTCTTACGTCATCAAAACCCCAACCGTCCGCATATGCCAGTTGGCCCAGCAGAGTACCAGTGGCTCCCTCATAACGAGAAATGGCGCCACTCTGCACGATGTAGACAATGCCGCCGCGGTCAGCAGCCATTCCGGTGAGCGGCATTTTCGGATCGACGGTCCATTGCGTTATAAACTTGCCTCCCGGATCGAAAACCTGAATGCGCCCGCCGCTGTATTCACCTACGTAGATCTTTCCCGAGCCATCCACCGCAATGCTGCGCGCGTCCTTAAACATGCCCGGCCCGATTCCCTCCGAACCAAAGTCCAGGATCGGCGTAGCAAATGCATTGCGGTTCCCTTTGTCTCCTAAATTAGTAGGGCCCGGCCGGGTAGAGGGAGTCATTTTCTTGTCGGTTGAAATACTACCGCGGAGCAAGGGAGCAAGAAATCCGCCCATAGCGATAGCACCGATGAGCACGGCGAACAGCGGTACAGCTATCACAATCAATAGAATCCACTTGAGAGGTTTTGCGCCCGGGACAGCATTGCGCAGGTCAATATTAACGTGCGAAATAATCTGCGCGGGACGGCCCCGCATTTCATCGGGCACTGACAACGAACTATTGCAATAGGAGCAACGCGCCGTAAGGTTCGCGCCGATCACGTCTTTCTCATAACTAACCGGCGCGCCACATTTGGGGCAATCGAAAGTCTTAAGCATTGTCTGATTCTCTGTGTGTGACAAAGTTTAATCGCCCTAACCCCGCGGAAAAATCGCCATGAGCTCGACGCCAACTAGGGTTTATCCAACATGCTGCCGCCGGGTGCTTCTGCCTCCTGCCTCTTGCTCCTGCCTTCTGTCCTACCATCCCATGCGTTCGCGCAGCGAAGTAATGTGCGCCACGTGGTGACGACCGTGCCAGCCATAAAGCGCGAGGTTCTTGTCCAGGCTCACCACTCCCAACTCCGGATGCCGGAAAGTGCGCTGAAAATCTGCCTCCTTCAGCGATCGTAAGAACCACACCCAACGTTCATGGAGAGCATCCAGCAAATTCAGAGATAGCCCGACAGGGGCCGCGTTTGCGTCGTCCAGTTGGGCCCAGCGATCTTCGAAGTAAGGCTTGATCGTCGGTTCCTCTTCGGTCACCGCAAGTTTGAATCGCACATAACTATTCATGTGACTTTCTGGTACATGATGGACTACCTGACGAACCGTCCATCCTTCAGGACGATAAGGTGTATTGAGTTGCTCATCAGAAAGCCCCTCGACGGCCGCCCGCATTTTTTCAGGCGTCTCCGCTATTTGATCAATCAGAGTCTGTCGCTGTCCATTCGAGAGGGTTCCTGCAAACTCAAATGGTCCAACCGGATATCGCAGATCCATTTTTGCCTTCCTTCGTATGTTGTGTCTTATCTGGGTTCGGCTTATGCTCGCGCAGTTGCAATATGTTTTCAGCTAATCCACTTATTCTACGGCGGAGATCTTGGTTGCGACAACTATGACCGAAACAGCGGACGTCGTGATCATCGGCAGCGGCATCGTTGGCTCAAGTGTGGCCTACCATCTTGCCGAACAGGGTTGCACCAATGTGTTGGTGATCGAGCGCGAAGCACACCAGGGCAAAGGGTCAACTGGAAAGAGCATGGGCGGCGTGCGCGCGCAGTTTTCTACCCCGGTCAACATCCAGATGTCGCGCTATTCGATCGATTTCTTCTCCCGCTTCGACGAGGTTATGGGTCATCCGGCAGACTATCGCGCCCATGGCTATCTCTTCTGCGCCACAAACGAACGACATCTGCAATATCTCAAATCAAATCGTGAACGCCAGATAACACTGGGGGTTAAGGATGTAGAGTTAGTCTCTCGCGATGACATCGCGAACTTTGTCCCACAACTTCGCGTGGACGACATTGTCGGCGGCACGTTCTGTCAGACCGACGGCTTCGTCGATCCCCACAGCGTAATGATGGGCTTCATGCTAAAAGCGCGTGAACGCGGCGTGAAATTATGGTTGGATACACAAGTCACCGGGATTGAAGTCGAGTCTGACGCTGGGACTGCGGGTGTCCCGCCGGCCAATCGCGCCAGAAAAGCCCCGTCCACGGCAACAGCGGGCGAGACGCCCGCGGTCCCAGTAGCAGGTCGCATCACGGGCGTGACAACAACACGTGGTCGCGTCTCAACCTCTATTGTCGTCAATGCGGCTGGACCATGGGCGGCGGCAGTGGCGCGTTTGGCGGGAGCAGAATTGCCGGTACAACCGCTGCGACGCCAGCTTGTGCCCACGGAGCCCTTTGATGGTTTACCGCAACGCTTTCCTATGGTTATCGATATGTCAACCGGCTTTCATTTCCGTCGCGAGGGAAAAGGAATTCTGTTGGCCTGGAACGACCCTGATGAGACTCCCGGGTTCAAAACAGACTTCGATCCTGGGTTTATTGAAAAGATTTTGACGCGCGCGGCGTCACGGGTGCCGCGACTTGCGGAAGCCGAAGTAAATCCGCGTCGCGCCTGGGCGGGACTCTACGAGATGACACCGGATCACCACGCCGTTATTGGTCCGGCGCCAAACGTTGCAGGTTTGTATTTTGTCAACGGGTTCAGTGGTCATGGCGTAATGCATTCCCCTGCCTCGGGTCGCATCACCGCCGATTTGATCCTCCACGGCCACTCCGATCTTATCGACGCTTCTCAGCTCAATGTTGAGCGCTTCGCCGCCGGGCGTTTGCTCAACGAAACGGCGGTGCTTTGATCTACCAGGCGCCTGGTAAGCAGCTGCCCACACTGAAAACATGAGGCCCATGAGACTGCTCACCCTTGATCAGCGCTTCCTGCAGTTTGTAGAGACAAGGGCCTAAAAATGATCACCACGTGAAGCGTTAGTGCTGCTGAAGATTTAGGTATGTCAGCGGCTATTGCCTAACCGGCGACCACTTTCGGTGCCCAACCTCTTTTTATTATCCCGATGTTGACTCCCACTAGATTCTCACTTATAAACCAGCCGCATGCTCAACTGGAGGGTCATCGCACCAGGTTAGTCTTCACGGAGCCTCAGAGGATCAAATGATGCCAACAGGGATCGAGAAGAAATCTATCGCTTTCGAAAACAACCACGAAGCGATCGCCGTTCTTCCAGCGCCAGGCGCCAAAGGCGCGGACATTATTAGCACTTTGGGGATCACAGGCTACAAAGCCGTCCTTCTACTCATCGGCGGCGCGGATAGCCTTGACGAGAAGCTAAATCCCCAGCTGACTAAATTGTTTGAGCATGGGGTCGCGCGCGCTACTGCTACCATAAACGCTGTCATTATTGACGGCGGTACACAGGCAGGAGTGATGGCGATGATGGGCCAGGGGGTCGCCGATCGTGGATTTAAATCTCCATTGGTCGGCGTGGCCCCTCTCGCAATGGTTCATTTTCCCGGTAGTGATGGAAAAGGCGAAACTCCCCTCGACCCCAACCACACTCACTTCGTCCTCGTCAAAGGCCACGCCTGGGGCAGCGAAACTAACGTCATCTTCAAACTCGTAAACGCTTTGCGGAGTAGTAAAGTGCCGGCCGTGGTACTGCTGGTTGGTGGCGGAACAGTAACCAGGAGAGAAGCATTACAGGCTGTTCGTCAAAATCTTCCATTGTTTGTCGTGGAAGGCAGCGGCGGAGTGGCGGACGAGATTGCCGCGGCGTGGAAAGCGAGGCCAGCGCTACCAGATGACCGGGTACTGGCAGAGATCATCACGGACGGCAGGATTGAGCTTTACCGCCTGGATAAATTAGTACGAGCCGCAGAACGTCTCCTCTTCCGTGCCCTGGGTGGCGACAACGTGTTGCTACAATCCTGGGGGCATTTCGCTGACTACGATTTAAACGCCATCCTTCAGCAGAAGCGATTTCATCGACTACACATCGCGATTATTGTCATCGGAGTTTTGGGTACCGCATTGGCGTTGACAAAGCAGGTTTTTAATCCCGGGGGCGTACAAACAGGCTTGAGAAACTGGTGGTTCTTTCGGCCCTGGCCCTGGACCGTCCGAACCGATCATTGGGTAGGATGGTGGCTGAGTTACTATCTGCTCTTAATCATACCGATCTTAATAACACTCCTCATAACTGTCGCCAATCGGTTCAAGCAGGGCAACAAGTGGCTTTTGTTGCGTGACAGTGCCGAAGCAATAAAACGTGAGATCTTTAGATATAGAACCAGGTCGGGCGATTACAAAGAGCCGCCACCTCCGGCGCCGGGAACGTCCGCGGCGCCTCCAGCACCTGATCTGTCTCAACCGCCTGAACCTAACCCTGAACAGGTATTGGCGCAAAGGGTTGAGGATATTACGCGTCGTTTAATGCGCACTGAGGTAAACGCATCGGCTCTCAAACCATATGACAGGGACAAAGGCCTGCCTCCATACATTTATGCAACGCAGGGAGGAGATGATGGTTTTAGCGTCCTGACTGCTGATCGATACATTGAAATTCGGCTGGCCGATCAGCTTAACTACTTTCGGACGAGAGCAGTCAAACATGAACGACGATTGAAGGTGATTCAGTGGTCCACCTTTGTTATTGGCGGCTTGGGAAGTCTTCTGGCGGCGATAAATCGACAAGTGTGGATTGCGTTAACAACCGCTATGGCTGCTGCTCTGACAGCGTATTTGAATTTGGAGCAAACCGAGATTACGTTGACGAAATATAACCAGGCCGCCACTGATCTCAGTAACATCAAGGCATGGTGGACAGCGCTGCCTCGTGAGGAACAAGCGAAACAAGCCAACGTCGACGCGTTGGTTGACCACACCGAACAAGTTCTGCAGTCGGAGTTGGAGGGTTGGGTGCAGCAGATGCAGAACACGCTTGCCGAACTGCGTAAGGGTCAGGCGCAGGCGATTGAGAGGGAGCCAGGCATTGCCCCAACAGCGGAAGTGACTGCCGGTGGCCAGATTGTCGGCGAAGGGGAAACTCCAGCGGATGAGACTACAACCGATCAGTCGACTGCCGGCGAAGAAATTGTCGGAGAAGGAGAGACCAGCGAAGGTACGGCCGAACCGGTTCTAACGACTGACCAAACGACAACTGACGAGGAAACCGAAGAGGAACAGCCCCGCGGGGATAATCAGTAAGTTGCGAATCCGATACGCTTTACTAAATCATTGTCAAGAGGGACGCACTTCACGCAAGGGAATGAACAATTCTGTTGCGGTTGATTCTGGTTAATCGACCTCAAGTCAACGCGCTGAAGCGCCCGTTGATAAATACATTTCTTTGTTTTGATGAGATCGGCTCTAGAGACTAGCGAGATAGCGCAGCGCCCGGATGCTGGGCAGGAAGAAATAGGCGCCGCCTTTTACCGTTATAAAGCGTTCCAGGTTGTGGACGCGCCTACGCAACGGATCAGCTTGCACGGTGAATATTTCATCACCCTTGCTGAGATTTCCAACGAGCGGATCGACCTCGCCGTCGAGGCCGCCGAATACCGGATTGTTAATCCAGGTTTGCTGAACAAACTCGAACTGTCGTTCTATATCGGCATTCAGACAGAGGAAGTGAAGTCCTCGCGGCACGCCGTCATCAACCCGTCGATCCTCTGGTCGAACCCCGTATGATCGACCTCGCCGCAGAATGCGGTGTCGGTTTGCCGTGACCAGAGCAGTTGCCGCATCAGGACCGATGCTGTCGCGCGGATTGGAACGGCGAATGTGCGACCCGATCGGACACTTAAAACCGTGTTCGTCCGTCTCGCGAAAGCCAAAATCGTCTGCCTGGCTCAACGCGGGATCGTCTGCGTCGGGTGACAAAACCAGTGGGGCGCCGTTTTGCCAACGCCCGACAAACTTGGCTGCCAGTCGATCGCCAGCCTTGGGATCGAGTTGCCCATCGGGCGTCCGGGTTGCTTCGTCAAGAAAGTGGCAAAACTTCGCGACATGCTGCGCCATCTGGCGAAAGACCAAATACGAGCCGTTGCGACCGAGGTCTCGCTTTGCTGGCCGATCTACGCCAGAATTCGCCGGCTGACCTTTTCCCGCGCCGTCCATTGCAGGAACATCGAGTAGAGCGTGCAGTGGGTCGAGGGCGGGACTGACTGACGGGCTATCAGCCGGTTTGCCATAGTCATTGATGTAGCCAAGCAGAATCTCGCCTGTCCTGATGACGTTTCGCGGTGCGGCGTCTCTCGTCTGAATAGTACCTTCGATGGCTGGTTGGCCCATGCCGTCAGCGAAACCGAAATGTTCGTGGATATCGGGTTGACGTCCGGCTCCCAGCGCGCGCCGCAGAATAAGCCCGCCCTGGTCAAAACGGGCCCGGTGCTCGTTAATTACTTCCTCGAGTGTGAGCTCGTCTTTTCCGAAAAGCAGCAACAGGATATCAACAGCTTCCGTATCATCGGAGTCCTTGGGGAAGCCCCAATCCCAGTTTTCAGGCGCATTCTCAGCGCTATCGCCCAGTATTCGCGATCGGTGCGGCGTTGCCATCCCCTCGATAAAGGGACGGGAAAAAGAATCGAGAGTGTCCGCATTCAGACCAAGACGTTTCAGCCCGTGATGCGTAAGTGCCACGTTGAGACAGGAAATAAATTCCTTGCCCTCGCTGGTGGTAACCTCGTTAAGAATCTGACCTATCCAAACACGTGCGGCCGGCGCATCGTTCACGCTGAGTAGGAGGTAACTAACACAGGGCAGGTGAGCATAACCACTCATCACGAAGCCCTGTATGTCCTTCATGTCTTCCGGTTGCAGTTCGACCACGAGATTTTGTCTCCTTAGCTAAAAGCGCCGCACCCAGTCGCGCGTCGCCGCCTCATCAAGCGACGTGAACAGGTCCTCACGGATAGCGCTGTTGTTGTCGATAGTTTGCACGGTTAACTGCGTGTAGGCGCTGTACCAAACATTTGTATAGGTCTGCTTATCGCGGGCATTCGCCTTGAAGCGGGAGCCATCGCGGGCGCCTTCGCGCACAAGCCAGCTTGTTTTGGGAAAGCCCACTGTATTGGTCCAGACAGCGGTCAGCCCGGTACTCGCTTTATCAATAAAGTCATCAAGGTAATTTTCCCAACTGCCGTCGAAGTTACTCACGAAGAAAAGCCGGCGTCCTTTATCGATCATAGACCAGTGGGCGAAGTGGATACTGGGAATGCCGCTCAGCTTTCCCTTGTCGGCGGTTCGCGCGATCAGGTTAACGAGCCAGAGAACGCCCCACAGCGTTATCCTTCGGAAGGCACCCGGTTTGACGGTGGTGATACTGGCCATGTGATTTTGGACGATATGCGTGCGATCTTCGCGTTCCACCAGATTCCTCACGTGAACGTTTACGTCGAGATCAGCCGGCGGTGGTTCATGGGTTTCTGTCCAGCGCAACATGATCAGCCAGATGATGGCGAGGGGAACCAATAACGGCAACAGCAACACTGCTATGATTGCAGCAATAACAATCTTTAGCCGCGGAAGGAAATGCTCCATCGCCGTCTGACGCGGCTCAACGTTGGCGGCCCACGCCAGGTCTGGCTGGCTCCGGACAAACGCCTGGACCTTTTGCCTGATTGAGGCTGGCGATCCGCTGTTTCTCTGCCGTACGAGTCCGTCAAGAAAGTCTTCGACTGAATCGCGGAGGACATCTTCCCGATGTGTGCGTTCGACACTTCGGCCGACGTTGCCGATGTGGTAGGCGTTGGGACGAACTACGCGTGCCCGGAGGTAGGAAAGCATCGCGGCCTTATCGGCAGCATTCGCGGCCGAATAATCCAGACAGCAACTGTAGATTTTATGAAGACCTTCGGAGGCATGAGCGTAAAGATCTTCAAGATACGGATCGAGCGGGCCATCGAAGTTGTTTTCAAATGCGAAATAGGCGCCATAGTCGGGATCCTCGTTGAGCACCAGGCTGGCGAAGTGGAGCAGCTTCAAGTCGTTGAAAGGAATGTAGGTATTGTTCTCCACGTCGCGGGCCATAACTTCGAGGTGCATCGTGAGCTCGGAGACTCTTTCAGGATTTACCTTAGTAAGGAACGTCAGAATTGTTTGTTTCATCTTTGGGGATCTCCTGCCGGCCCATCTCAATTGCGATCGAATTCGAGAATCAAGCGGTCTGGAAAGGGCCCATCGTAAGCAATAAGTCCCTCGCGTCCCTTCGCCCGGCGCAAATTAGGCAAACGCAAGAGGGCGGCCGCTATTTCAGGAATTTGCACACCATTTATCGCGTGGCCAAAGCAACGATGCATACCGTAGCCAAAGTGGAGATACTCAACTTGGCGGTCCACGCGAAAAGCTTTGGGTTCGATAAACACTTCGGGGTCGAACATGGCTGATAGCGTGACCACGAAAACCGACGAACCCGCAGGTATCTTCCGCGCGCGCGATGTCCCCGCCGCAACCTCGGTTTCCCGCTTGCAGAATCTCACTTGCAGAGGATGGTGCGGATTAAAACGCACTGCTTCGTAAACGTAGTTTCGTACCAGTTCCATTTCATTTGCCGTCGCTGCTGTCCGCGCGCCGGCAAGCGCCATGGGACGTCGCAGCAACTCATCAACTGCAAGTGTGACAAACTTCGAAGTGGTATCCACCGCGCCGACGATGAGGCCGGCGAGATTGCGCCGCACCGAGCGATTGTCCAGCCAGGCATGTTCTGCGTCCTGCAGCAGTAGCAAACGTCCCAGGACGTCGTCCGGCTGACCGGGTTCGTGGAGACGGGACTTACGATCCGCGATCACCTGGTCCATGTATTGGCGCAGCTCCGCGCCAGAGGCCTGCGCCTGACGATGAACCTCGGCGTCAGACGTGGGATTCGCGAAGATGTCATGAAAAACATCGCGCATCCAGCGCATCATCGTAGGGTCATCGGGGGCGGGGATGCCGAAATAGGAGCCGACGATTCTGGTCGCTACAACGCGCGCCAGTCCATTTACCACGTCGATCTTTCCGTAGGGACTGGCGGCCGCGATGAGCTCATCGGCGTTTTGTTTGACAAGCTGACGAACGTGTTCGAGATCATCGGGCCGCACAGCTTCACGCAGGGTAGCGGCTTCAGTATCGTATTGCGGCGACCGGTCCATGCCCAGGATGAAAGGACCGTCGCTCGCGTTGATGCGAGCCTCGTTGACTTCAGCAATTGTAAAATCAGTGTCGCGATTGAGTACTTCGATAACGTCGGGGTGACGTGTAACAATCGCGCGCTTGCCGAGCACAAGGATAGGAAACATGCTGCGCAGTACCGTAAAAATCGGCCGCAGCAAACCGGGACGCGTCAAGAGATTGAATAACTTATCCTTGAAAGTATTTTTCGGAGGCAACTGAGATTCCAATCTAAGGCGCAGGAAAGAGACTTGATATCAAGAAAGAGACTTGTTATGACGAGGACAAAAGCTTGAGGCGCCTTGGTGGGCAGGATTTATATGCGAAGAATCAACAAAAAGCAAGCATTACCCGCGCAGTCAAACGCAGCCAGCTCGCAATCTTCTCCATGCCATTAGAGAATGACTTTCACAGCGTGTCTTCTCGAGAGGACACTCCTATCTTTTTGGTTAGACTCCTTAAGGCCCCAATGCGAAAAACGCCCGTACTCTTTTGCCACTCTCATTGGCACGGCCATTGCGGTATCTTCTCAGCATTCGAGAGGTTAATCCAGCCACTAAAACGTGATTTCCTCACGTTCGAGTAGAGCGATTCAGGAAGGTCCAAAATGAAGAGCAGCTCAGATGAAAAGAGGACGATAGTGAAAAAGCTGAAGGGTTCCATAAAGGCTTTGACGAGAGCTGCGATCTTGACGTGTACATTACTGCTTCCCGGTTTTCCTGCTAAGGCCGCCGGTGTTCCTCCGAGTGCCAGGTCCATTCGCGAACGCGTCGACCTGGTCAGACAAACGCTCAAACAGAGAGTTGCCAACGACCAAACTTCCGGGAGGAACCTCTCATTTTCTGAGCGAGCGTTAGCTCAGTGGGGTAATTGGGGTAACTGGAGAAACTGGGGTAACTGGAACAATTGGAATAACTGGAGAAACTGGGGCAATTGGGGTAACTGGGGCAACGTCTGATCGTAGCTTGATACAGCTCAGATGCTCCGTCTTGATTAGCCTCCATGCACGACTTTTTTGACCGGTAAGGTTGTAGTAGACATGGCGCGTCGAGATTTCCGCGCTAAAGGGTTACGATGAGTAAACTACCCACCAATCCGCTTTTCTAGTTTGTTTCCGGTTGGCCTCTCTGTGTGGCCTGATACTGGCCCTGCCCGCAAGTAACTTACAGCCACACCTCAACTCAGGCGGTAGGTATCTCACCATGGTCGCTAGCGACAAGAGATCTGGATTTAAGAGTTTTCCATCTCAGAGAAGGACTGGGCTGCTCATCCTCCAGCCTTCACCCTTTTGCAATATCGACTGTGACTATTGCTATCTTCCTGACAGAAACTCTCACAAGAGAATGTCCACTTCTATTCTGAAGCGGGCAATCGAAATCGTATTTTCGAGTGGACTGGTTGCCGACAAACTAGGGGTCGTTTGGCATGCGGGTGAGCCTCTTGCTCTGCCCATTTCTTTTTACGAGGAAGCCTTTCGGGCTATTGCTTCACTGTCCCTTCCTGAGGATCGGATTACTCACTGCATGCAATCTAATGGGATGTTAATCAACGATGCGTGGTGCCGGTTCATTCGAGCCCACGACATCAAACTTGGTCTGAGTATAGATGGGCCAGCCTTCATTCACGACGCTCACAGGAAAACCCGAAGCGGGAAGGGTACCCACTCGCAGGTGATGAAAGGCGTCGAAATTCTGCGTAAGAACCAAATAGACTTCCACGTTATTGCAGTAATCACGGAACAATCGCTCGATTTTCCGGACGAGGTTTTTCAGTTCTTTGTCGACAATGGCATTCGCCAGCTGGGATTCAATGTGGAGGAATTGGAAGGCGTAAACCAAACCTCGACACTAATGAAAGACTGCATAGACCGGAGAATCAACGATTTCTTCCGCAGGATCTACTACTTACAAAAGGAGTCGGACGGGATCGTCGGCATTCGAGAATTCGATCGCGCTTATCAGGCCATCGCCCAGGCAGCAATCGACCAGGGGCAGTCAATTTCACCGCAAAATGATCAAACCGCGCCGTTCTCAATAATTAGCGTTGCCTATGATGGAAGTATCTCCACTTTTTCTCCCGAATTACTCGGCATGAAGAGTTCAGATTATGGAGATTTCCATTTTGGCAATGTGATGACGGATGACCTTTTCGTCTTAGCTTCAAGCGACAAGTTTAAACGTGTGTTGGGAGATATTGAGGCGGGAGTAAGACTTTGCTCTGACGAGTGTGAGTATTTCTCACTCTGCGGCGGAGGCGCACCGGCCAACAAATACTACGAGAACGGTTCTTTCGCTTCCGCAGAGACGATGTTTTGCCGCTACACGATCAAGACCCCAATAGACATCGTACTCGAAGACCTCGAGCTATCCCTGGGCATCAACCAACAAAGTTTCGAACATCAACAGGCCATTTCAGCCGGAAGGTAAACACATGATTCCCCAAAAAGGTCTTTTAGAAGCTTTCGAAGAAGACATATTTATCAATTATGACCACGATGATAACCAGGCTCTCATGGCAAATTTCACGGGCTGGGTAGATACGATGCACGAAAGCCTGGCGCGGCGCTTGACGCAACTCGTCGGCGAGAAGCCCAAGATCTGGCGAGACATCCTGATGGACGGCAATCAACCGCTTACTGAAACTATCGTGATCAGACTCTCAAAGACGGCCTTCCTCGTGTCGGTGCTCTCGCCTAGTTATGTCAAATCAAGATGGTGTCGGGATGAGTTGAATGAGTTTTATAAGCGCGCAGCCAACAATGGGGGTATCAAGATTAATAACCGCTCACGGATTTTTAAAGTGGTGAAGACCCCCATAGGAGACGATCCCGCTGTTGACCCTCTTGAAGGAAGCGATCTCCCGCCAGAGCTGCGAATGTTATTGCGTGAATCGCTGGGATACGAGTTTTACGAAATCGACCGGCTGTCGGGAAAGCTGCGAGAATTTTGGCCCGAACTCGGCCCCGAGTATCTGAAGAAGTTCCTGGAACGGTTGGAGGACCTGGCTCAGGACATCAATGAATTTATCAAGTGTCAACAACTGAGCCAGAAGGGGGTGGAGAATAATATCTACCTGGCAGAAACAACTCCCGAACTTAATGATGATCGCAATGAAATCAAACGGACCTTGCAACAGCACCATTACTATGTTCTGCCCGACGAGAATCTTCCTTTTGAAGACCAGGCGTTTGAAGAAAAAGTCAGCGCCTATTTAAGACGGTCGATTCTCTCGATTCATTTGGTTGGCTCCGACCATACAGCTATAAACACCGACGACGAGAAATTGAGGTTGCGATTGAATCTCCAACATCAATTGGCGGCCGAGAGAGTGCGGAAGCAGCATGAGTTGGCGATGAGTCGGAGTGAGAGCGATCCGGAGTACTCGCGTTTGATCTGGATGCCGACGGGCTTGGCCGGGCATGGATCAGGCTATCAGGAATTCCTCGATTATCTGCGAAACGACCCCGCAGTTTACGAAAATGCAGACGTGCTTTGTGGCGCCAACCTGGAAGACCTGAAAACGACAATCCAAGAGAAGCTCAAGTTTAACCATGACGCGAGCGCCGGAAAGGACGCACGCAAACGCGTGTACCTCATATGCGATAAGCAGGACCTCGCTGCCGCCGCTCCGCTTCAGAGTTCGCTTACGCAGCAGGAATATGAAGTTTTGCTTCCTTTCAAAGAGGGCAGTCGGGTCGTGAGCGGCCACAAAGAGAACCTCCGGTTATGCGATGCGGTACTCATCTTTTATGGCGGCGCCAACACCATGGAATGGAAGCTCAAAGATTTACGACGAATTGATGTCTTTCGAGACAAGAAGCCACTGCTTGCCAAGGGCATTTATGTGGCCGGGCCTGAGACTGATCAAAAAAGGGCTTTTGATACCCCTGAAGCCCTGATAATGAAAAATTTTGGCGAATTCTCACTCGAGTCCATAAGGCCTTTTCTTAGACAGGTCGAGACTATTGCTCCGATGTATGCCAAGGAGGCGAAACATGAGCGAGCGTAACCCTTTTCCCGGCTTGCGACCTTTCGAGTTTGAAGAACATGAACTGTTTTTCGGACGCGAGGAACAGTATGAACAAATGGTCGGCAAACTTTCCGAGATGCGTTTTCTGGCTGTTGTCGGCACATCCGGAAGCGGAAAGTCGTCGCTTGTTAAAGCCGGACTGCTGCCCGCCTTGTACGGCGGGATGATGTCTGCCGCTCCTAATTGGCGAGTAGCTTTGTTTCGTCCGAAAGAGGACCCAATCCGGGAGCTTGCGTTAGCACTGAACCATCGGCGCGTATTTGGCGACCGGTCTAAAGAAAACGGTTCGTCACTGTTTAAGATGACTGAAGCCATCGATTGGCAAAGTTTATGCTCCCGGCTAAGCAATGAAGCGGAAGAACACTCGCACAACCCTGGTGGCAGGGTTATGGAGATATTGCCACAGGAGAAGCGGGACGCGATTTTGAAAGTTGCCCAGGGACGGAATTCCGACGATGGCAAATCGGAGTTCGTTCAGACATTCAACGAAGTACTGAAGCAGCGGAACTTCTATCAGGCAAGGGACTTTGAAAGGGTACAGATCAAAGGTGACGCGAAAAAGCTCTTGAGTAAGGGTCAGAATAATCTTTCGAATTTGGAAATAGAAAAACTCAACCGGCTGATTCTTGAAGCCGCTTACCCGCAGGAGATAGCAAAAAATGGCGAAATTCAGGCGCAGATCACCGAGGTAAGTTTGCGCCGAGGTGACCTGGGACTCGTCGAAGCAGCTCGCGAGGCAAAGATGTCCGCCGAAGAAAATCTCCTCGTAGTAGTAGATCAATTCGAAGAACTCTTCCGCTATGCCAGAATTTCAGAGATGAGTCCTCACGGGAATCAGGCGGCGGCCTTTGTGAAATTGCTTCTCGCAGCCAGAAGCCAGCGCCAAATTCCGATCTATGTTGTCTTAACGATGAGGTCGGATTACCTGGGAGACTGTGCGGCATTTTGGGATCTCCCAGAAGCTATTAATGAGGGCCAATATCTTATTCCGCGGCTCACGCGCGATCAACGTCGCGAAGCCATTAAAGGCCCAATAAAGATCCGCGGTGCAGAAATCACGCCGCAGTTGGTTAATCAGCTCCTCAACGATATGGGAGATAACCCGGATCAACTTCCAATTCTTCAGCATGCGCTAATGCGCACGTGGGACAATTGGGAAACCAATAAGGTCGAAAATGAGCCTATTGGTACTTGTCATTACGAAGCGATTGGAACAATGGCTGAGGCGTTGTCTCGGCACGCCGATGAGGCTTTCGCTGATTTAAAGTCGAAACGAAATCAGGAGATTGCGGAAAAGCTCTTTAAGTGTCTCACTGAAAAGGGAGCTAGTAATCGTGAAACCCGCCGCGCGACGAAACTAAAAGACATACGCGCCATTACCGGAGGAAAGATCAAAGAGATCGTAGCCGTTATTAATGTTTTCCGGCAGGAAGACAGATCGTTCTTGATGCCCTCCTGGAAGAAGTCCCTAAAAGGGGATACCTCAATCGATATCTCTCACGAAAGCTTGATTCGCAACTGGACGAAGCTGAATAAGTGGGTAGAAGAGGAAGCCCGCTCGGCAAATATTTATCGTCGGTTGGTCGAAACTGCCCAACTACATAAGGAAGACCGGGCAGGACTGCTAACCGGTCTGGAGATTGACTACGCCCTGAAATGGGTCGAACGCGAAAGACCTAATGCGGTTTGGGCCTCGCGTTACCATTGCGACCTCGAGGTCATACAGAAGGGATATGCGGACGCGACTTCCGATAAGCCGCGGAAGCTGCGCGACAAGGAAATATTTAATGGCGCGATGGCTTTCCTTGAATCCAGCCGACAAGCATTTGTTCAAGCAAAAGAGGAACAGCAGAAACGGCGGCAACGCAAGCTTAGGCGAACTCAGGCAATCGCTGCCGTTTTCATATTGGCCTTTCTTTTTTGTCTGTTTTATTGGGACCGAGCCCGGCGAGAAAAAGAGCTCAGCAGACTTTTAATCTATGCGGAGAACATTAACTCGGCACGCAGCGAGTTTGATCGAGGGGACTTCGCCAGAATGTATCAGTTATTGGGTACCCTTTCGACTGACGACTATGATGACCTGCGCGGCTTTGAGTGGTATTTCTCAACCCGACCTAATAAATCTCTGCAATACACATTAAAGGGCTCGGATTCCGCCGTGCTATCCGTAGCATTGATTCCCGACAGATCTCAACTCGCCTCCGCCAGCGCGGACGGCGCTGTCACTTTGTGGGATGCAAAAACCGGCGCCGAAATAAAGCGATATAAGCTACAGGAACAACCATCGCGGGTCATCTTCTCACCTGATGGAAAAATACTCGCGACAGTGGATAGTACAGAGAAGGAAGCAAAGTTATGGGACTTGTCGAACGGGCATAAGCTGGCGGATTTGAATGAGTTCGATCCTGCTGAGACTCCTAACGGAGAGCACACTCAGGCTTATGATAACAAGACGAATGTTCAATCACTGGCGATTTCAGCTGACGGAAAGCTAATTGTACTAAGCCTCGCCAAGCGCGATGAAAACAACCCCGAGAATAGTAAGAACACGATACAGGTGTGGGATTCAAAGACATTCAATTTAGTGAAACAAAGATCCGAAATGTCTTCAGAGGCATTTCTGGCCCTGGCAATCTCAATCAATGGAATCCTTGCCGTTGGTAGCTCTGACGGGAATGTCGATCTGTTGCAAGCGCAAACGCTGCAGCCAGTGGGACGTTTGCAGGAGGTCAGGCGCGACAGAACGAATCTGCCGGGACAGGATGCCGATAGTAACAGCGTGACAACCATGGCGTTTTCCCCTGACGGCAAAATCCTGGCTAAGGGTAGAGCTGATGGCAGCATCGACGTATGGGACGTAGGGACACAAAGGGAAATGACAACGTTTTCAGCACATCCCAAGTCCATCTCCTCGATGGCCTTTTCACGAGATGGGAGAATCCTGGCTTCGGCAAGCCATAATGGGAGCGTAAAGGTTTGGAAAACTGATTGTTTGCCTTCTTCTAAAAATGACGCTTCTAACGAGTGTCGGGCGCAAGCAGTGTTAACTGGACATTCCGACTCTATCCTGTCCGTTGCTTTTATTTCGGAGAATTACCTGGCTACGGGTAGCTCTGACAAGACAGTTGGGATATGGGATACGAGTCCGAAAAACGACATCGCCTACACGTCGTTCCCACAACTCCCTGATCAGACATCTTTCATAAAGTTTTCATCGGACGGAAAGGTGCTCGGCGCTGTTAGTCAGGCGGGACGCGTAAGTTTCTGGGATACGGCAACAATGAAGGAGATCTTTCAGCAACGCTCCGATGATAACGCGAGAATGGATATCGCTTCCCTGGCTTTCTCACCAGCAGCGAAGACGATTGCCACCTGGGATCCCAAAGGAATCATAACGCTCTGGGACATGAACACGTGGAAAGAAAGCGCAAGGCTGGAAGGAGCCGCGAGATCGGACAATCGTAATAAATTCTTGATGTCCTTTTCGCAGAGGGGTGATCGACTGGCTACCTGGACTCAAGAAGAGGGTGTCACAATCTACGCCACCGGGAATAAGTTAACGACTGTATCTAAGGTACTTTTACCGCCTGACCATATCTTCTCGTTGATTACGTTTTCTTCTGATTTGAGTATTCTTGCCGCCGGCATGCTGAATGGTGATCTGGAGTTGTTTGATACGCGGACCGGAAAATCGTTGAAACAGATTAAATGTCATTCTGGTCCTGTGCTCTCCATAGCATTTTCCAATGACGGCCAAAGGCTAGCCACCGGTTACGCCGACACCACAGTGAAGATCTGGAACACGGTAACCGTGGGGGAACCGGTGATCCTTCGCGGACACACTGCCCCAGTCCAGGCGATAGCTTTTTCGACCGATGACAAAAGGCTGGCTACTGGGGGCTGGGATGCATCAGTCAAGATTTGGGACACCGATACTAGCCATTGGGATATGAATGTCGAGCTCTGGGACCGAACAAAAAACCGGCAGGAATTACTCACACTGCAGGAGCAAGGACAGGAATATCCAATTTTGTCGGTATCGTTTTCGCCGGACGGAAAGACGCTCGCGGCCGCGCGTGCTAACAACAGGATAAGGTTATGGTAAAACGTCAAATAGGCAGAAGGAGATATCGCGAAACCGCGGTGCGGACCCTCGCGCGCGAGTTCCTGCTGTAACTGCGATCCTAAATTCGCTTAAGCCCGCGAATTCTAACAGCAAGATCTCGAGAGGTTCCGATAGAGATTTCAGAGCCGTGCAACGTTTGACGGCCGTCTTAATTCGGACCCAGCCAGCGGGCGATTTCTTCAATCGTAGATTCGTACACTTGTTGTTGCGAAACACCAAGACTCTTGGGCACTTTTAAGGAATGATCGCCGCCTTCGATCGCCAAGAGCGTTGCCGGCAAGTGAAGCCTTTTTATCACGCCGCGGAGTTCGTCAGGTGTGCCAAAGGAATCGCGTGAGCCTTGCACGAAGAGCATGGGCGCCTTGATCTGCGGAAGGTGACCGTCGCGAAGCTTGTCGGGCTTCCCCGGCGGGTGAAGTGGATAGCCAAGAAAGACCAGGGCTGCGACCTTATCCGCACTGTCCGGACCGGCAGCAACCTGCGATGCGATGCGACCGCCCATTGATTTGCCGCCGATCACCAGCTTGTTCCCCTTCAACTTTTTGTGCTGCCTGGCCGCGTCGATTACGGCACGATAGCAGGACTCGAGTTTCGCGTTCGGATCGGGTACGTGACGACCCTGCTCCATGTACACGAAATTGAAAGTCATCGCGTCAAAGCCACGCTCGGCCATACCGCTCGCGAAGAGACGCATGAATGGATGCAGTTGAGGGGCGCCGGCGCCGTGGCCCAGAATCACGGTAGCGCCAACCCTGAGTTTCTCCGGGGCGGGATAGAGCAGCGCCGTAACGTTATCGCGTTCATTGGCGCTAATGATTAGTTTTGCTGGTTCCATTGACATGCAATAGGTGTTCTGGCAACTACCATCTTCTTTTGAAGTTTACCCATAGATTCGCGGCACCCGCTCACTTATTCCGCAAGTAACTTCATACGAAAGTGTTCCCGCAGTCTTCGCGAGGTCCTCAGCAGTTATCGATAACCCGGCATCGTGGCCCATGAGTATTACTTCATCGTCCAGTTGCACATCAGGCACGTTTGTAACATCAATTATCGTGAGATCCATGGAAATCCTGCCGATGACCGTGGCGTAAACACCGCGGATGATTGCGTGGCCGCGATTGGACAATGCGCGCATGTAACCATCGTCATAGCCAATCGGAATTATCGCCACGTGCGTCTTGCGCGAAGCCTCGAAGGTGCAGCCATAGCCGACGGTCTCTCCCAGCGGCACCCACTTGAGCAGTGTGATACGCGTATGAAGCGACATGACAGGCTGGAATTTTTCATCGCGATCTGACGGAGCGAGGATGTCACGCCAGAGTCCGTAGAGCACGCCACCGGGCCGCACCATGTTTCCCCAGGCATTGGGCTGAGCAAAGATTCCGGCAGAATTGGCGAGATGGTGATAAGTCGGCGTATGACCGTGCGAGCGAAAAGCCTCGAGTGTGTTTTCAAAGCGCTGAATCTGATCTTTGGTGAGCGGCCCACATGATGGTTCGTCAGCAGCTGCGAAGTGGGTCATCAAACCGTCTACGCGAACGTTGGGAAAACGCTTCAAAGCAACTGCAAATTCCGAAACTTCATCGTAGCGCACGCCAAGCCTTCCCATACCAGTATCAACTTTGACATGCACATCGGCGACGACGCCCCGCTCGCGTGCAGCGTGATCGAATGCTTCGATCAACTCCAGGCGATAGACTACCGGAACGAGGCTATGCTGGATGCAAGCAGTTGCTTGTTCACCCCAGAACCCCGCAAGACAAAGGATGGGCCTGGTAATTCCGGCGTTTCTTAGTTGAATTCCCTCCTCTGGCAGCGCCACGCCAAACCAATCAGCGCCTTCTTTCTCCAGTCGCTGGGCACACTTCACGGCACCATGTCCGTAAGCGTTGGCCTTTACGACTGCCATCACTTTTACATTCGGACCAACCCGGTCTTTGACGATATGGTAATTCGCCGCAAGCGCATTGCTATCGATCTCAGCCCACGTCGGACGGTGACTGTTGAGATTGCTTTCCCGTGAAACAGACATTGAGGCATTATAGCCATCAAGCCAGCCCGTTGGACAAACAGAGCTCGTTGAAGTAGTGCCGTTTATAGCGGTCATTTCTCCATTAGTTAATTTCGTCTGTGGCCGGCACCTACGTTAAACGGTAGAGGCGACGGTTGAGAGATGCCTTCGTCTCCAGAACACACTCTCGGGCCAGCGCTTTTCCCGTTCATAGTAGTCCGTTCTGGCTCGCAAATATTGAGCAAAGCCCTTCATCACCTGCTGTTGATAGTTATCAAGGGCGTTCGGCTGTCCCTGCTGATGTCTCACAATAGCAACGCCGGCCGCGAGTCCGGCTTCGAGCGCTTTGTAAATGCCTTGAGCTGAAAGCGGATCGAAAGCGACCGCCGCATCGCCAATCATCAGGCAGTTGATGTCCTTGATGGAGATTCTTCGATAACTATTGGCCGCGACAATTCTGAGTTCGGCATTTTGCACACAACTGGCGACTCGCTTACGTGTATGTGGAACCCTTTCAAGTTGCTGTTGCCAGGTCTTCGCGAGCTTCATGTCACCTTTTGGAATCTGATCCGCGTCAGTCATGTACGCCACAATGAGACAAGCTTGAGGAAGAAACGCGGAATACCACCACCCGTTATCGCTTGCTTCAACCAGTGCGCGAGCATCGCATTCACCTTTAGTTGATTTAACGCTCAGGAGTTTCACAGCAGCGACGAGCTTGTCATAGAAGATCCTTTCCTTTCCGGTGGGAGAGGTAGACAACCCGCAGCGTCCAGTGGCATTCACCAGAAAGCCCGCCTGAAAGCTGATTGCTTTCTTATCGCATTCTGTTTTGATCAGCCAATCGCCTGACGGTTGCTGGATACATGACGCGACGGCTGCCGAGCGATACACAACAGCACCAGCATCTTCTGCGGCCTCCGCCAACATTTGATCGAATCGCTGACGATTGATGTGCCAGCCGGAACCGTGAGGACTAAGAATAAAATCGTTCTCGTAAACTTCAGTGTCACCCCAAACAGAGAGGATGCCAGGCGAGGGTGTGTGCTTGTCGGCGATGAACCGCTCCCACACCCCCAGTTCTCGCAACAAAGTGCGGATTGCCGGAGGCAAGGTCTCTCCCACGCGGGTCCTGTCGTAGCGCGAACGCTCCAACACAACAACACTGCGCCCGGCCTTCGCCAGGGCGATCGCACACGAGGTTCCCGCCGGGCCACCACCGATGACGACCACGTCAGTTCCCATTCAGCTTTTCTCTATTCGTGATGAAAGCGCCTATGTCTTACAGCACTACAGAAACTTGTTTGAAGCCCACACTTCAGAGTTCACCTTTAGGATGCCGGTTCGCCACACAAGCTTTTAACCTTCTACCTTAGTGCTCACGACCCAGGCTACTTCGGTAGGAATGCCGGATCGCGCTCGGTTTCTACGAAAAGTTCCGGAGGGCCCGCCTTCCTTACGACAATGCCCAGGTGATGCCAGTCTCTCGTCATGGCCAGATCGCTGCCAATGCCACGCATCCAGTCCTTGGTCTTGGTCGGGTCTGCTTCAGGCCGAATATGATCGGGACGTTGCGCCGGCCACCAGCCAATGAAAGATTGTCCCTCCCATCTGCACTCATAAAAATCTGCCTGCCAGGGCAAGGCGTTACCTTGCGTAACCTGTCCGGGCTTTAGCGCATTCACATCAAGCCGGAAGGCTTCACTATAACTCTTCTTCTGCTTCATGATTCTTCCCGCTTCAATACCGGGGAAGAAGGCGCCACCAGCGCAAGCGTCCAAAGCAGCACGATCCAGCGCATCCGGAAGCAACACTGGCGGCGGAGCCTGGCCGAGATCGTTAACGTAATTTCCGTTCGCCCATTGCTGAAGAACAGCATACTGAGTTTTCGTCAACGGCAAGACTTGAGTTGAGTTGGTCTCATCATGAAGACGCGGCATTACAGAATGCGGTACCGGCGCAGGGGGTTCGGGCTTATTTGGATTCCGCATTTGCGCAAGGATATTTTTTGCAAAAGGCCGCGACCTGGCGGGGTCGGCGAGTTGGGACCAATCAACTGAGAAATCGCCGGGAGTTCCTCCTCCGTGCCCCCTACGATTGTATTTGTTGACCCACTGATAGCCGACGGCACGGTTGAGGATTGGTTGAATATCGCCAGTAAAGGAGGGTTTCCTGGGAACCGTGCGAAGTCCTCGCTCCACCGCCACCTGATAGGCTGCATCGTAGAGAGTAATCAGGTTTTGAATCTCTGGCGCAAAGTCCGGCGGCGTTACGATCACCCACGCCGGTTTCGCTTCCGCAACCTTGCCGGTCTTAATCAAAGTAACCTTTGCCCTTACTGGTCCATCCGAGACGTCATCGTGCCAGCCGTCACTGTCGGCAAAGTTTTGAATTGGGAGCGAGGGATTCGGCTGTGGGGGAACAGAATCAGAAGTGCCGAAACCGCCGAGCACAATCAACCGGCCCGCTTCGTCTGTGCGGATACTGCCCAACGGCACGGCGACGCCCATGAACTTACCGGCATCAAGTAATACTGGTCCCTGATTAGAACCGGTCACACTCTTCTCCCCGGGATCAATAATTAAGTTCTGGTCTTTGGAATCATCACCGGTAGCTTGGTTGCGATTCCCCGTGCCCGTGAAACGGGGCGCCGCACCTTTGCGGTTAACCATGTGAACGGTCCAGGTGATTCGGGCTATTGTCGGGTCAACTTCGGTCGCCCTGAGAAGTTTTCCCTTTCTGTCGCGCTCACAATCGAAAACGCGGAAGCGCGCGGCTTGTCGTTTATACTGGCCGCTGCTATCTCGATATTTTTCTGGTGGCGCTACACCCGGTTCTGGCCCCAGGAAAAACTCGCTCTCGCTGGGGCTATTTCCAACCCGCGCGATACCGATGCTTGGGTGAACTTCAAAATTTTTTGACATGATCTTACTCCTCATTCAACAAACACAAATGAGCAAGATACTGCTGGACTAAACCATCTGTGCAGAAGGTGTAATCTGGCATTGTCCTGATATGAATTTCGTTGACGTGAGGCCGCGAGGGGTGTGAGTCGCACGCTAACGAGACTTCCGGAGAATTGCAGCGGCAATCTATCTCAGACGTTTTATCCTGTCAAGAAGGAGTCAAAATCACGAGGGAGACCCACCCGCTACCGCGAGGTGGTACCGACCTCATGACACCGCAGCGAGAATTATCACCTCGTCGATACCGCGTGATGGTACTGAACTCATGGGACCGGGTCTATTCGCGGTAGAGATTATCAAAGCGCATGCTTGAAGGAGTAAAGCGGAGTTGGATGGTATCGGTGGGACCGTTGCGCTGCTTGGCCACAATCAGTTCAGCAACATTCTTCTGATCGTCAGGCAGACTATCTCGTTCCTCTGGAGTTTTGTATTGCTCGGGCCGGTAGATGAAAGCGACAACGTCGGCGTCCTGCTCGAGCGCGCCTGACTCGCGCAAATCTGCAAGCTGCGGACGGTGATCTGAACGCGACTCCGGCGCTCGCGAAAGTTGCGACAGCGCCACCAGCGGAACATTCAACTCCTTCGCCAGCCCCTTGAGTTCGCGGGAAATTTGCGACACCTCCTGCTGTCGCGATTCGAAACGTTTTGCCGAGCCACTCATTAACTGAAGGTAGTCAACGACAATCAGGTCGAGACGCTTTTGTTCGGCCGCCAGCCGGCGCGCCTTCGCACGCATCTCGAGAACTGTGATGCCGGCCGTATCGTCAAGGAATATTCTCGCGTCGGCTAGCGTGCCCAGCGACTTTGCAATCTGCGCCCACTCGGGCCGCGAAAGGAATCCATTGCGAAAGCGTTGGGCGTCGATATTGCCTTGCGAACACAGCATGCGCATGACCAGTGCTTCTTTGGACATCTCCAGCGAAAAGATGCCCACGACCGCACCCGGAACATGAATGGCTGCATTTTCTGCCAGCATCAGCGCAAAGCTTGTCTTCCCCATTGAAGGTCGAGCGGCAAGGATGATCAAATCCTGGCGTTGAAGACCTGAAGTCAGCCTGTCGAGATCGGCAAAACCGGTGGTCAGTCCGGTCAAGACCGCCGCACGACCTTCCATCTCCTGAATCTTTTCCAACAGTTGCTCCGCGACCGGCTTAACGTGAACGAATCCCTGGCGGATGCGTTCATCAGCCAGCTCGAAAATGGCGTGTTCGGCATGATCGAGAATGATCTCCGGTTCGTCTTCCTGTTCCAGAGCTTCCTGCGTAATTTTATTCGCTGCCCTGATGAGCTGGCGCAGCATTGACTTTCCGCGAACTATCTTCGCGTAATGCGCGATGTTGGTGGAATGCGGGAGGCCGTAGGTAAGGTTGGTGATGAAACTAATGCCACCAACCGATTCGAGCGCGTTATCTTTCTTGAGTTCTTCGCCAATGAGGATGGGATTAATTTCGGCGCCACGCTCAAAAAGTGCCGTCATCGCGACGAAGATTCGCCGGTGCGAAGGTACATAAAAGTCCTCCGGTCGCAGCAACTCGATTGCCTGGCTGATAAGACCGTTGTCAAGAATGATGCCGCCAAGAATCGCGCGTTCTGCCTCAGCGCTGTTTGGCAGCGAACGCTCGAGCGATTGCTCGCGTATGGGATCAGCAGTGGCCATTTGTCGAAGTTTGTTACAAGATAGAACAACGCCGTAAGTTCAAACCAAAACTTACGGCGTCGAAACTATACTACAGTGCATTTTCGCCCGCACTCGGTTAGGCGTTTTAAGTTACAACGAGCGCTCCGATTTCAAGCTATTCACCTTCTTCGGCTGATTTCTCTTGTTTAGGTTCAACCTGTTTCGCAAGCTCTACCTCCTGCTCGGGAGTCAGATGGCCGACGATAACTTCACCTTCCGGGACGACCTTAACCTTTAGATCAATTGAGACTTCGCGATGGAGTCGCAGCGGCACTGTAAACTCGCCCAGGCGCTTAAGTGGTTCGCGCAGGTGCAGACGATGTCGATCGATCTCATAGCCACGCTCCTTCAGCGCCTCGGCGATATCCATCGAGGTCACCGAGCCATACAGGGCGCCTTGTTCGCCGGCTTTGCGCTTAAACTCCAGGACCAGCTTGCTTATCTGTTCTGCCTGACCCTCAGCGGTCGAGCGTTCGTTCGCTTCCTTCTTAAGTAGCGCGGCGCGCTCCTGCTCGATCTGCTTAACGTTATTCGCAGTGGCTTCTACGGCCAGCTTGCGAGGCAGAAGGTAGTTGCGCGCGTAACCGGCCCTAACCCGAACTATCTCACCGCGAGCGCCGAGGTCATCAACGTCTTGACGTAAAAGTATTTTAGTGTGCGCCATGTGGCAGCTCCTTCCTTAGTCCGTTCCCTCTTTCGACTTTAGTCAGTCGTATACGGCAGCAACGCGATATTGCGCGCGCGTTTGATTGCCTCGGCAAGCATGCGCTGATGAATCGCGCAGTTTCCCGAAATTCGCCGGGGCAGAATCTTGCCGCGTTCAGGAATAAAATTTCCCAGAAACCTGGCGTCTTTGAAATCAATGATGTCTACCTTTTCAATACAAAAACGGCAAATTCGGCGCCGGCGAATGCGCCGACCACCGCGGCCCTGGGTAGGACGACCTCGGTCGAAATCATCGTCGCCGTTGTAGCGGCGTCCTCGATCTTCATAATTTGTTGACATAATTACCTCTTAAACAGTGAATCGTGAACGGTAAACGGGAAAACAAGCGAGCCACGACCGCCATTGATCCAAGCTCACCGGACCCTGAATCTCAGCCGTCGGTTACGCGGCATCTTCCTCAGCCTCGACGTCCGCGCCAGAAAACTCAGCCGCAGGACTTCGCCTCTGATTATCCTTACCACTTGGCCTCTTCGCAGCTTTGCGAGCACGCTTCGTTTTAAACTTTTCAGCACGGCGACGATCCTCATCGACCCGCACGGTGATATAGCGAATGATGCGATCGTTAACCCGCATGCGTCGCTCCAATTCGCCAATCTCTTTACCCGATCCTTCAATTTCGAGCAGCACAAAGCTGCCTTCGGTCTTATGAAGAATCTCGTAGGCCAGTTGGCGCCTGCCCATGCTTTCGGTTTTAGTCACGGTGCCGCCCTGGTCCGTCGCGATTTGCTTCAGACTCTCGGTAAGCCGCGTCACTTCATCATCGTCCGCTGTCGGGTCAACGATGAATACCACTTCGTATTGTCTTTGCGTTTCCAAAATCAATCTCCTTACCGGTAAATAGAAAAATGGTAAATAGCAAATGGTGCGACCATTTACGATTTACTACTTGCGATTTACTGGTTGTATTCTGACATAGCTTTCAAAACACCATCCCTCAGGATGGCACGGATCGCCTCAGCGCCTTTTTCTAAAATCTTTTCAACTTCCGGCCGTACCGCGCCGGAAAATGAATCGAGCACAAACCGTTTAGCATCAGGTACGTGATGCTCCGGCTGAATGCCGATCCGAAACCGTGTGAACTCATTCGTTCCAACCGCCGCAATAATCGACTTCAGGCCGTTGTGACCGCCTGCCGAACCCCTTGCGCGAATGCGAATCTTCCCAAAAGGTAATGCCAAATCATCGGATATCACCACCAGGTTCTCGCCCGGGTCCGGCTGCTTGTGTTTCGCAAGCAGACAGGCAACCGCTGCTCCGCTCAGGTTCATATAGGTCTGCGGTTTTACGAGTTTTACAGCGCATCCTTCAAGCTCGCCGCGACCCACGAGGGATTGGCATTCGCGCCGCTTTACTTCAATACCCTCGTCCCTTGAGAGTTTGTCAATCAACATGAATCCGAGATTGTGGCGCGAGCATTCATACTCTTTGCCGGGATTTCCCAAGCCAACGATCAAAACCATTGCCAATTGCCAATTTCCGATTGCCAATTCATGTCAGTGAAAAAACTCGGCGTTTTTGCAATCGGCAACCGGCAATTGCAAATCGGCAATGTTCTATTCCTTCTTGCCCTTTTCCGGCTCTTCGCCTTCCTCTTCTTCTTTCTTACCCTTGCCGATTACTTCCGGCTCAGCAGGAGCTTCCTCCTCAACAACAGGCACCGCAACAGGCTCTTCCTTAATTATGCCTACTGTCGCAATCACTGTTTCAGGCGGGTTAAGAATCTCAATCCGCTCGTCAACCATAATGTCGGAAATGTGGAGGACATCGTGAACGCCGAGATTCGAAACATCGGCGTTTATGACGTCGGGAATTTCACGAGGCTCGCAGCGAATTTCGATCTCTCGAATGATCTGCTCAAGCACACCCTGCTCTTCACGAACGCCCATCGGCTCGCCTACGAGGTGCAGCGGCACGGTGACTTCAATTTTCTGACCTTTCACCAGGCGAGTGAGATCAGCATGCAGGAGCCGGCCGCGTACAGGATCAATCTGGCGTTCATGAAACATCACTTCACTGGCGCCAACGCCTTCAATGTCGATCGTGAAGATCGTGTTACGGCCAGATTCTGAGCGGAGAATGGCGGCCAGGTCTCTTAACGGGGCGAGTGCTGCCACGCTGTCGCCCTCGCCGCCGTAAACGGAAATTGGAACCATTCCCTCGCGTCTCGCGCGCCGCGCATCATTCTTGCCGCGACCTGCTCGCGTTTTTGCGCGAACCGTAATGTCTTTCTGTTCTGCCATGACTACTCCTCTTTACAGACGTTCAGCGATCCACTCAAGCAGTTTAGAGTTCAAGCTTCAGCTTGTTATCGAGCGGGAAGCAACCTAAAGGTTGAACTCTAAACTCCTTGAGTGGATCGCTGATGGACTTCTACTTAAGCCATCAGTGTTTGCCCTTCGCTATACGAAGAGCGAGGAAACGCTGGTTTCCTCGTGGATCGACTTGATCGCTTTCGCCAGAAGCGGCGCGATACTAAGTACTTTTATCTTTTTCAACTCGCACGCGTGATCGCGTAGCGGAATTGTATTTGTAATCATTATCTGCTCGATTTCAGATTCATCGAGCTGCTTTACTGCCTGCCCCGATAAAACCGCATGCGTGAAGCAGGCATGAATTCTTTCAGCTCCAGCATTCTTCAATGCTCTGGCCACTTTCGTCAACGAGCCACCGGTGTCGCACATATCATCGGCAATCAAACAACTGCGGCCGCGCACATCCCCGACAACGTTCATCACTTCCGCCACGTTGGCTTTTTCGCGACGCTTATCGCACAGCGCAAGTTCTGCATCCAGTCGCTTGGCATATGCGCGGGCCCGTTCCGCGCCGCCGGTGTCAGGAGCAACTACCGTCAGATTCGGCAGCGGATTCTCCTGGTAGTAACCGATCATTACCGGAGCCGAGTAAAGGTGGTCAACCGGGATATCAAAGAACCCCTGAATCTGCGCAGCGTGCAGGTCAATCGTCAACAGGCGATCAGCACCGGCCACTGCGATTAGATTCGCCACCAGCTTTGCTGAGATTGGCACGCGGGGCCGATCTTTCTTATCCGAGCGCCCGTAACCGTAGTAGGGAATAACTGCCGTAATACGCTCAGCCGAAGATCGACGAAAGGCGTCGAGCATTATCAGCAGCTCCATCAAATTCTCGTCAGTAGGCGGACAAGTGGGCTGCACGATAAATACATCGCCGCCGCGCACGTTCTCATCGATCTGGAAATTAAATTCCCCGTCGGAGAATCGTTCCGTGAAGGCGCGCCCCATGTCGCAACCCAGGTGACGGGCAATCTCTTCCGCCAGTTTCGGATTTGCGTTTCCCGAAAAGACCTTAATGCCGCCAGTTGTGCCCATAATTAAAACCGACGGAGGACGGAAGACCGCAGACGGTGGTTAACTTCTGACACCGGTCGTCGGTCATCGATCATCGATCATCGGTAGTTTTTCCAAAGATGGCTGGGGCGGGAGGATTCGAACCTACGAATGCCGGTTCCAAAGACCGGTGCCTTACCACTTGGCTACGCCCCAATATCGGATCCAAAGTTGAAAGAGCGTAAGAATAAAACATCCCGCGAACCAAGGGCGCGGAGGTATTCATTCCGCGAAACTGTAACACAAGGAAAGAGGCGCCAACCGGCTTCCAGTTTTATTTCGTTAACGGCGCGCTGCTGATCTTCCTGGTCGGCAAAGATACCAAATACGCTTGAACCACTTCCAGCTAATAACGCGCCAAGAGCACCAGCCTGAAGTAGGATTTCTTTAGTTCGTCGAATCTCAGGCTCAATATCAAAGATCACCGACTCAAAATCGTTCTTAAGATTCTCATGCAGAGCACACGGCTGTGAATGTCGTGAATTTGCCTCGCTTCGCGAAACAGAAAGAATAGAGTCCGCATTCTTTGTTGTCAAGGCACGGGAATTAACGGCGGCGTAAGCCGCAGCGGTTGAAACACCGACGTTTGGAGTGATCACGATAAGGTGCTGTTGAACAGGTTCTGTTTCATCGGGCAACGTTGAAATTGTCGTGCCTGTTCCGGTCGCGCGGGCGCAGCCGCCGATTAGGAAAAACGGCACGTCTGCTCCCAGGGTCTCGGCAATCTCCAACTCAAAAGCAGTTGGTTCGATCTGCCAGAGATGAGCCAACGCCACCAGGGAAACGGCGGCGTTTGATGACGCTCCGCCAAGTCCGGCTTTGGTAGGAATTCTCTTCTCGAGTCGAATGCGCGCGCCCTGTTCTACTTTGCAGCGCTCTTTCAATGCATAGGCGGCACGTACGATAAGGTTCTCGTGGTCTGTTGGAATCTCAGGCTCGTCGCAGGACAGCGAAACTGCCTCGTTATCACTTAGCTCAAAGTGAATGTCGTCGTGAAGTGAAATTGTTTGCAGCAGGGTTCTTACTTCGTGATATCCATCCGGGCGTTTGCCAAGGATTTGCAGACTCCAGTTGATCTTGGCAAAGGAAGGAAGACTGAGAGAAGACTGATTCACTTTTGGGGCGGCTAGATCAACACTATTCGCTTCGTAAGTTTGGCCTGATTAACTGGGGCTTTCTACGGGATTGGGGCCGGTCTCCGGTAAGAATCGCCGAACGGCCTGTTCCCATGAGCTACGGACCGGATAGCCATACAGCAGCACAGCCACCGCAACAACTCCAGCTTGATAGGTGTACAAAGGAAACCCCGTAAAGAGTGTGGCCATAAAACCCAGGACCGAGATTACAATTCCGATCATCGCGACCCGCAGCGTCGTTCTCTGCAAAGTGATTAATAGCCCGGAGGCGCCCTGGAGGGCGGCAATGTCCTGCAAACGCATCTTCGCAAATTGCGTGCGTCGAAGCGCGATGGCGCCCAGGCCGAAAACTAGGATGCTGATACGAACGACGATATCAAGCAATGGGTTAGTTTGAGGCGTCAGGAACTTCTGACTAACAAAAGCGACAACGGATAAAAGGATTACTGCGATCAGAAGCGACAAGACCGTGGTCGCTGTCGTTTTATGACGACGCTCCAATTCAGATTGAACGTTCCCGTTTGCGGCGGTAGAAGTTTCCATTCTCAGTTGCCCGCTTAATCATCCGTCAATTTGATGGCCAGGAGCAAGGGGGCAAGTTGAAAGTTTCAAGTCCTCGTAAACAAAAACAGGCCCGTTATGAAATCACAACGGGCCGGTTGAAAGCAGCGCCTAACTTGATACTATTGCCCTATGGCTTTATCTGCCTCGGAGCTGAAGTTGCGGGCGCAATCTGCGGGGGCTGAGCCGCATTTTGAGTTGCCGGCGGGGTGCCCGGATTAGTAGAAGCGGGACGAGTTGTTCCGCGCTGGACAGGCGCTACCGGCATTACGTTGGAAGGCAGTTGCCCATTGTATTTCAGGGCTTCGTCAATCAAATCACTGTTGTCCTTTTTCTTGTCCTTGCTAATTAGTATGCCATCGGTATTGACCGTAACGTCAACTCTTCCCAAAACTTCCTTCATCAAGTTTCCCACAAGCCCCGGGTGCGCCGGAGGAGCCAGATTCTTCCGGAAGGGATCAGGGTCAGGAACGGGCGCACCGATGATGCCCAGCTGCTCTTTCGCCTTTTCGGCGAAATCGCTGTTGGGAAAGTAACGCAGCAATTCCTGGTAGTACTTTGCAGCTTCATCCGGCTCTTCTTCCTGCTGGTACGTGTAGGCCAACTTAAATAGCACGCCGTCCCTAAGAGAGAAGTTTGGATATTTCTCGTTCACTTCCTTGAAGCGAGACTGTGCTCCTTTAAGGCCACCTTTATGGCCCTTATAGCGAGCATCCAAATAAAAATTCCCGATTTGATAACCATGCATTGCCAGGCTTTCCTGCGCTTCACGCAGGCGATCTTCGACAATCGGGCGAAGATTGCTCTGCGGATACTGCTGCAAGAGCGCCTTCAGACGCTGTTCGGCTTTGCGGGCGTGAGTTATGTCGCGATCCGAAAGCCCCATCTGTCTCATCTCGGATTCCGCCACTTTCAACATGGCATCATCAGCGAGAGGATCGGTGGGGAAAAAAGTAAGCCAGTCTAAGTAGCCCTGGGCTGCTTGAACCAACGCGGCGGTTGTTCCTTCCAAATAGAAGGAGTCAGCTATCGCAAGTTTTGCCAGCGGCAGGAATGCTGAATCAGGATACGTGTTAATGATTGTTGAAAAGAGCAGCCGGCCGGTTTCATGGTTTCCTTTTCGTACTTCTTTGGTAGCTTCCTCGAAGAGTACGCGATCACGTCCAGGGGCTGGTGCGCCGGTCAAATCCTCATACTTGTCGTCGCCGCCTCCACCCAGAAGACCAAAAAGACGGCCCTTCTTTTTCTTTTTAGCAGGCGCGGTATTTCCGGTCACTCCCGCGCCTCTGGCGCTCGCGGTTGCCTGTAGCCCAGCTTGCACCCGAGTATCAATCTCTGCTACCGAAGTCTCCAGCCGGTCGAGAATAGTCGGATCGTAACGCTCTGAGCGGTCCTGTTTACCGCGTACATCGTTAACTTCGGAAAGTATCGACGCTGCTTCTTTGTCGAGACCGCGAAGCCGCTCGCGTGGATCGTCAGGATTCTTCTTCTCCTTCTCGCTTGAGGCGCTCTTTGGCTCCATTGAAGAGATAGCACTATTGAGAGAGCGCCGCATCAAGTCGAGCTTTGATCGCATCACGTCAAGACGTTGAAGCGGCGAAAGCTCGCTCTGCGCGCCACCCTGTGCCAGCGCAGTAAAGGCCAAAGCCAAAATAAGCGCGACGCAAACTACTAAATGACCTCTTAAGCGAGAATGCATAACTAAACCTCCAAAACCCTCTAACTAAAGACTGTAGCCTTCGAAACTTCCTAAACCCATTGCACGGTTGCTTCGCGCAGTCCACGTACTGCCGCTTCCGGATCGGCCGCACCAAAAATAGCAGAACCAGCTACGATAATCTCCGCGCCCGCAGCTACAACGGATGCGATATTTTCCAGATCGATGCCACCATCTATTTCAATTCGTGTCTCGAGTTGCCGCTCCTGAATCATGCGCCTTAGGCGTCTCACCTTGTCGACCGACGTTTGTATGAACTTCTGCCCGCCAAAACCCGGGTTGACTGACATCACGAGCACATAATCCGCGAACGGCAATGCTTCCCCCAAACTCTCGATGGGCGTCGCCGGGTTGAGAACGACGCCTGCCTGCGCTCCTGCTCCCTTGATCGAGGCCAGTGTTCGGTGCAGATGTGCATCCGCTTCCATATGCACTGAAACCATCATAGCCCCCGCCTCGACAAACTGCTGTGCATACCGGCCCGGTTCGGAGATCATCAAGTGGGCGTCTATCGGCAGTTTAGTAGTCTGGGCGATTGACTTAACGACCGGCAAACCGACCGTCAGGTTGGGAACGAAATGCCCATCCATTACATCCACATGAAGGATCGTCGCCCCGCCGCGCGTTACTGCTTCTATCTCCTCGCTGAGACGCGAAAAGTCGGCCGACAAGATCGACGGGGCGATATCAATTGTCCTGCCATTCATCATCAAGTGACCGTATTGCCAATTGCTGGGCAATCTTAAATCAAACCGGCAAACGTCAGCGATTCTCCCGGTTGGGTTTCACAGTCGGCGAAGGCTTCACCGTGGCCGGATGCACGTTCGCATTCTGGTTGACGCTTCGATTCGTGTTGGTATTTCCATTCACTGGCCGGCCATTGGAATTCAGGTTTGTGCCCCTGTTCGTATTTCCCATATTGGCATTTTTGTTAACCACCGGCGTTGTCGGGCGACTGGCATTCGCGTTGTCATTTCCGGCATTGACGTTCAGATTACCGTTTGTGTTCTTATTGGCGTTTTTGTTGCGCTTGGGTTTGTTTTCGTTCGCCGAGGCGACTTCGTTTGCGATTTGGTTGGAGCGTTTCTCCTCTGTCTTTTCCGGAGCGGCAACTTCCGAGGTCTCTCCCTCTTTGACGGTCCGGCTAATGTCCATGGCGACCGTTTGGCCGGCCTTAACGATCTCGCCGCCTCGCGGCAACTGAAACAAAACCGTGTCGGCCTTCATTTCACTACTCGCTCTGGTAGCGCGAACGCGAAAGTTTAACCCTGCGTCGCCTAACACGCGCTCCGCCTCGAAGCGATCCTTGCCCACAACATCGGGAACTTTCACTTCGGGGCTACGGAGTGACAGATACACTGTCGTGGCTAGGCCAAACACAAAAACGATCGCTATTGCGATCACAATGCCGATTCTTCGAAGTGCCGAGAGTATCCCGGTGGCTATATTCACTAGCTAACTCCAGCCCTGAACTACTCAGTGGCCTACCAAGCGGCGAAGTCTAACATCCGGTACACAGGCTCGCAAGGCAACGAATTCTCGCGCTGATACAGATAGTCACTCGCTTTTACGTTCAAGAGCACAGATGAAAAAACCGTCCGTATCATCTCGCTGTGGCCACGTTCGCGCCGCACCCGACCCAGTTATCAGTGACCGGTGCAGCGGCAACTGACCCAGCCTGAAGGTCTCGTTGTTTTCAAGGAACGTTTCTACTACACCTTCATTTTCGTCGGGTTCGACTGAGCAAGTCGAATAGATCAGCCGCCCTCCGGGTTTGACTACTCGCGCGGCATTGAAAAGAAGTTGCTTCTGGCGCTGGGACAAATCCAGTATGTCAGCGGGTGAGATGCGCCATCGTATTTCGGGGTTGCGCCTGAGAGTGCCCGTTCCGGAACATGGGGCATCAACTAATACGCGGTCAAAAGTGTTTTCCACGAGCGGGAGAGGCTGGAGACCGTCGAGTGCAAGACAGTGAATATTCGTCAATTGGTGCAATTTTGCTAATGAAACCACGGTCCTCAGCCGATGCTCGTATAGATCTGAAGCGACTACCATTGGGGAGATCGGCCTGGAACTGAGGGATTGGTCGGCAATTTGAGTGGTCTTACCTCCAGGCGCCGCACAAAGATCCAGCACGCGTTGCCCGGCTTGTACACCAAGCGCTTCGGCAACTAGCTGCGAGGCTTCGTCCTGCTGATAAACCATCCCCTGCGCCGCTAGCTCCGCCAACAGACTTCCCGCCCCGCTTATTCGCCACGCGTCCTTAACTACTTTTGAGGGAACCAGCTCCGCTCCCGATTGTCGCAAACGCTCGCACAGTTCTGCCGCTCGCGCGCGGCTATTCACCACCCGAAATGCGAGTGGCGCCGCTTCGTTATTAGCGGCGGCAAACGCTTGCGCTTCATCGGCGCCGAGCGCCCTGGTCCACCGCTCAATCAGCCAGAGAGGATGTGAAGTGGCGACAGCAACTCGCTCAAGCGGATCGATTATGCTGCTGCTGGGATCTACTTCCGGCTCGCGCGCCGCCCGACGAAGAACTGCGTTAACCAGAGCGCCCGCCGAGCGCAGCCGCGCGAAATAAACCAGGTTGACTGATTCATTGACAGCAGCTGAAGCAGGCACACGCGTGAGGAACCGTAACTGGTAGAGACCCAGTCTAAGGACGACACGCACCGCCACGTCGAGTTC